>MDJB01000035.1 GCA_001752465.1 Haemophilus quentini
TGTTTGTCTCTCTGATAAAGGAAATGTTTTCATACTTTCCCCACTCAAAACGGAATATCGTCATCAAACCCATCTTGTTCTGCTGCTGCGCTTAATGGGTCGGGTTTTTCTTTGTCTTTGGTTGGCTGTTGTGTTTCATTGTTTGCCTTACTGTCTAGCATTTCAAAGGATTGTGTTGCTACTTTAAGTGCGGTGCGGTTATTGCCGTTTTGGTCTTGCCAGCTTTCCTGTACTAGTTTTCCTGTTACACAGATTTTTGAGCCTTTTTGCAGATATTGTCTTGCTACATCAGCAGAATTGCCATGCACCACAATAGGTATCCAATGCGTACGTTTTACTGTATTGCCTTGTCTATCTCGGTAATCATCGGCGATAGCAAGATTAAATGTGGCAATTTGCCCGCCATTTTGGAATTGGCGGATTTCTGGGTCACTGCCTAAATGACCGACTAATATCACGGTGTTGGTATTACGTGCCATTAGCTCATCTCCTGTATGAGTTGTTGATAATATTCTTGAGCAATTTCTACTCGCTCTTTGATTTTCTCTATGATTTTCTCATCACGTTTAATTGTGACGGTGGTGATACGTTTTTCTTGGGGGATTTGCTCAACCAAGTCAATGTATCTGTTTGGGTCGTCATAGCTTGATAATTGGTCATAAGGGGTAGGCAGGAGGACAAAATCAATTTGCGCCTCGTCACAATCCCATAGCCACATATAGCCTTGCATTTGTGCGTCATACCCCGCTTTTTTGGCTTTTTCTTCTGCCTCATCTGCAAAAAAAGGATGCGAGCCAATATCCCAAGAACATTTAGTGTCTATGATTAATCTTCGGCTTGGCACATAAATATCGCACTCGCCTGTAATCCAATCGTTTTCGCGTCTTTCCGTGTTCTTTTTAAGGGGTAAGCCACGTTTACGACCGCTTAACTTAATGGCTTGTTCTTCTAGTGCAATGCCTTTCTCGGTGTATTTATTCCCCTCAAAATCTCGATAACCGAATAAATCAAATTTCACTATCTTTCTCACCGCACTTTTTGCTGTAGCAGATATTCCATTACCGCTTTTAGGCTTTACCATTAAATCAGCCAAGCCAGAGCATCTAGCTTTGAGTTGGTACATTTCCATTCTCAATTGCCTCCAACTCCGCAATCTGCTCTTGACTAAACTCATAAGCCCCACTATCACAAAGTTCTTGTAGGGTGGTTTCGCCGTTCGCAATGCTTTGTTTGCATTGCTCAAATGTGGCTTCATCAACAACCGCTAAAAATTCCGCCTCTTGAATATTGTCGGTGTAGTTGAACTCTTGATTTTCTACATCTTTCACAACGGCTTGGTCGGCTAATACGGCTTGTTGCATTTCAACAGAGAGTGGGGCTTGTTTTGACAATAAGCGTTTTATGACAGTTTTAAGCGCCATAGCTTCAAAGTTTTCTGCCCATACAGATTGTGGCCATTGTCCTTTGGCTTTTTTATCAAGATAAGTGCGGTAGGTTTGACTGTATTTTTTCGCATGTGCATTGATTTCTTCATGCTTCATGTAAAGTTCAGCAGAAAACTCGTTCATCAATTTAAAATAAGCGTAGTAACCAATCGGCAATTCACCTTCTTCTGGCTCTTTCTCCCAGTCGAACTCAAAACCATTGATGAAATCTTTTTTGATAAGTTGCTTTTTGTACACAGGCAATGCGACTAAGCGTTTAAATTGCCCGCTACGTTGTGCCAATTGGATAAAACCTTTATAACCAATTTGGAATTGTGCTTCGGTTTTCTTTTCTTTGTTGTTTCTGAAAGGGACGATGTAGGCAAAGCCTAAGCCATTTTGTAGTGGCAAATTTAGTGTCGCCGCCATACAAGCCGCGTTAAAAATGCTCATTGGATCGGCAGTTTTAAGCATTGAATTGCTGTTGGCGATTTGCATGACACTTGTTGTAAAGGTTGCCGCATTTTTGCCAACAAGTTCCTTAATCTTATTTTGCACATTCGCACTTTTAAAAAATGTTTTAAGCGCAGGTGGCTGTTTATTTTGTTGATGTTGGACTTGGTTTGTCATCTCGCCCCTCCATTAATCTGGGTTATAATCATTCATTCTTGCGTTCAATTCACGCTCAGCGATTTTCTTAATTGCCTCTTGTCTATAAGGCTCATAACTTGCACCGCTACCAATGGCAAGCCAGAAATTATCGTTATCGCACAGCATTTCTGTGAGTTCGTGATAATGCGTTTGGTCGCCTTGTTTTAAATCGTTGTCGATTTCAGTAGCGACTTCATCTAAAGCGATTTCATAGCCTGCTTGCCAATCCACTTCACGTTGGTGAGCCGCATCAAGTTGAGCGTAGTAATCAGCGTAAGGTTTCATTGTTTTGCTCCTAAAGTGCGGTTAATTTCTGCTTGTTTTTGCTCAACATAACGATACATATCAGCATTAACTTGTGGGGTAAGATTCGCTTGATAGATGCCGTTTTCTTCACGCCATTGCGCTTTGGCTTTCGCACGTGCCTCTTGTTGGATTTGTTCGCTGAGTTCGTTATCGTGCCAATCGGTGGGTTCATCGACAAAACAGTGAGCTATACCGCCAATTAAAAAAGCGATGGCAAAGGCGATGGCTGTTTTACAAAGAAATGGAATAATTTCCGTGAATACATCAGTAAATTTTTGCATTTTTGTTTTCCTTTTTTAGATACATCTGATTACGTGGTATATTGACTTTTCCATCCACTCAATAGGGAAGAATAAAATGGAAAAGCGATTTGAGTTTATTGATGCTTGGAATATGGCGGCGAGCCTTTTGGTTCATCAGTCGTTTGAATCGAATCAGGCTCGGGTCGATGCGTTGGCTGATTTAGCGGTGCGCCTTTACATTCGGTATGAAGGTTTTCGCCAGCAGTTTCTTGAGATTGAAGCTGAGTATGAAGAGAATCAATCTTTAAGCGATGCAAATCGTCTGAATTGTCTTTCTGCGCTACGTGACTTTTTAAACGATATAAAATCAAAGACGTGATGATGGCTGTAATAAATGCCACAAGTGTGCTGATAAGTAAGCTCATTTTGTTTCCTTTTTAGTCGATTTGTTGAATTTGGGGTGTGAGAATCCGCCGCAGGCTTAAAAAAGTGCGGTCGGATTTTGTGGTGTTTTACGCGTTAAAAGATATTTTTTTAATTTGCGTTAGTGATGGATTTTCTATTTGTTGTGCGAGCAGTTTTTCGCCCTCGTGTAAAAAATAAGAAAATTCACTAAGTAGGCTGTTTGCACGGCTGGTAAGCTCGTTGCTTCGGTAATGGCGAGCTATGCCGAGTAAAGCAAATTGTTTTTCTTGATAGCAAATAACTTTCTCTGCCAGTTTTTGAGCCAGTTTTGCATGTTTCATAATGGCATCGAAAATATATTCAGGGATAATAACTTCTTCGCCTTTTTTAAATAAACCATCAAGATTTAGGGTAAGAAAGTGAATGTATTTAATGGCTTGAGAAAGTTGTTCTTGAGAAAGTTCATCAATGTGTTCGACGCCAAATTGTTGATGAATCAGTTGATAAACTTCAGAATAGATGAGCCCTTTTTTATTCACTAAGAAGCTGACGGCATTGCGTAAGCCAGTGCGGTCATCGACGGTGGTTTTTTGTTGCGGTTGGTTGCGGTGCATTGCTAAAAACGCACGCAATACAATTAAGTGGAATTTAGGGCTAATCCACATTGCGTAGGAAAGCACTAATTCTTCGCAAGCCCACGTACCTTGCTTTGAAATATCAGAACCGCCACGAATTGTTTTTAAAGCGAAGATCGTTTTTGTGCTTCGGTCATTTTCAATCTCTTTTATCAGTTCTTTAGTTTGTTCATTACGAGCAAATAAACTTGGACGATGTTTTTCTAATCCGCCACTTGCGATATGAAGGTCATTTAATGAAAAGAGATTTTCGTATGAACGAATAGAAGTTTTGAGAATTGTTAAGTTTGACATTTTTATGCCCCTAGAAGTTTTGTTTATCGTTCGATCACTTTTGTAGGGTGATCGGGCTTCAACAACCGCTTCTAGACGGCGGAACTTATTCAGATGTATTGTATATCGTTCTCTCGACCCGATCTTTGATCTATTTTCGTTCCTCAGATGTGAGGATCGGAAATTTAGGCATAAAAAAACCGCTATGCTGTCGGGTGCGGAAACCGCTAGAAGAAATTGTTGTGCGGTTATCTTATCCGTTGATGGCGGTTTTTGTCAAATTAAATTATGTTATTTTTTATTGATAGCATTCACAATAAAACAAGTACTCCCAATAATGGCTAATGCTGCAGCGAGTGCGCAGAATGTTGTGGCATAAGTGCCATTAATTATGTAATTGTAGCCATCACCGCCTACGTACGCATTAACATTCAAACTTGATAGATCTGGCCCAAAATTTTTATACATCATAATTTTACTAAGACCATATCCAATAGATATAACTGCACCGATATAGCACAACCAGCCAAATAGCATTAGTTCAAAACTATTACCTTTCTTCTGTTGATTTGTGCTTGTTTCTGAAATTTCCATAATTGCTCCCTGTTTTCAGATACAAAAAAAGCCACTTAATTGTGGCTGCTGACTTTCTGTTGAAAGTGAGAATATCCTAAATGATTGGGCGGTGGGTGTCAATAGCTAATTCTTGGCGATAGCTTGGTCAATGCGTTTTCCTACACCCTCAATAATAGTTTCAAGTGGTGTGCTTTGAAGTTCTTTATCAAATACAGATGTCGGATTTTTGCCAAGGTTATCAATGGCGATTTGTAATAGCTGTTGTTGCAATTCTGGATCTTGTTCTTGGATTTGTTTTTTATAACCTTCAAATGCCATTGCAGCAGAATATTTGTAGGCGTAATCTTCGCGCATTCTGAATAAATAGGCACGCTCTTTTGCTTTAATCCATGCGACAATCAAGAGCGGTAAAGAGATTATTGCTTTAGCGACAAATTGCCCCCATAAGAATAGGTTTTCAGCGTTAAAGCTAGTGTAAAATCCCCAGTAGGAAATGCCAGCGGTGGCAAGCAAGGAACCAATTAAGAAGCCATCAGCCCATTTCATTTTGCGGTTAATGTCATCAGATTGGGTTTTGAATGATCCTGCCATACTGGCACGGTTGGCATCGTCAATAATATCTTGGATGTCTTGTTTTTGTTTTTTGAATAGGGCTATCATTTCTTCGATCTCCTGTTTGTAGCGTTCGAGTTTTGGCTTATCTATTTCAGACTGTTGCGATAACAGTTCAATTGATTTAGAGCGATCTGCACCGAGCTTATGCCATTTAATCAAATCATCAGTGATTGAATCGGCTTGTTTGTGCCATTGTTCAATTTCTTCCGCTTGTTTTTTGTTGCGTTGGTAAAGTTCGTTGGCAAGTTTGAGTTTTTCTAATTCCGACTCTGTTTCTTGTTTGAGTTCGAGTAGTTCCGCCTTGGTGGTTCGCATAGTATTTCCTTGAATTTTGGGTACAAAAAAAGCCGTTTGAGACGGCTTGGATGTGGGGTATCTTAATCCGAAGTGGGGGCGGTGTCAAATGTTTAAAAAAAGACCGCACTTTTCAGGCGGTCAGTGGAGTAGTGCAATCAGTCTTTGCTGATTTTGTCTAGATAG
>MDJB01000036.1 GCA_001752465.1 Haemophilus quentini
CCATGATAATCCTCCTATATGTTGAATTTTGGTTGTCAGCCTTGTTCATTATATAGCGAGGATTTTTTCTGTTCATCGCTTAAGTTATTTGGCTCCATACGCATAGCGTATGATTTTTATAGCCAGACTTTTGGCTGGCTATAATATAAATAAGGCCTTGATATGCAAGGCTTTATTGGCGTTATTGAAATAATTAGAAAGTATCTGAAAAAGTGATTTTTTATTCCCACTCGATCGTTGCTGGAGGTTTTCCGCTAATGTCGTACACGACGCGAGAAATGCCGTTCACTTCGTTGATAATGCGGTTAGACACTTTTCCTAATAAATCATAAGGTAAGTACGCCCAATGTGCGGTCATAAAGTCGATGGTTTCTACCGCACGTAGTGAGATAACCCAATCGTATTTACGGCCGTCGCCCATCACGCCGACAGATTTCACTGGTAAGAACACGCTGAAGGCTTGGCTGGTTTTTTCATACCAACCGCTGTTGCGTAATTCTTCGATAAAGATCGCATCTGCACGGCGTAATAAATCGCAGTATTCTTTTTTCACTTCGCCTAATACACGCACGCCTAAACCTGGACCAGGGAATGGGTGGCGGTTGATCATTTCAGCCGGTAATCCTAATGCTAAACCGATTTTACGTACTTCGTCTTTAAATAATTCACGTAGCGGTTCAACCAAGCCAAGTTTCATATAGTCTGGTAAGCCACCTACGTTGTGGTGTGATTTAATCACATGTGCTTTACCAGTTTTGCTTGCTGCAGATTCGATGACATCAGGGTAGATCGTACCTTGTGCCAACCATTTCACATTAGTGAGTTTTTTTGATTCATCATCAAATACATCAACGAATACTTTACCGATAATTTTACGTTTCGTTTCAGGATCCGATACGCTTGCAAGTTCACCTAAGAAACGGCTTTCCGCATCAACACGGGTAATGTTTAAGCCGAATTTATCGCCAAACATTTCCATTACTTGATCGCCTTCGTGTAAGCGGAGCAAGCCGTTATCAACGAATACGCAGTGTAAGTTTTTACCGATGGCGCGGTGTAAAAGTAATGCAACCACAGAAGAGTCCACGCCACCAGATAAGCCTAAAATCACTTCATCATCGCCCACTTGCTCTTTAATGCGAGCAACGGCATCTTCAATGATGTTTTCAGCTGTCCATTTAGTTTCGCAACCACAGATATTCACGACAAAATTAGTTAATAATTCTAAACCTTTTTTGGTGTGGGTTACTTCTGGATGGAATTGTACACCGTAGAAACGATGATTTTCGTCAGACATTGCTGCAATTGGGCAGGTTGGAGTAGTACCTGTTACTTGGAAATTTTGAGGTAAACGAGTGACTTTATCTCCATGGCTCATCCATACATCTAATTTGCTATCGCCATCATTTAAATAAGCGAAAAGTGCGGTCGGATTATCCATTAAAACAGAAGCATAACCGAATTCACGATGTTCAGAGGTTTCAGTTAAACCCCCAAGTTGTATCGCCATCGTTTGCATGCCGTAGCAAATACCCAATACAGGCACGTCGGCATTAAATACATATTCAGGTGCACGCGGGCTGTTTTCTTCAGTGGTACTTTCTGGCCCCCCAGAAAGAATGATACCGTCTGGATTAAATTCACGGATCTGTTCTTCAGTCACATCCCACGCCCAAAGTTCGCAGTATACACCGATTTCACGCACACGACGTGCAATCAGTTGAGTATATTGTGAACCGAAGTCGAGGATCAGGATTTTGTGATTGTGGATGTTTGTCATTTTTTTCTCTAAATTGTATTAATTTTCTTCAGTGGAAAGATATATACTTTGCGGTTATTTCCATCTTTATCTTTCTGAGCTTTCTTAATAATCGGACCTGCTAATGTGACAATCCCCTCATAAATATATGAATTAGGTGTGTCATTTTCGAATAAGTGTAGAGTAACATTGTTACTATCTGATTCCGATAAAGTTTTATTTTGAGAGCTTAAGGTTTGATCGCCAGTTAATCCCATCCCAGTTAAATATAAAATATCATTTTCCCAGTAATTGATATATGTCTGTTGTCCATAAGTTTTGGTAACTAAAACAAGAGTTTTTGTTTTTAGAGATCTTCTCATGCCACCTTGAGTTGAACATATTAAAAATATCACATAGTTCTTGGTTAGTTATTTTTTGTTTAACATTAGGGAGATGCATATAAAATACCTTTTGTTTTAACCCATACGATAGTTTGGCGCTTCTTTAGTAATCGTTACATCGTGAACATGGCTTTCTTTAATGCCTGCACCACTGATTCGAACGAATTCCGCTTTCGTGCGTAATTCTTCGATGGTTGGGCAGCCAGTTAAGCCCATGCAAGAACGTAAGCCCCCCATTTGTTGGTGGATGATTTCTTTTAAGTAACCTTTGTATGGAATACGACCTTCGATACCTTCTGGTACAAGTTTGTCTGCTGCGTTATCAGATTGGAAATAACGGTCGGATGAGCCTTTAGCCATTGCACCTAATGAGCCCATACCACGGTAAGATTTAAATGCACGACCTTGGTAAAGTTCGATCTCGCCTGGTGCTTCTTCTGTACCCGCAAACATAGAGCCAACCATTACACAGCTTGCGCCCGCAGCGATGGCTTTTGCAATATCACCAGAGAAACGGATACCACCGTCCGCGATAACTGGAATACTACGATCTTTTAATGCCGCAGCGGCATCTGCGATAGCGGTGATTTGTGGAACACCTACACCAGTCACGATACGAGTTGTACAAATTGAACCAGGGCCAATACCTACTTTCACTGCACTTGCGCCAGCGTCTGCTAATGCGATTGCGCCTTCAGCTGTTGCTACGTTTCCCGCAACGATAGGTAAGTTTGGATATTTTGCACGAGTTTCACGAACACGTTGTAATACGCCTTCTGAGTGACCGTGAGAAGAGTCGATTAACAACACATCTACGCCGGCTTTCACTAATGCATCAATACGTTCTTCGTTACCCGGGCCTGCACCTACAGCCGCACCGACACGTAAACGACCGAATTCGTCTTTACATGCATTCGGTTTTTGTTCCGCTTTTTGGAAGTCTTTAACGGTGATCATGCCTTTTAATTTGAAAGCATCATCTACAACAAGTACTTTCTCTACGCGGTTTTGATGCATTAATTCTAAAATTGTTTCACGGCTTGCACCTTCTTTTACGGTGACTAAGTCTTCTTTTTTCGTCATTAATTGTGAAACAGTTTTGCTTAAATCTTTTACGAAACGGGTGTCGCGTCCAGTAATGATACCGATTAGGTTATTTTCACTATCGACAATAGGGTAGCCAGCGAAGCCGTTCTTCTTCACCATTTCAGCAAGTTCGGCAAGCGTTAAATTTGGTGAAACAGTTACTGGTTCAGAAACGATACCACTTTCGAATTTTTTCACTTTACGAACACGATCTGCTTGGCGTTCGATCGTCATATTTTTATGAATAAAGCCAATGCCACCTTCTTGTGCTAAAGAGATCGCTAGTTTGGTTTCAGTTACGGTATCCATTGCTGCTGAAAGCATAGGAATATTCAAATTAATCTCTTTAGTGAGTTTGGTTGAAAGATTGGCTGTATTTGGAAGCACTGTTGAATGTGCTGGGACGAGTAGAACATCGTCAAAAGTAAGGGCTTCTTGTTTAATGCGTAATGACATTGCAATATTCTCGCTAAATTGAAGTTAAAAAATATTGCGACGAGATTATACAGATTTTACTAGATTTTGAAAACGAAATTTTGGGATTTATGCTATGATTTTCGCTCCGTTTGCTACAAGGAATAAATGATGAATTTCGCTTTATTGACATACTTATCTGATTGTCAGCCGAAAGTGCGGTTTGAATTGGAAAAATTTTCTCCGGATATTGAAGAGGACATTAAACAATTACGTGAGCTAGGCTTGGAAATTGTCGTTGATGGCCAAAATTATTGCTTAGTGCCTAGTCTTCCTTTATTAAATCCTCAGCAAATTTCAACCGCACTTTTTCCTTATAGTATCCATTATCAGCCGATTATTTCCTCTACAAATGAATGGATATTACAAAATATTCCTTCCTTAAAAAAAGGCGATCTTTGTGTAGCTGAATATCAAACTGCAGGGCGAGGTCGACGTGGTCGCCAATGGTTATCACCTTTTGCTGGGCAAATCATGTTTAGTTTTTATTGGGCATTTGCTCCTAAAAAATCAATTGAGGGGTTAAGTTTAGTTATCGGTTTGGCGATTGCCGAGGTGCTAAACGTGCAAGTGAAATGGCCAAATGACATTTTGTTTGAAGGAAGAAAGTTAGGTGGCATTTTAGTTGAAATTGCTAACCATAAAAATGGTATGCTCAATTTAGTGATTGGCGTAGGTATTAATGTGTTGTTGCCAAAAAAAACAGAAATTAGTCAGCCTTATGCGGAAGTATGTGAAATTGATCCTGATATAGATAGACAAACCTTATTACCCAAACTTATACAACATTTATACACACATTTAAATACTTTTGAGCAAAATGGTATTAATGAGGAATTTCAACAAGCATGGCAATCATATAATGCGTTTTCAAATAATGAAGTAAATGTGCTGACTGAACAAGGCGTTATTTCAGGTATTGAACAAGGCATAGATGAACACGGTTATTTAAAAGTATTATGTGGCAATAAAATTCAGATGTTTAATGGTGGAGAAGTTTCATTACGTAAGAAATAATAGCAATAAAAGTTTGACTATTCTAACCGCACTTTTTGATAAAATGTTTATATTTCCATCAAAAAATTATTTTTTTAAATATTTTTACAAAAAAGTACTTGCAAGGG
>MDJB01000037.1 GCA_001752465.1 Haemophilus quentini
GCCCCCTTGTGTTGCAGATACAGAAAGGGTAGGAAGTGCCGCTAAAGTGCGGTTGTTTTTGGGGTTGATTTTCATTGTTGGATTTCCGTTTAGTTTATTAGTAAAGAAATTGCCATAACCTGTAGTAAGGTGTGACAAGGGTTCAACTACAACACTAAACGGGTGATTGCTCGCCTTATTCGTGCGGATAAACTCCGCCTTATTTCGGCGTATAGACCTTGCCACAAATTCGGCTAGCGACAACGCCCCCAATTTTTCGGGAACGTATGAGAAAGGAATTTGGGGTATAAAAAATCCGCATTGATAACGGCTGCGGTTTCCGCCGTTTTGTGTTGTAGTGCTTTCAATACTACCTACATCTTCACATTTCGGCAAGCTGTGATTATTTACAGAAAGAGGAGAGCGTACCGCTAAAGTGCGGTTGTTTTGAGGATTGATTCTCGCCACCACCGCAATAAAACGATAATCAGCAGATAGGCTCAAACGTGCCTGTTCTTCGGTGGTGGAATTAAGAGATATGACGCATAAGTTAAAATGCGATTGTGTGCGATTGACGCAAAGAAATTTGTAAATCATTTCTGCGGTGTCCTTTAGTAAATTTTGGAGAGTTACCGCAAGTTTTCCTACGACTGGCGGTAACGCATAACAGGGTAGGAAAACTGCTACTAAAGGAGAGCAGTCAACCGCTAAGGGTTGCCCATTACGCGTTACCATTGAGAATAGTCTATCAGAAGATAGATTATTTTTGAGAGGTGCGCGAACGCTACGAACAAAAAAAGCGCATTGTGGCGCGCTGTTCGCCTTTAGTAAATTCAGCTTCCTACGGCTGGCTCTCGATTTTTCGAGAGCATTTTTACTATAATGCAATGTAAAGCTAGGTGCAAGCGATTTTTGTGCTTTAGTGCGGTTAAATTTCGGGTTGATTTTTGCAACGGTGACGAGGTGGCGAAAATCAGTGTTAAGGCTTAATCTTGCGCTTTCTTCGGTGTTGGCGTGAATAGTTTGAATGCACAAATTAAAGTGCGGGTGTGTGCGATTGACGCAAAGAAATTTGTAAATCATTTCTGCGGTGTCCTTTGGTTGATTTATAAGAACTACCGCTAGACTTTCCACGGTCGGGCGGTAGAGCATAACAGGGTGGAAAACTGCCACCAAAGGAAGACAGCCCGTCAAAGACGGCCCATTACGCTCTACCATTGAGAGAAAGATTGGATTTTGAATAGATAAAACAAAATCCGCAAATTCTTTAGGTGTGCGAATGTTACGAACAAAAAAAGCACGGTTTAATGGCGTGCTATCGTTCGCCTCTGGTAAATAGTTCAGCTTTCCACGGCTGGCAATCACTTTTTCTGATTGCGAGGAAATCATAGCGACTTTCTGGAACGCTGGCAAGCTGTGATTATTTCCATTAGTTGAAAACGTGCGGTTGTTTTTCAGTGGGTTTTGATTAATTCTGCCAACGAATAACAAGGTGTCGCCATCGGTAAAACGTGAACGTGCTTGTTGTTCATTATCGGCAAGAAGTCTGATTTTGATTTGAGGTGCGCGAATAAGCGCGAAAATGAATTGATACATTTTGCGTAACTCCAATTGTAAACACTTGAGAGTTACCGCGGAAAGTTTCCAGGCTTTGGCGGTAACGTGTAACGGTCTGGAAAACTGCGACAATTGGAACACAGCAAAGGGCGAACCTTTACCGCTACACGCTACCATTGAGAGAAAGATTGGATTTTGAATAGATAAAACAAAATCCGCAAATTCTTTGGGTGTGCGAATGTTACGCATAAAAAAACACGCTTTAGGCGTGCTCTGCGCCAATTGTAAATAAGTCGAGTTTCCAGGCTCGGCAATCGTTTTTTGCGACTGCGGGGAAATAATGCCATTTTGCGATGAGGTTGTAAAGAGGTTTGACAGAACAGGAAGAATAATTAGAATATCCTCAAGCCATAAACGATAGGGCATAGCACGTTACGGACGTTAAGCAGGTGCCAGTTGTGAACCAAGCACTATGTGAGTTTATGGCTTCTTTTTCTTTTAGAGTTTCATCATTTGATAATAAGCATCACTCCCTATTATTTCGGGAACTCCCTACTTTTTCGGGATTGCCATTTCACACTTAAAAATAGACAAATTTACCCTTGTTTTTTCCCCATTTTTGCTGTTTGTTTTTTGTTCAATTTTTATTGGGTAGACATATATGTAGAACGTAGATATATATCTAGAACGTAATATACATAAGTAGAACGAACAATATATATAAGTAGAACGTACGTCAAAAAAACGAAAAAAAACAGAGCGAAATGCAAAATGAAAAAACACAAAAAAAGACAAGCATTTTACTTGTCTATTTTGATTCATCTGAACATTCACATCGCTACGCCTTCGGCGTGTTTCTGCAGAGAGAGATTTTAATCCGTTCATTTCTTCGCTTATCCCCACAGAGCCTTTTCAATTTCCTTTATGGTTGCCTCTAAATTTTCTCTTTCTTTCGTCATCCATTCGCCAGTATCAGCATTAGACGTTCTAAATCTTGGACGGCAAAAAGAAAATATTTGATACTCTTCCTTATTGGGTAATTTAGGCAAGGTTAAGCGAATCACTTTATCTTCCTTTGCCGTATCATTGAAATCAGCATATTCAATCTCTTCCTCTATGGGCGCACTAGTGCCGTAAAAAGCAACCTCCCCATCAGAGACAAGCTCAATAAAAGAGAGATCAGCCCCTTTGTCTGCGTGATAGTCGTTTACTCTAATTGTGAACATAAATTCTTGCTTGTTTTTGGTATTGGTTTTCATCAGCACAATCACACAATAAATTAGCCCCAATTTTTCCAGCGCCCTAATCCCATCCCAAAACCGCCTGCTTGTTTCATGTGTCATACCTTCGTTTATTGGCAAGCCTAACGATTCATTGATAAATTTGCAGGAAGTTGAAAACGAGGTAATTTGAGCGGTATCGCCATTTTTATAATTCCGTGCAGTGATTCCGCAAAGTGGTAAACCTTCCAACTCTTCATCACTGGCTATATCCCACTCTTGATGCACGCCATTAAACCCACCAAAACAAGCCATAGAGAGGTTTTTGTAGATAGTCAGTAGGATTATTAGGGTCTCTAGTTTTTCTTGCTCTGTGAGCGTTTTATCGCCATTTATTCGCATTAGTGCAGAATCGGCATTATTAGCCCCATCAACTATCGCTATAGGTAAATCTATATTTAGCTGGTGGTTATGAACTGTATAAGCTGTTTTGCCTTGAGATATGCACCGAGAAATGAAGTTATTTTGACTTAGTGTAACGAGTAGCGACCTGCCGTCTTGCCATCGGCATTGTAAGGCTTTCCTAATAGCGTCTGCGCCCGCATAAGTTTGAGTGAATGGTTTTTCTTGTGGGTTGTTGGGCTTGCCGTTTGTATAGCGCATTAATACGAGAAGAGAGGCAAGTAACCTAAAACTGCCTAATTGGCTAGCTCGTTGAATTAAATCAAAATCAGCTTGGAAATATTGCCCTGCTTTTGAGTGTTTTTTTGTCATCCCTTTTAGCTCCGCTTTTTGGTGATAGACTGGATTGAATCAGTTAATTTTTTCAATGTGGCTATATGGAAAGCCATTTTTTCCGATTCGTTTTGTTACCGTGATTTGATAGGGTTTGTTTTTAAACTGCTCAAGATCAATACCTTGCTCAACCTGTTTTGCAGTTAATGTAGCACGGTTCAAGCTCTCGACTATTTCTGCAAGGTTTGAGCCCGATTTAAAAATAGGCGTACAAGTTCGCATTAATTTTCGCCCCTTGTAAAACCCTTCATTGATTTCAAATAGAAAGCCCAATCGCTCGCCATAGCCTGACTTTATAGGCTTTATCTCAACCAACAGAGCAGAATATTGTCCGCTTTTAACAAGTCTTTTTGAATTGTCTTTTACGATCATAATTTCTCCTGTGTTCTGATACTGATATAGTAATGATTTTATGAATCACAATGTTTTGCTATAATGCTTGCGAATTAACTTCATATTAATTCCTAGTTTAATTGGTTGCATAAGATAATTCCTTAGTTACGCCGTAGGGTTGTTTGTTTCCCTATGGCGTTTTGTTTTATAGGGTTGATGCAAGGCTAAAAGCCACCAGCAATAAGGCGATAAAGATTAGAAATTGCATCATCTCGGTAAAGTCATTCATTGTGTTTCTCCTTTATTCCGCTCTTTCACGCTCTGCCAGTTCGGATAATCTGCCTTTCCGCTCATGATAGCCCATATCAAGATTGATTAAGGCTGTGTTCGTTGTTTGTAATGTTTTTAATAGCTTCAGTTGCGATACATTAAACGCATCTCGAACATTGCCTACAATGCTGTGTTTAACTTTCCATTTCCGCACATTTGAACCAATAACAAGGCTATCTAGCATTTCTTGGTTTTGGCTGTAGTGATAGGCTTTAGGTTTCACGCCCGCCCGCACCAATTGCGCCTTGATTGCATCAGTCATTTCCTTGTTTCGGTCTATGCTTTCCAATCGCTCTATAGTTTTTGATAGGGTGTTTTTATATATGGCAGGTGATGAAATTCTTAGCTGTTTTTCAGCCTCAATAAAATGCTGTCTTATTGCTCGCCCTATTTCGTTCTTTTCCATTAAACATAGGTGCTTTGCCATATCTAAAGACACGATATAATCAATCAACTTTTGCGGTCGTGCCATCGGTGAAAGCTGTTCATTATTTGCGCTCACCAATTCGGGGGAGCTCAAATTTTCTACAATCACAAAATCTTGATTTTCGATAAAGCCTGCTTGTTTGATTCTGGCTCTAATCCATGTGGAATAATCCCGCCCCACTTTTAA
>MDJB01000038.1 GCA_001752465.1 Haemophilus quentini
TAACAAAAAAGGCTCAATGCACTGCACTAAGCCTTGTTCTTATCTCCACTACGTTTAGTAAAGTTTTACCTATGAATCAATCAGAGCTATCCACCACCTAAAAAAATAAAAAAGTGTATAGATAACTAAAAAACACCGGGCACGCTGGGCATTTGGGCACGCACCTTTAAAATCAATAACTTAAATGCGATTTTCGTGCCCAATGCACTGGGCACGGCTGGGCACAAATTGGGCACGGTGAAAGATTGATTATTTTTTGACTGGGCACGGAAAGCCTATTTTTGGGCACGGAAAGCCTATTTTTGGGCACGGAAAGGGGTAATTTGGGCACGCTATTTTTTATAAGTTATTGATATATTTATATTTTGTTGTTCTCGTGCCCAAAATGCCCAATATTTTTTAACTCATCTACACACGGAAAAAATTTTTTTTGTTTTTTTCCGTTGGTGGAATAAAAAAAAGAGCAAATCAATTATGATCTGCTCTTTATTATTGATAGTCTACACCTTTCAAAATGGGCTTTTTATTCTATTTCTTCGCTTTCCTCGTCCTCGTTTAAGATTTCCAGCACATAACATCGGATAGTTTTCCCTCCGCTTATTGTTTTGGGTAAACGGTTGAGGTATTTACGACCTCTCTCTTTTCCCTGTATTAACATTCCTGCACCCAATAAGATTTCATTTGCCTGTTTTTCATTAAAGCCTTTGATAACATCTTGAATATAAACTTGCGGAAATACCCAATATTTTTCGCTCTCTTGCAATTCTTTACTGTCGGCTAACTGGCGATAGCCTGCCGTATCGTTTGGTTCTTTCTGATTCGGATTGAAAGGAAAATCTAGAAATCTTGCCCCATTGCGTAAAAGCCAGCCATTCACCTGCTCAATGATTTGCTTTTCTTCTCGAGAATGTAGCCCATATTCATTTATCCATTCATTAAATCCGTGCAGAAGTGCGGTTTTATTTTCGCTTGTTTCCCAGCCTGTTAAATGCGCTGCCAACTGTAAAGCGGTTTCTAAAATGGCAAATCGCCCTGCCACTCGTTTTACTTGTGAGCTTGCATCATTTGGTAGCATCGCTTGCCATTGTTCGCTTAAACGCCCATATTCAACCGCTACCGCACTTTTATTTTCAAGCAGCCATTCTATCCACGCTCTGCCCATTGTGCCGTAGTAACGCCTTGTCATTGCGTTCAAATGGTCGGCATGGGCTTTACCATTGCCAAAATGATAAAACGTGCTAGTGGGCGTAATAGGGATATTTAACAGGCGGACTAATTGCCCTGCGTTAGTTTTGATATTGTCTTGTTTTAAATAAAGCTCTAAATCTTGCTCGCCCGTAGAAAATGCCAAAATACGCCAGCGGTTTAATTCTCTGTTTCCGCCGTCTTTTGCACCTTGTATTTTTCCCACACCATTAAATAACGCATAGGCGGTTTGCTCTACGTGCTTTTTGCTTGCCCCTTGTCCGATTTCATCAAGAGGAATAAAGCCATCATTACGCGCAGAAGCCTCGTTAATCAATCCTAGGCTTGTGCCGTTCCACGATAAACGGATTAAATCAGGCTCGCCATAAATTGAACTTGCAATATTGGCTATGGTGGTTTTTCCTGCGCTGGATTTACCAAATAAATGTACGCCAAAACTTTCCGCACCAATTAAGCCAATCAACGGGGCGGATAAAGAACAAGCCACGCCCAGCATCATTGAATGGTTGCCTCGGAGATATTGCCCTATTTCCCGTTGCCAGTCGCTTAGCGTACCTTTAGCTTGATAGCCTGTGCTGGTGGTTGATTTGCTGTTGAAATAAAGAGGGCGTTCAGGTTTTCCCAATACCTCGCCACTCGGCAGCACATAGGCGTTAAAGTCTGATTGCCAGCCCGTTTCATTTACGATTTGATAAATCGGCTTGTTCTGGGTATCTTGAAGAAAATCGGCTAAATGCGGTTTTAAGCGTTGGCTATTGGTAATTCTTAACCCGTTTTGTTTGAGTAATTGCCAGCCTGCACGCTCGCCAATATCCGCCCAGGGTAAGGCAATTAAAATCGGCTCGGGCTTGCCTTGTGCTTGAAATGAAAGCATTGAAAAATAATCGCTATCAGAAAGCCCAATCCCCACGACATCAACACAATCAGCCAACCATTCGCATTTATCCATCATTTCGCCCGTGTCCTTGTCTAACTTCGGCACAACCCTAAAAAGCCCCTCTATGCCATTCTCCTTGCGTTTTTCGGTGTAGGGCTGGTGGTTATCTCGGACAGGTTCACAAATTGGCTTAATTTCCCCGTGATAGGTGTCTCCATTGCGTAACCGTTGAATATATCGGCTTACATCGTCCAATACTTCGCCCGCCTCATTGCAATAAATGACACTCTCTGCGCTGGTGGATTGCACGATATTTAAATAAATACGCTCAAGCGTTTCATTTGAGAGGGCTACGCCATGATTCGCCAGTATTAAGCGGATAGACTGGGTATTTTTAGGCGCAATGCGATAGCGTTCTATCTGCTCTAAAATCTCACTATCAATCACCACGCAAGGGAATGATTTCCCTTGCTCGCCTAGTGTGTTTTCTAGCTCAATTTCTACCGCACTTTTGCCCATTTCATTAAAATGCTTTGCAATGGCTTGTGCTTGCGTGCCTATGCAGATAGTAACAAGGCTTTGCCCTGTGGGGTCTTGTTGTTTAGCGTAAGGGGCATTGATTAATTTAGCCATTTCTTGCCCCCTTGCGCTGCATCAATCCCTAATCCAATTCCTGCACATTGCTTAAATAAAAATGCGTCTTTGAACTGAATCACTCGAATTTGTGCAGTAGGGTAGAGAAATTGAAAATGCTCTATCGCCTCCTCAGCCTCCGCACGTTCTTTTCTCCCCTCTGCGTGAATAATGGGCGCTCGCGCATTGCCTAAGACAAATTCTAGCGTGTAATGGTTTAAATTAATGGCTCTGACGTTCGTTAGTTTCCCTTGTCGAGCATAAGCGCGGTGAAGGCTTAAAATATCCCCTTTGGTTTCTCGCATTGCGACAACGGTCAGCATAAATAAATCATCAACAACATGATAGCCAGCAGTCAAAATAAAGGCGGTTTTACTCATAGCTTACCCCCTGTAATTTCTCGCCCTCGATGTGTTCAATATTTAGTCGCTCAATTTGAGCCACTACCTCGCCGAACTTATGGATTAGATAACCGTTAGCTTGATTGAAGTCTTTTAGGGTGGCTTGATTGTCTCGGCAAAGTGTTACCCCTTGAGATTTAGCCAGCGCATTAAAGAGCTTGCCACCAGCTTTCAATCTGTCGATTAAGTCCATCATTTCATCACGCATTTTGAGCTTATGATGAAAATCATCGGGGTAAACTTCTAAACACTTGCGATTGCTGTCTAAAATTAGCTTAAATTGTCGTGTAAGCTGGGTAAATTGAAAGGCTAAGGGGTTAGCGTATAGTTTCCCTTGATATTTGCTTTTAACCTCGCTACATGCGTTTCCTTGCGTATTTTTAACCGCTTTTCCACTTTCGCAAATTGCTTCATACTTTCTCAGTTTGCTTTCGCAGTTTTCATTCAC
>MDJB01000039.1 GCA_001752465.1 Haemophilus quentini
CATGGGGAAGCCCCACACTACCATCGGCATTACAGCGTTTCACTTCTGAGTTCGGTATGGTGTCAGGTGGTTCCACCGCACTATCGCCGCCAGGATAATCCTTTGATAACTCGTCTTTTCTCTTTTATCTTTCGCTACTCAGCTCTTACTCTACCTTTCACTCGTTCTTATTGGCCACAAGCTGAACTCAATTTTCTTTCTATTACGTCTTCTATATTTAATTTGTTTGTCTAGTCTTCTCTTTTTCGCTCTTTTCCAAAAACACTTGAGCGTTGTATAGTTAAGTCCCTCGGGCAATTAGTACAGGTTAGCTCAATGACTCACATCACTTACACA
This sequence comes from Haemophilus quentini, assembly GCA_001752465.1. GTDB lineage: Bacteria > Pseudomonadota > Gammaproteobacteria > Enterobacterales > Pasteurellaceae > Haemophilus > Haemophilus quentini. Next base: position 337 of record MDJB01000039.1, read on the forward strand.
CCCTGCCTATCTACGTCTTAGTCTTAAACAACCCTTACAGATTTATAATCTGGGAGAACTCATCTCTTGGCAAGTTTCGTGCTTAGATGCTTTCAGCACTTATCTCTTCCGCACTTAGCTACCCGGCAATGCGTCTGGCGACACAACCGGAACACCAGTGGTGCGTCCACTCCGGTCCTCTCGTACTAGGAGCAGCCCCAACCAATTCTCCTACGCCCACGGCAGATAGGGACCGAACTGTCTCACGACGTTCTAAACCCAGCTCGCGTACCACTTTAAATGGCGAACAGCCATACCCTTGGGACCTACTTCAGCCCCAGGATGTGATGAGCCGACATCGAGGTGCCAAACACCGCCGTCGATATGAACTCTTGGGCGGTATCAGCCTGTTATCCCCGGAGTACCTTTTATCCGTTGAGCGATGGCCCTTCCATTCAGAACCACCGGATCACTATGACCTACTTTCGTACCTGCTCGACTTGTCTGTCTCGCAGTTAAGCTTGCTTATACCATTGCACTAACCTCACGATGTCCGACCGTGATTAGCAAACCTTCGTGCTCCTCCGTTACTCTTTGGGAGGAGACCGCCCCAGTCAAACTACCCACCAGACACTGTCCGAGACCACGTTTCGTAATCTTCGTTAGAACATCAAACGTTAAAGGGTGGTATTTCAAGGACGCCTCCACAATCACTGGCGTGACTGCTTCAAAGGCTCCCACCTATCCTACACATCAAAATTCAATGTTCAGTGTCAAGCTATAGTAAAGGTTCACGGGGTCTTTCCGTCTAGCCGCGGGTACACCGCATCTTCACGGCGATTTCAATTTCACTGAGTCTCGGGTGGAGACAGCCTGGCCATCATTATGCCATTCGTGCAGGTCGGAACTTACCCGACAAGGAATTTCGCTACCTTAGGACCGTTATAGTTACGGCCGCCGTTTACTGGGGCTTCGATCAGGAGCTTCTCTTTCGATTACACCATCAATTAACCTTCCAGCACCGGGCAGGCATCACACCCTATACGTCCACTTTCGTGTTTGCAGAGTGCTGTGTTTTTAATAAACAGTTGCAGCCAGCTGGTATCTTCGACCGGTTCAACCTTCGCCCGCGAGGGACTACAATCTACGCCGGCGCACCTTCTCCCGAAGTTACGGTGCTATTTTGCCTAGTTCCTTCACCCGAGTTCTCTCAAGCGCCTGAGTATTCTCTACCTGACCACCTGTGTCGGTTTTCAGTACGGTTTAGTAAAGCCTTTCGCTTAGTGGCTTTTCCTGGAAGTGTGGTATCAGTTACTTCAGCTCCGTAGAGCCTCGTCATCATCTCTCAGTGTTAAGGAAGTCCGGATTTGCCTAAACTTCCCACCTACCAACTTAAACGCACATATCCAACAGTGCGATAACCTAACCTACTCCGTCCCCACATCGCAGCTTTACCAAGTACAGGAATATTAACCTGTTTCCCATCGACTACGCTCTTCAGCCTCGCCTTAGGGGCCGACTCACCCTGCCCCGATTAACGTTGGACAGGAACCCTTGGTCTTCCGGCGAACGGGTTTTTCACCCGTTTTATCGTTACTTATGTCAGCATTCGCACTTGTGATACGTCCAGCATGCTTCTCAACACACCTTCTTCCGCTTACACAACGCTCCCCTACCCAACAGACTTTCGTCTGATGCCGCAGCTTCGGTGCTATATTTCAGCCCCGTTACATCTTCCGCGCAGGCCGACTCGACTAGTGAGCTATTACGCTTTCTTTAAATGATGGCTGCTTCTAAGCCAACATCCTAGCTGTCTAAGCCTTCCCACTTCGTTTCCCACTTAATATAGACTTTGGGACCTTAGCTGGCGGTCTGGGTTGTTTCCCTCTCCACGACGGACGTTAGCACCCGCCGTGTGTCTCCTGAGTATCACTCTTTGGTATTCGTAGTTTGCATCGGGTTGGTAATCCAGGATGGACCCCTAGCCGAAACAGTGCTCTACCCCCAAAGGTGTCCGCTCAAGGCTCTACCTAAATAGATTTCGGGGAGAACCAGCTATCTCCCGGTTTGATTGGCCTTTCACCCCCAGCCACAAGTCATCCGCTAATTTTTCAACATTAGTCGGTTCGGTCCTCCAGTTAGTGTTACCCAACCTTCAACCTGCCCATGGCTAGATCACCGGGTTTCGGGTCTATACCTTGCAACTAGACGCCCAGTTAAGACTCGGTTTCCCTTCGGCTCCCCTATTCGGTTAACCTCGCTACAAAATATAAGTCGCTGACCCATTATACAAAAGGTACGCAGTCACCCTTTCAGGCTCCCACTGCTTGTACGTACAAGGTTTCAGGTTCTATTTCACTCCCCTCACCGGGGTTCTTTTCGCCTTTCCTTCACAGTACTGGTTCACTATCGGTCAATCAGGAGTATTTAGCCTTGGAGGATGGTCCCCCCATCTTCAAACAGGATATCACGTGTCCCGCCCTACTTCTCGTTAACTTAGTACCACAGCCTAGATGTCGAGTACGGGGCTATCACCCTGTGTCGCTAAGCTTCCCAGCTTATTCCTCTATCTCTGCTGCTATCATTAACTGGCTCTTTCGCTTTCGCTCGCCGCTACTGACGAAATCTCGGTTGATTTCTTTTCCTCGGGGTACTTAGATGTTTCAGTTCTCCCGGTTTGCCTCACTTACCTATGGATTCAGTTAGTGATAGTAGATTCTTCATCTACTGGGTTTCCCCATTCGGATATCTTGGATTAAACGCCTCTTATCGACTCATCCAAGCTTTTCGCAGATTAGCACGTCCTTCTTCGCCTCTGATTGCCAAGGCATCCACCTTGTACGCTTAGTCACTTAACTATACAACCTCAAATGCTTTCAACCACTTTAAGTTTTCACTTGAAAGTGCGGTCAATTTGATGCGTATTTTCATTCAACTAAACACTTGATTGCTTTTGTTCAATCAAGATTTTATGCAAAACAGTTTTATTTCAGTTTTCTTTTCAGTTTACTGTTTACTGCCTTGCCTACTCAGACTTTCT
>MDJB01000040.1 GCA_001752465.1 Haemophilus quentini
CTATCTAGACAAAATCAGCATAGACTGATTGCACTACTCCACTGACCGCCTGAAAAGTGCGGTCTTTTTTTACGCCAAAGTCGAGGTTCAAAATGAAAAAACATCAACTTAAAAACAGTTTTACCTACTTTATGAAAGGCACTGAAAAAGCATTAAAAATTATGACTTGTCTCTTTGGTGCAATCATCGTGTCGGCAGTTATCAGTTTAGGTGCAAAAGCCAATCAAACAGACTGGCACGACAATGAATTAAGCCAACAAATCCAAGCAGAAACACAGTGTGAACTGAAAGGTGGCATATATGAAAATGGCGTATGTTTACCACCAAATCTCACACTCACAGCAGAAAAAGAACTGCAGGATTACACCGCACAAAAACAAGCAGAAATTAACCTCACTTTAGGAGAAAAGCAATGAAACCCTCCGATGATTACTACTATCAACTCGATGCTGCACACCAACGTAAAGTGGATTGGCAAGCAGGCTATGAAATCGCCTTAGATGAAGTCGCCACGGAAATCGACAATGATTTAAAACAAGGCGACCAAACGCATTATCACGAACTCACAGAAATGCTGTGCGATAACGATAATTTCTGGCTTGCCATTGGTAGCGGTGCAAGTTATGAGCCTTATAGACAAGAGGCAATTAAGAAAATCGCCGAGCGTGAATTGCACGAAAGAATGAATGATTATGACCCAGATTAATGGAGGGGCGAGATGCTTAATTTTGATGATTTAGAAGATGTTCATATTGAAGATGAAATCAAACCCAAAATTGATTTATCTAAAATCCCCCACCCAACTCCAAAGGGAATAATTGAATTAAAACGTCTCTTTTCTGCCATTAGAAAAGGCGTCAATCCTGATTATGTTATTAATCGTAAGATTATCGATGAAATGTATATCAAAATTTAAATTGAACTAAGGATAAATGATGAAACTTTACGAAATCACCGAACAACTCGAAAACATCAAAGAATTGCTAGAAAACCCTGAATTTGCAGATAACGCTGACATTGCCAAAGCATTAGATGCAGTGTAGCAAGATTTTGACAAAAAAGCGGAGAATGTCGTCTATGTCATTAAAAATACAGAAGGAGACATTGAAGTGATTGACGCTGAAATTAAACGCTTACAGGCAATGAAAAAGCAACGCCAAAACGGTATTGAGCAGATTAAAAACTACCTCAAACACAACATGGAAGCAACAGGCACGGCAAAAATTAACTGTCCTTTGTTTACCATTTCTTACCGCGAAAGCAAGCAAAGTGCGGTGCAATTAGACGAAGATTTATTTCTCGCCAACAACTGCGATGAAACCCTTGTTAATGTGAAAATCACAGCAAATAAAACCGAAATTAAAGCACGATTAAAAGCAGGGGAAGAAATTCCTGGTGCGAAATTGGTTGATAGTCAAGTTCTGACAATTAGATAGGAAATAAAAAATGAGCATTGCAACATTAATTTTAGGCGAAAGCGGAACAGGAAAATCAACCAGTTTACGCAATTTCGACCCGAAAAAAACCTTACTGATTCAATCCATTCACAAGCCACTACCATTTCGCCCAAAAGGTTGGCAACAGTGCGAAAAAGGCAAAGGCGGTAACATTTTCACCACTGATAATGCCGAACAAATATGCAAAGCAATGGTGCGTGCACCGCAAGATATTATCGTGATTGACGATTATCAATACATCATGGTGAATGAATTTATGCGTCGCGGTATGGAAAGGCTTTGACAAATTCACCGATATTGGAATGAACGCATGGAAAATTTGCGACCTTGCCACCAAACTTCCAGCACACAAGCGCGTGTACATTCTCGCACATACACAAAATGATGATTATGGTCGCACTAAAATTAAAACTATCGGGAAAATGCTAGATGAAAAAATCACTTTAGAGGGAATGTTTACTATTTGTTTACGCACCGCAGTGAAAGATGGGGTGTACCAATTTTCCACCCAAAACAACGGTTCTGACACCGTAAAAAGCCCGATGGGCTTGTTTGATAAGCTATTTATTGACAATGATTTGGCATTAATTGATGACATTATCTGCGATTATTACGGCATCTCACAGGATGAAACATCCGTAGAAAAAACAGAACCAACCGAACAACCAACCACAGGAGAAAACTAAAATGGCAGTCATGTTCACTTACAACGAAGAGCAAGCAGTAAAAGGCGGACAACCCGCTTTTATTACAGAAACTGGCGCATACGTAGGGAAAATTCTTTCCGCTAAATACACCAAATCACAAGGCGGTGCACAAGCAATCGAATTTTCCATTGAAACCGATGATGGAATGCTAGGTAATTATCTTTCCGTCTATTACAAAGGCAAAGATGGCAATGATTTATCAAGTGGCTTAAATATGATCCAGGCGATTATGGGGGTTACATGCGTCAAAGAATTGACGGTGAAACGACAAGGCAATGATGATATTGCACCAGAACTCACTAATAAACGCATTGGCCTGTTCTTGCAAAAAGAACTCACGACCAAAAACGATGGCTCAGAAAGCTACCGTTTCTCTATTACTTGCCCATTTAGTGCTGCATCAGGGAAAACATTAGCTGAACATCTTGCAGGTGAAGAGCCAAAACGCATTCAGTGGCTCACGGAGCACGCCAAAGATAAAGATAACCGTGCTAAAAATACACGCCAAGAACAATATCAGGCACAGCATCAATATTATCAATCCACCGCACCTGGCTACCCACAAGGACAGCCTGCATCAAGCAATAGTGGGTTTGATGACGATATTCCGTTTTGAGTGGGGAAAGTATGAAAATATTTTCTTTATCAGAGAGACAAACA
>MDJB01000041.1 GCA_001752465.1 Haemophilus quentini
TAACAAAAAAGGCTCAATGCCCTGCACCAAGCCCTTTAATTATCCGCCAGCGGTTATTCTTGCCACTCTGCCATCGTTTGACCTATGTTTATGTAGTAAATATTGGTAACGTTCTTGCCGTCCTTTAATCGCTTTTTGAACTCGTGGGGGTATTTGCTTTCTTTGGTTGCTTGTCTAAACGAATCAAGAAAACGACTACGCCCTAGTGGTTTATTGATGCCCATACAATCACAATAGAAAAGATATGATGCATAAAGATATTGTCGTTCAGCGTTTTTAATTTGCGCCCTTGCATTGCCCATATACAAGCCGTTCAGTTCTTCTCGTGCGGTAAAGTGTCGGCAAAAATCTAGAATATGGTCGGCTTTCTGTTTCACTTCTAAGGCTTCCATTGATTCACGCTGTTCAAGTAGTAATGCTCTTGCCTCTTTCGGGTCTTTGAACGTATCTAATAACAAGCGCACAATACCAGCCGATTCTGAAAGCAGTTTATCCACCAGCTTTGTATCAATCATTGATTCAGGTACTGCCTTGTTGAAATGATAGATTACGCGTCTGCGAGCAATGCCCCCGTTATGCTCTTTGAATGTTGCGCTCTTGTTGTTTGTCATCATATACACCGCATTGATAGTTGTGTCGAAAGGGTCTCGATAAAGCAATCTTACGCTAATGGTATCACCCCCTGTTATCGCTCTTAATTCTGCGCCATCGCCGATGTAGTTTTCTTGATCACTTGAATAGATTAAGGTTTTATCAATGAGTTTCGCTCTATGATTGATATTTTCTAATTCTTTGAGGGTAATTGATGCGGTATTATCCGCACCAACCAACATCTTCGCCAATTCATTAAAGATACTTTTACCGCTACCGCCCACGCCTGTAATCTCTAAAAATAATTGCCAGTCGTAGCTATTGGTTAGCACCATGTAGAGTGCCGCTAAAATGCGCTTAGCCTTGCGTTCATCGTTACCGCTTACCCAATCAAGCCATTTGTCAAAATTAGGCGTAAGGATTGGCGTTTCGCTGTAATCAATATCGATATAAGAGGTAAGATAATAATCAGGCGAGTGCGGTAAAAATTCCCCTGTTTTCGTATCAAGTACACCGTTAGAAAATGCCAACAAATTCTTTCTGCGCTCGCCCATTGGCTCAAGATAATAATCCAGCATAAGCCCAACCATATTTTCTATTTTACGCTTGCTATAACCAATCTCTTTTTCCTCAAAGAATCTTTTTACTTCTCGCCCTAATTTTTTATCCGTGAGGAATTGCCACTTTTTGCCAGTCCATAAATAAGCCAGTGTATTAACACTATCAACCTTTAAGGTTTCGCCTGTCCACGCTAAAAAATCCCTCACTTTGAGATTATCGCTTAAATGGTCGAACATTTTGGCGTAACCCTCATCAACTTCTTTAATGTTGCCGTGATAGGTTTCTCCATTGCGTAACCGTTGAATATATCGGCTTACATCGTCCAATACTTCGCCCGCCTCATTGCAATAAATGACACTCTCTGCGCTGGTGGATTGCACGATATTTAAATAAATACGCTCAAGCGTTTCATTTGAGAGCGCTACGCCATGATTCGCCTGTATTAAGCGGATAGACTGGGTATTTTTAGGCGCAATGCGATAACTTTCTATATGCTCTAAAATCTCACTATCAATCACCACGCAAGGGAATGATTTCCCTTGCTCGCCTAGTGTGTTTTCTAACTCAATTTCTACCGCACTTTTGCCCATTTCATTAAAATGCTTTGCGATGGTTTGCGCTTGCGTGCCTATGCAGATAGTAACAAGGCTTTGCCCTGTGGGGTCTTGTTGTTTAGCGTAAGGGGCATTGATTAATTTAGCCATTTCTTGCCCCCTTGCGCTGCATCAATCCCTAATCCAATTCCTGCACATTGCTTAAATAGAAACGTATCTTTAAACTGAATCACACGAATTTGCGCAGTAGGGTAGATAGATTTAAAAGGTGCTATCGCCTCCTCTAAATCTGTACGTTCTCTTTTCCCCTCTGCGTGAATAATGGGCGCTCGCGCATTGCCTAAGACAAATTCTAGCGTGTAATGGTTTAAATTAATGGCTCTGACGTTCGTTAGTTTCCCTTGTCGAGCATAAGCGCGGTGAAGGCTTAAAATATCCCCTTTGGTTTCTCGCATTGCGACAACAGTCAGCATAAATAAATCATCAACAACATGATAGCCAGCAGTCAAAATAAAGGCGGTTTTACTCATTGCCCACCCCCTGTAATTTCTCGCCCTCAATGCGTTCAATATTTAGTCGCTCAATTTGAGCCACTACCTCGCCAAACTTATGAATCAAATAGCCGTTAGCTTGATTAAAGTCTTTTAGGGTAGATTGATTGTCTCGGCAAAATGTTACCCCTTGAGATTTAGCCAGCGCATTAAAGAGCTTTCCACCCGCTTTTAGTCGGTCGATTAAGTCCATCATTTCATCACGCATTTTTAGCTTATGATGAAAATCATCGGGGTAAACCTCTAAACACTTGCGATTGCTGTCTAAAATTAGCTTAAATTGTCGTGTAAGCTGGGTAAATTGAAAGGCTAAAGGGTTAGCCCATAGTTTCCCTTGATATTTGCTTTTAGCCTCGATACGTGCGTTTCCTTGCGTATTTTTAATTGCTTTGCTACTTTCGCAAATCGCTTCAGAGTTTCGCAGTTTTCTTTCGCAGTTTTCATTCAC
>MDJB01000042.1 GCA_001752465.1 Haemophilus quentini
AAGAATATATAAGGTGGTCGCGTAATATTGACCAGTCGCAAGAAATCAATCAAATCAAAATAAGTGGCTTGTTTGTAGCTTTCCTGCTTGGTGCAAAGGTAAGGTGGATCTAATACAAACAACGCTTTCAGATCATTGCTAAACTTAGGCAAAAGCGTGTGGAATGATTCTTTCACAATCTCTACGCCGTCCAAATAGCCATCAGCCTTTGGATAATCAGATTGACGAATACAATGCCAGAAATTATGTTGGAATAAGTCATCAAGCGTTGCCACTTGTTGCCCACTGAACAATAACCAACTCGCTAAGCAATTTAGATCTTTATATCCTTTGAAGTTTTGAATAATTCTGATGCATTCTGCTTTAATCCTTCGTCATACGTTTATTTTTTGACGTAGCGTTACCAACTACAGAGTAAAGCTCGGCTCGCAACTGGTTAATATCATCAATGTGTGCCAATCTTTCCGCATAGCCATCAAAATCATTGTAAATCACTCGGGCTTTCGGTTTTAACCGTTTGACGGTATGGCTGAGCAAGCCTGAACCGCCAAAGGTATCAAGAATTGTCCAGCCCTCACCGTCATCGGGAATGTTCTCATTTAAAATCTGCTCAAATTGTTTGAGAAACATTCGTTTTTGTCCGATAAATGGCAGCGGGGCTTGTTTAAAGGTGTTTTGATTTGCCATAGTTTTTCCTTTCTATTCTATGGCGTTCCGATGCTCAAGGCATTCCGACACTCAAATCAAATTAACGTGTAGTATTAACGGTTTTGCAACGAGGGCATTTGATTTCTAAATAACCAACTATCCCCACTTTTGCCAATAATTTGTTACAAAATGTGCAACGGATTGCTTTAATTGACTGCATATATTTCTCCTAATCAAAAGATTTGTTACAATCCGCCCGCCTTGCGCAAGGTAGGCGGCGTATGGCTATATGAAGGCACGTTCTGCGTAGCTGGTAACAACGAGCATTCCTAGTGCCGTTGTTATCGCCGTCTTTTTAAACTTTGTGCAGGGTAAACTCTCCTTTAAATTCTTCTTTTATTGAACATTACGGCAAGTTGATTCGGACTAAACCGCCAGCCGTTTTCCCCGCCACAAATTGCATTAAAGCACCATTCGCTACAAAAATATTTTGAGCGTTTTTGTTTGATGCCAAGTACGATTCCTAGCGCACCCCACCAGTCATATTTACAACCCAAAGTGCGGTCAAAATAGGCTTTAATTTGCGCCTCGGTGACATCGCTGAGTGGGATTAAATCCCATTTGGTGTTATCAGACACATCAATCTGTTTGCAGCGCACCCCGCCATCTTGCACGCTGGATGAGTAGCAATTAAACACCGTTTGATGCTCATAATGGTGTCCGTTAGTAAACTCAATGCGCTCAATGGCAATCTCGCAGTGCGAGTATTTGCCCTTTGTGCAAAATCGAGTAATGCGGTCGGCTATCGCTTTGATTGGCTCTTTGCGCCAGTCTCGCTTGTGTTTGTACATCGCCAAATAAACCTTAGCCATTTTGATATGCCTCCATCAAGTTATCCATTTGCTTGATAATGTCATCGTAGATTGATTGTAGTTGCTCAAGAGTGAGATTAGGGGCTTTAAGTTCATACTTGCGCATACGTTGATTAGCTAATTCAACCTGCAATTTTTCGAGTCCTGCTGCTTGTGTCAAAATCAAGTTTGTGGCGGTCTTGTTATCCAGTTTTGCACGTTGTGCAAAGTCTGAGATATATCGACTGCATTCGCCCTCATAATTTGCGGATTTAAAGGCTTCTGCAGCTGCTTGGCGTTCACGGTACTCAGATTCAAACCTCGTCCAAGTGCTGTAGATTTTTGCCGCGTGCTCATCAATGTTGGCGATAAGGCGAGTTTGGGTTTCAGCCAAAAGTGCGGTTTGTTTTTCAGCTGAAATTTCCCACGTAAGTGTGTCAAGATTTAACTCGTGTGCTGCACTGGGTTGTGGGTCAATTAATACGGGGTTGCCTGTTTTATCTGCAATGATTTGTTTACCTTGAGATTGTCCGTTAAGTAACTCAATATATTTATCTCGGCTAATTTCCACCGCACCTTCTGGGACAAA
>MDJB01000044.1 GCA_001752465.1 Haemophilus quentini
TTTGTCCCAGAAGGTGCGGTAGAAATTAGCCAAGATAAATATATTGAGTTACTTAACGGACAATCTCAAGGCAAGCAAATCATTGCAGATAAAACAGGCAACCCCGTATTAATTGACCCACAACCCAGTGCAGCACACGAGTTAAATCTTGATACGCTCACCTGGGAAATTTCAGCCGAAAAACAAACCGCTCTTTTTGCACAACAAAAAGAAGGCTTACTCAATAAGTTAGCGGACAAAGCTGACCAACTTAAAAATAGCCTACTGACGGGCTATCCACAAACAGAAATTGAAAGTTTTTATCGACAAGAAAAAGAGGCTCTCGCATGGCAAGCCGACCACAACACACCGACACCCATGCTTTCACAAATTGCGCGTGTACGTGGTGTGCCGCTAGAGATGTTAATTGAAAAAGTGATTGAAAAATCTGCTCAGTTTGCTGTGGCGATTGGCATCATTATAGGGCAACGTCAAGCCTTTGAAGACCGCTTACTGGCGTTAAAAACCCCCGAGGAATTAACCGCACTTGAACAGGAGATTGAGCAATGGCAATTAAACGCAAATTAACACGCTATGGCTATCACGTTGTGATTGCCATAGACCAGCTGTTTAACGCCCTCACAGGGGGCGCAGCAGATGAAACCCTCTCCAGTCGCACTTATCGGGGGGCAATATTAGCCGAGAACCCGAAAAAACGTTGGCAGGTGTTATATCGTTTCATCAACGGCATTTTCTTTGACCGCAATCACTGCAAAACGGCCTATGAAAGTGAGGTTTCAGGCAAACAACATGATGAACGCTTTAAGGCGGTGCAACATGGCTGAGATTATTTTTAACTGGATTCGCGGTGATGACGAAGCGGAAACCTTAGTATTTACCGAAGAAAACGGCGAACCCTTAGATTTTACAGGCAGTCGGTTTGATTGCGATATTGTGCCTTTAGGCAGTGCAAGCGAGATGATTCGCTTATCAACAGATAACCAAGGCATTCTTATCAACGTAAATGAAGTCAGCCTTATCATCACCCATGAGCAAACAGAAAATGTAACGTGGAAAGAGGCAAGATTTGACCTGCAACAAACCACGCCAGACGGCAAAATTAAAACGTGGTGTAACGGAAAAGTGCGGTTACAACACGATATTACGCGGAGAGTATGATGCAAACTATCCAAGTAAAACCTAAACAAACTGTGCAAATTAAGGTGAAGCCTTGTGTAAAACTGGCAAGCCTTGCACTGTTTGATACAGCACTTTTAAAGATTTATAACCAAGCTAAAGAGGACTACAAACATGGAAAAACTAGAAATTAACCAACAAGACCAAGGTTTTGCCTATCAAGTTGGCAAAGATATTGCTCAATTACAAGAGACGGTGGCAGCCTTACAAGCCGCGGCTACCGCTCAACAGGGGACAAAAA
>MDJB01000045.1 GCA_001752465.1 Haemophilus quentini
TTAACTATGACCCGAGCAGGGGAAGCGAGCGGGGCGCGGTGGGATGAGATAGATTTTAAAAAGAAAATCTGGGTTATTCCCGCAGAGCGCATGAAAGCACGTGAAGCGCATTCTATCCCGCTTTCAATTCAAGCCGTGATTTTACTTAAGCGGTTACACGCCATTAATGGACGTTTTGAATATGTATTCTTGAAACGGGGCGATAATCACGCGCCAATGAATCCGTCTAGCATAAATATGGCTATTAAACGTTTTGGATACCATGGCAGACAAACCGCGCACGGATTCCGCGGGCTGGCGCGAACGTGGTTAGGAGAAAACGGCATCCCGCGCGAGATTGGGGAAATGTGATTATCGCCTTGGAATTTTAAATTTCAAGGCTTTTTTGTTGCATTATAAAACCAATAAAAATACATCTAATCTCAAAACCTTGTTACCTTACATAGTTTTTTTTGATTGATTTGATAGATTTCAATCGTTAAAACCTTTTTGTATGATGTTTATGAAATTTATTTCAACCCTACTTATTTCATACATACAAGGAGTTAATAATGAGTTCTCAATGCCCTTTTTCACATTTATCGTCTACTAACTTAACTATGGGAAATGGCGCCCCTGTGGCGGACAATCAAAACAGTTTAACTGCAGGTCCGCGTGGTCCATTACTTTCACAAGATTTATGGCTTAACGAAAAATTAGCTGATTTCGTACGAGAAGTTATTCCAGAGCGTCGTATGCACGCAAAAGGTTCTGGTGCATTTGGTACCTTTACTGTCACACACGATATTACTAAATATACTCGCGCAAAAATTTTCAGTGAAGTGGGTAAAAAAACAGAAATGTTTGCACGCTTTACCACTGTTGCCGGTGAACGTGGTGCAGCTGATGCTGAACGTGATATTCGCGGTTTTGCATTAAAATTCTATACTGAAGAAGGTAACTGGGACTTAGTGGGTAACAATACCCCAGTGTTCTTCTTACGTGATCCACGTAAATTCCCAGACTTAAACAAAGCTGTAAAACGTGATCCTCGCACTAATATGCGTTCAGCAACAAACAACTGGGATTTCTGGACATTATTACCAGAAGCATTACACCAAGTAACCGTTGTAATGAGTGATCGTGGTATTCCTGCAAGCTATCGCCATATGCATGGTTATGGTTCACATACTTACAGTTTCTGGAATGAAGCTGGCGAGCGTTTCTGGGTAAAATTCCATTTTCATACTCAACAAGGTATTAAAAACTTAACTGATGCAGAAGCAGCTGCAGTCATCGCAAATGATCGTGAAAGCCATCAACGCGATTTATATGAAGCAATCGAGCGTGGTGATTTCCCTAAATGGACATTATATGTACAAATTATGCCTGAAGCTGATGCGGAAAAAGTACCTTATCATCCATTCGACTTAACCAAAGTATGGCCGAAAAAAGATTATCCGTTAATTGAAGTGGGTGAATTTGAACTTAACCGTAACCCAGAAAATTTCTTTGCTGATGTAGAACAATCTGCATTTGCACCAAGTAATTTAGTTCCAGGTATCGGCGCAAGCCCAGATAAAATGTTACAAGCTCGTTTATTCAACTACGCGGATGCACAACGTTACCGTTTAGGTGTGAATTACCGTCAAATTCCAGTAAACCGTCCACGTTGCCCTGTTCATAGCAACCAACGTGATGGCCAAGGTCGTGTAGATGGCAACTACGGTAGCTTACCGCACTACGAGCCAAACAGCTTTAGCCAATGGCAACAACAACCAGACTTTGCTGAACCACCACTTCGTATCAACGGAGATGCAGCACACTGGGATTTTCGTAATGATGATAATGATTACTTCAGCCAACCGCGTGCATTATTTAACTTAATGAATCCAGAGAAAAAACAAGCATTGTTCAACAATACTGCGGCTGCAATGGGCGATGCACCTGAGTTCATCAAATACCGTCATATCCGTAACTGTCACTGGTGTGATCCTGTATATGGTGAAGGCGTTGCAAAAGCATTGGGCTTAACCGTTGAAGATGCATTAAAAGCACGTGAAACTGACCCAGCATTAGGTCAAGGCGGATTGTTATAATCTCTAGGCTGTAGCCAAACAAAAACGGTAGGAATTTTCCTACCGTTTTACTTTTCAACATTCACTAACAAATAGTGGTGCCTTCCTCGGTGCCTGTCACTACTTGACGTAATGCACCAGGTTTACCCATATTGAATACTCGGATCGGCATGCCATGATCGCGAGCTAAAGTAAACGCCGCTAAGTCCATCACTTGTAATTCTTTATCGATCACTTCTGCATAACTTAAATTTTTATAAAGTTTTGCATCAGGATTTTTTGCAGGATCACAATCATATACACCATCAACTTTAGTCGCTTTCAATACAACATCAGCTTCAATTTCAATACCACGCAAACAAGCGGCAGAATCTGTGGTAAAGAATGGACTTCCTGTTCCCGCAGAGAAAATGACTACGCGTTTTTCGCGTAACATTTTGATTGCTTCAGACCAGTTATAAGTATCGCAAATACCATTTAATTGGAAAGCGGACATTAATTTAGCATTCACATCAGCACGGAATAAAGAATCACGCATTGCCAAACCATTCATCACAGTAGCAAGCATTCCCATATGGTCGCCCACCACGCGATTCATTCCCGCTTTTGCTAGTTTTGCGCCACGGAATAAATTGCCACCACCAAGAACAACACCGACTTCCACGCCCATTTCAACTAATTCTTTAATTTCAACAGCCATACGATCGAGAATCGCAGGATCGATACCAAAACCATCTTCTCCTTGTAATGCTTCACCGCTTAATTTCAATAAAATACGTTTATAAATTGGTTGGCTCATTGTTTTTTCCCTCTGGCTTAAAAAATTGGTTTATTCTATAAAATAACCGCTCAAGAGTGAAGAAGTTAAATATGGAAATTCTGAGTGAAAGGTGGATAATAGCGACATTTTCTTTTCAGGGAAGACAATTATGAACACGAAAAAAACAAGCCAAATTTTGCCCGTACTTTTTGCGGTGATTTGTGCCGCATTAGCGGGTCATTTTATTTTAATCGGTTCTGGAATGTTTACAGAACCAAGTGTGGCTCTCATTCTACTTACGACAACAACTATTCTCTTATTAAGCAGCAGTAAAAAATCCTTCTATTTTATTTTGCTACCGCTTGCGTTACTGCATGCTTTTTATACGCCTACAGGGCTAAATTTTGGTCCTCCAAGCTACCAATATATTGCCTCGCTTTTCGCGACAGATATGTTGGAAACGAAGGAATTTCTATTGCAAATCCCTGTGAGTAGTTACTTAATTGCTTTTGCCATTCCTATTTTGATTTTTCTTCAGTACAAAAGTGCGGTGAAATTTGGCATAAAATTTTATCGTAATAAAACATTTATTGCCTTAGCAACACTGCTCTTTGCTTACAACATGCCACTTGCTGAACCGATTAAAGAAACGGTAAGTTCCACATTAAAAATTGTAGATGAAGTGCAAAAACTAAAACAAATGTCCCAATCTGATAACTGGGGAAAATCAACATTAGAAAATTCACGCTATGATGATTATGTGATTGTTCTTGGTGAAAGTGCACGTAAAGATTATCACCATGCCTATGGGTATCCGATTGAAAATACACCATTTATGTCTAGCGCTAAAGGCACGTTGATTGATGGTTTTCGTTCAGCGGGAACAAATACTGTAGCCTCACTTCGCCTTATGTTAACTCTTCCTAACAAAGAAAAATGGGAACCCAATTACAGCTTGAGTTTAGTGGATCTCATCAAATCTGCAGGCGTGAAAACTTATTGGCTTTCTAATCAAGGTATGCTCGGTGAATTCGATACGCCAGTTTCATCCCTTGCCTCAAAATCTGATGAAACCTTTTTCTTAAAAAAAGGCGGGAGCTTTAATTCTACTAACTTTAGCGATTTTGATTTATTACCAAAATTCGCCCAAGTACTAGAAGATCCTGTTCAAGGAAAACGTTTTATAGTGTTGCATATTTATGGTTCACACCCAATGGCTTGCGACCGTGTCGAAGATTATCCAAAAATCTTTGATGATAAAGATCTTAATCCGAGATATGGTTACTTAAATTGCTATGTGTCGTCTATTAAGAAAACTGATGAATTTTTAAAACGTGTATATGATCAGCTTGAAGAAAACGCGAAGAAAAATCACCACACTTTCTCAATGATTTATTTCTCAGATCACGGTTTATGCCACCAACAAGATGAAAAAAACAATATACTTTTGTTCAATCAAAACTGTTTCAGTCGAGAACACCATAATATTCCGCTATTCAAAATTTCGTCGGATGACACCGAACGTAAAGAATATAAGGTGTTTAAATCGGGTTTAAACTTCTTAGAAGGAATCGCAAATTGGATAGGAATTAAAAATTCTCAATTAACGCAAACAGAAGATTTATTTTCTAACGAATCGGATAAAAATGACTTTGGATTGCAAAAACGAATTGATGAAAAATATCGTAAAGATGACGATCCAGCCATTGATATTCGTCCTAAACACTAGGCTATATTGAGTGCGTTTTATTTTTAGCCGTAAATATCGTATAATCCGAGTGATTTTATTTGTTTATTTTTTGTAAGGTGTCAACGTGTCAGAACAACAACCAAGAGTGATCGAATCAAAAGAAATTATGACTTTATTACCACATCGCTATCCATTTTTATTAGTGGATCGCGTATTGGATTTTAAAGAAGGCGAATGGTTAAAAGCGATTAAAAATATTAGCGTCAATGAGCCTTGTTTCACAGGTCACTTCCCTGGCGAACCTATTTTACCGGGCGTTTTAATTTTAGAAGCTTTGGCACAGGCAATGGGCATTTTAGCCTTTAAAACTCACGAATTAAAAGGCGGTGAATTATTCTATTTCGCAGGTATTGATGAAGCGCGCTTTAAACGTCCAGTGTTACCTGGAGATCAAATGGAATTAAACGTTCAAGTGATTAAAGAACGCCGTGGCATCACAGCATTTACTGGTGTAGCAACCGTAAACGGTGAAATTGCTTGTGAAGCAAAACTAATGTGCGCTCGTCGTTAATTAAGGGGGTAAATATGATCCACCCAAATGCAAAAATCCATCCTACAGCCTTAGTTGAAGAAGGCGCAGTTATTGGTGAAGGTGTTGTTATCGGGCCTTTCTGTATTGTTGAAGGCACTGTTGAAATTAAAGCTCGCACTGTATTGAAATCTCACGTTGTCGTACGTGGCGATACGGTTATTGGCGAAGATAATGAAATCTATCAATTCGCTAGCATTGGTGAAGTGAACCAAGATTTAAAATATAACGGCGAAGCAACTAAAACAATCATTGGTAATGGCAACCGAATTCGTGAACATGTGACAATTCATCGTGGTACTATCCAAGGTGGTGGTGTAACCTCTATTGGTAATAACAATTTATTAATGGTGAATGTTCACGTTGCGCACGATTGCCAAATTAAAAACAACTGTATTTTAGCAAACAATGCAACGCTTGCAGGTCACGTAGAGTTAGATGATTTCGTGATTGTTGGTGGTATGTCAGCAATTCACCAATTTGTGATCGTTGGTGCTCATGTCATGTTAGGCGGTGGCTCTATGGTAAGCCAAGATGTACCTCCTTACGTTATGGCACAAGGCAACCACGCCCGTCCATTTGGCGTAAACTTAGAAGGTTTAAAACGTCGTGGTTTTGATAAACCAACTATGCACGCAATCCGTAACGTTTATAAAATGATCTATCGTAGCGGCAAAACGCTCGAAGAAGTGTTACCAGAAATTGAGCAAATTGCGGAAACCGATTCAGCGATCAGTTTCTTTGTTGAATTTTTCAAACGTTCAACTCGCGGTATTATTCGTTAATAAAGTATCTCTGTATTCAACCGCACTTTGCACGCCAAAGTGCGGTTATTTTTTAGGGTAAATTTGATGAACAAAACAAATCCAACCATTGCTCTTGTTGCAGGAGAAGTATCTGGTGATATTCTCGGTGCTGGTTTAATTCGCCAGCTCAAAGCTCATTATCCTAATGCTCGCTTTATTGGCATTGCTGGTCTAAGAATGTTGTCTGAAGGCTGTGAGACGCTTGTCGATATGGAAGAGCTTTCAGTCATGGGCTTGGCTGAAATTTTGAAACATCTTCCTCGTTTGTTGAAAATTCGCAAAAATGTCATTCAAACAATGCTGCAAGAAAAACCTGATGTTTACATCGGCATTGATGCACCTGATTTTAATTTAGATGTAGAACTCAAGCTCAAAGCAAACGGAATTAAAACTATTCATTACGTGAGCCCCTCTGTATGGGCTTGGCGTCAAAATCGCATTCACAAAATTGCCAAAGCGACTCATCAAGTTCTTGCCTTTTTGCCTTTTGAGAAAGCCTTTTACGATAAATTTAACGTTCCTTGCCGTTTTATTGGACACACAATGGCAGATGCTATTCCGCTCAAACCAAATCGTGCCGAAGCATGCCAAATGCTACAGATTGATCCCACACAACGCTATTTAGCAATCTTAGTTGGAAGTCGTGGTTCAGAAGTGGAATTTCTAGCTGAACCTTTCTTAAAAACCGCTTTATTATTAAAAGAACAATTTCCTGATTTACAATTCCTAGTTCCTTTGGTAAACGAAAAACGACGAATTCAATTTGAAACAATTAAAGCTAAAATTGCGCCAAATCTAGACCTGCATTTAATTGATGGCAATGCACGACAAGCAATGATCGTAGCTGATGCAACACTTCTTGCTTCAGGAACAGCAGCACTTGAAGCAATGCTTTGTAAATCACCCATGGTGGTTGGCTATCGAATGAAACCACTGACCTATTTCTTAGCAAAACGTTTAGTAAAAACAGATTATATTTCTTTACCAAACTTGCTTGCGAATGAAATGCTCGTTCCTGAAATGATTCAAGAAGAATGCACGCCAGAATTGCTCGCTGAAAAACTATCTGTTTATCTTTCTGATGATGAAAGTGCGGTAAAAAATCGCTATGTTTTGGTTCAGCACTTCACGGATTTACACCAAAAAATTCAATGTAATGCCGATAAACAAGCGGCTCAAGCAGTCATTGATTTATTAGAGGGAACAGAAAATGTTTGAATATCCACAAGGCTATGAATTGATCGCTGGCGTTGATGAAGTTGGGCGAGGCCCTCTAGTTGGGCCTGTTGTAACGGCTGCCGTTATCTTAGATCCTAATAACCCAATTGAAGGCCTCGCTGATTCTAAAAAACTTTCTGAGAAAAAACGTTTAGCCCTTGCTGAAGAAATCAAAGAAAAAGCCCTTGCTTGGGCATTAGGTCGAGCTGAAGCTAATGAAATTGACAAGATAAATATCCTACAAGCCTCCTTGCTGGCAATGACTCGAGCAGTAAAATCTTTAAAAATTCAACCGCACTTTGTGTTAGTTGATGGCAATAAGATCCCAAAAGATTTAGATATCCCAGCGCAAGCCGTCGTAAAAGGCGATAGCCTTGTGGCGGAAATCAGTGCAGCTTCTATTTTGGCAAAAGTGGCACGAGACCAAGAAATGGAAGAATTAGACAAGCAATATCCAGAATACGCTTTTGCCCAGCACAAAGGCTATCCGACCAAATTACATTTGGAAAAATTAGCTGAACTTGGCGCGTTACCGCAACATCGTCGTAGCTTTGCTCCAGTGAAAAAAGTGCTAGAAAATCGTTAGAATTTTAATCGCAAAATACTTTTATTTTGTTAAGCCGTCAAATATCGATAAAACAAAGGGAGTATTAAAAATACTCCCTTTCCTTTAATCAACTTAACTCTATGGAATAACGGTTAATTAACCTTTCTGTACGTTATATGCTTCCAATGCACGTAAAGAATAAGTATAAGCCGCGCCTGCATTTAATGCGATAGACATTGCTAATGCTGCAGCCACTTCAGCTTCGCTTGCGCCAGCTTTCACAGCTTCTTCTGCGTGTACGCTAATGCAGCTTTCGCAACGAGTTGTTACAGCAACTGCTAATGCGATAAGTTCACGAGTTTTAGCGTCAAGTACATTACCTTCTGCCGCTGCTGCGCCTAATGCTTGGTAAGCTTGTAACATTTTTGGATATTGTTTACCTAACGCACCAAATGATTTTTTAACGTGTGATGTTTCTTCTTTCCAATCTGCAAACATAATGTTCTCCTAAATATATTGAATTAATAACGAACTGGTGTGATAAATTATAGGCAGATTGGATTATGATACTTGCTTATTTATCTCAATTTTTATCGCTAACATCTCATTATGGATTATTTAGATAAACTCACCCATTTAGCACAAGTGCGTGGGGAAATTAATATTCGCTGTGAATTTCAAGGTGAATGGCAAGTTGCCCACCAAGAAAAAGATGCAGGAAAAGGCGTATTCCATCTTATTGAACAAGGCGAATGCTGGCTTACACTCGGACAAAAGCAATTTCATTTAAAGGAAGGTGATATCTTTTTCCTTCCCCAAAATCAACCGCACTTTATGCGTCATTCGTCTGATAAAACAAAGGACGCATCATTCAAAAAAAGCTGGCAAGGTGCATTTGAATTGTATCAAGTAGGGCAAGGCACGCCTGATTTAAAAATGTTCTGCGGGGCGTTTTATTATCAACAAGATGCTCTCCTCACAGCTTCTATGCCTGAATATTTGCATCTCAATTTATGCGATACACCGATTCATCCTTTGGTTCAACTTTTTCTACAAGAAGCACAAAAAAACGATGCAGGTACGAAATCAGTCGTCGATGCACTTTCGAATGTGCTTTTAATTTATATTTTACGCCATGCGATTCAAGAGAACTTAATTACAGGCGGTGTGCTACTTGCGTTGCAAGACAAGCGATTAAATACGGTGCTAGGTGCGATATTACAACGTCCTCAAGAAGATTGGCGAATTGAACAATTAGCCGATCTTTCTGCAATGTCTCGCGCAAACTTTATTCGTGTTTTTCAACAACAACTTGGTATGTCGCCAGGGCGTTTTATTACTCAAGTGCGGTTACAATCGGCAGCGTTTTTATTAAAGCAATCCCAACAATCCGTGCTTGCTATTGCTTTAGAGGTGGGATATCAATCGGAGGCGCATTTTAGTAAAGCCTTTAAGAATTACTACCAACTTTCGCCAAGCCAATACAGAAAATCTGCCAGCCTATAAATTGGAGAATTTTTGCGCTATAATCGGCAAGTTTTTTGAAAGGCAACGTCTGTTGCCTTTTCTTTTTAAGGAAAAGATATGTTTAACAAAATTTTTTCGTGGTTTGAAAACCGTTTAAATCCTTATCCAGAAGGTAATCCAACAACACCTAAAAAAGGCTTATTGCGCTTTATTTGGTCTAGCATTGAAGGAATGAAAGGCTGGATTCTCTTACTGACATTGCTAACGGTTGGTACGGGTGTAATGGAAGCCATATTATTCCAATTTATGGGAACGCTTGTAGATTGGTTAGGGACATTTACGCCTGAGACGTTATGGCAAGAAAAAGGCCATTTATTAATTGGCATGGCTGCACTATTACTTGTTAGCATCGTGTGGGGATTTTTAGCCTCTACCGTACGTTTACAAACCTTACAAGGCGTATTTCCAATGCGATTACGTTGGAATTTTCATCGTTTAATGCTTGGACAAAGTTTGAGTTTTTATCAAGATGAATTTGCCGGCAGAGTGTCTGCCAAAGTAATGCAAACCGCACTTGCTGTTCGTGATACGGTACTCACACTTGCGGATATGTTTGTATATGTCATCGTATATTTTATTACATCGGGCTTGGTTCTCGCGGCATTAGACTCTTGGTTCTTACTACCATTTATTGCTTGGATTACGATTTTTATTTTTATCCTACGAACCCTTATTCCTAAATTATCAAAGACGGCCCAACGACAAGCTGATGCACGCTCGTTAATAACAGGACGCATTACAGATGCTTATTCGAATATCGCTACAGTAAAATTATTCTCTCATGGTTCGCGAGAGGCCGCTTATGCCAAGCGTTCTATGGAAGATTTTATGGTCACAGTGCACGCCCAAATGCGCTTAGCCACATCACTGGACACACTCACCTATGCAGCTAATATTTTACTTACACTAAGCACAGCCGTACTCGGCATTATTTTATGGAAAAATGGGCAAGTTGGCGTGGGTGCAATAGCAACGGCAACGGCAATGGCATTACGAATAAATGGACTATCTCGTTGGATTATGTGGGAATCTGCCCGTTTGTTTGAGAATATCGGAACCGTAAACGATGGAATGAATACTTTAACCAAACCTCATACTATTGTGGATAAACCACAAGCATCGCCGTTACAAGTGACACAAGGGGAAATTAAGTTTAACGATATTACCTTTGCTTATGATCCGACAAAACCATTGCTCAATCATTTCAATCTCACCATAAAACCAGGTGAAAAAGTCGGACTAATCGGCCGTTCTGGTGCAGGAAAATCTACAATTGTGAACTTGTTGCTTCGTTTCTATGAAGCACAACAAGGTGCGATTACCATTGACGGGCAAGATGTACTAGATGTGCAACAAGAAAGCCTACGCCGCCAAATCGGTTTAGTGACTCAAGACACTTCACTGCTGCATCGCTCTGTTCGTGACAATATTATTTATGGACGCCCTAATGCCACAGATGAAGAGATGATTTTAGCAGCTGAACGGGCGGAAGCCGCTGATTTCATTCCATTCCTCACTGATGCTCAAGGCAAAAAAGGCTATGATGTCCATGTGGGTGAACGAGGTGTTAAACTTTCAGGTGGTCAGCGTCAGCGCATTGCTATTGCTCGTGTCATATTAAAAGATGCACCAATTCTATTGTTAGATGAAGCCACAAGCGCATTGGATTCGGAAGTGGAAGTGGCGATACAAGAAAGTCTCGATAAGATTATGGAAAATAAAACAGTGATTGCCATTGCTCATCGTTTATCCACCATCGCAGCGATGGATCGCCTGATTGTGCTTGATAAAGGACAAATTGTTGAACAAGGTACCCATGCTGAATTACTGGCGCGTAATGGTCTGTACGCTAAACTTTGGAATCATCAAAGTGGCGGATTTTTAAGTGAACATGCTGAATAATATTACTTTTCCGCTATGAGATAAAATCCATATAAAAAGGCACGCGTATAAAAAATATGCGTGCCTTTTATCATCATACTTTTAACTAGATTTATAACTTACTTTTTAATACTTTCAATGCTCGTGCACGATGAGAAATTTTTTTCTTCTCAGCTGTTTCTAATTCAGCAAATGTGCAACCTTGTTCTGGGCTAAAGAATAAACTGTCATAACCAAAACCATTTTCGCCTTTTTCTTCAAAACCAATCACACCGTGACACTCACCTTCGGCAATAATTGGCGATGGATCCGTTGGATGCTGTAAAAACACGATACAGCTCACAAATTTGGCTTGGCGTTTATCTTGTGCAACATGAGCAAGCTCTGCCAATAATTTCTCACGGTTTTTAGCATCATTGCCCTCTTCACCAGCATAACGTGCAGAATACAGGCCTGGCGCACCATTAAGTGCGGAAACCACCAAGCCTGAATCATCCGCAATAGCAGGTAAACCCGATTTTTCTGATGCATAGCGCGCTTTTAATAACGCATTCTCAACGAAAGTTAAGCCTGTTTCTTCTGGGCTTTCAATACCTAAATCTGTTTGCGCAATCACTTCAAAACCAAAATCAGATAGGACATCCGCCATTTCTTTTACTTTACCTTTATTGCCTGTAGCAAGTACGATTTTTTGTTTCATAATCAGTCCTTTTATTGATGATAAGCTGCTGTTAAATCAGCCCAGTTTTGCTCGGTAAATTGAATATTCATTCGTCCAACTTCTTTTTCAAAGGAACGTTTTAAACGGTTCAGATTTTGTGCTTTCCAAAAATCTCCAGATTTTTCACCGCACTTATCAAAATCGAGTAACCAACATTGTTGCCCTTGTTCAGTTTGTTGAAGCAAAATATTGTGTGCATTCAAGTCCGAATGGCAAATCTGTAAATCATGTAGTTTTCGAATCAAACGACCAATTTGCATCCAAGTTTCTTTTGGCAATGTTTGTGTTTGTAAAAGTGCGGTTAAATCCTGCGCATTTTCGATTTTTTCCATCAAAATATCCGCTTGATAGCAAATACCTAACTTGCCTTTTTGAATACGTGCGGCAATCGGTTTAGGCACAGGTAAACCTGCTTCATACAAACGTTGCAACAAATGAAATTCAGCAAAGCTACGGGTAGTTTCAAGAGCAGAAAAACGATAACGATCTTTGTTCAGTTTACCCCAAAGTCCACCGCGATAATAATGACGCAACGCACAATTTACACCAAACCAATCTTCAGTTTGCAAGAAATAAGTGATGCCTCGACCTTTTGCACTTCCTATCACTCGTTCTTGTTTTTGCCAAAATTCCGCTTGGAAAAACTCGGTTGCTTGCTCAAAAGTGAGATCAAAATTAAAGATAAAATATTGGTTATCTTGTTGGAATTGGTGCATGGGAATGTTGTTATGAATAGAAAATGGGCTCATTCTACTTTAAAATAGGCGCAAGTTAAATGAGAAAGGAATGTCAATGCCACTTTTTACTAAAGCTCCAAAATCCCTTTGTATTCTCCGATTGTCAGCTGTAGGCGATGTCTGCCATGCCTTAGCTGTAGTTCAGCACATTCAAGCATATTATTCCCAAACAGAAATTACTTGGATTGTAGGAAAAACCGAAATGAGTTTGCTTTCAGGCATTCCTAATATCACATTCATTCCTTACGACAAAAAAGCGGGATGGAAAGGTGTTTTATTACTCTGGAAAAAACTAAAAAATAAACAGTTTGATGCACTATTAAATATGCAAACAGCATTTCGTGCATCAATCCTTTCTTTAGGAATTAAAGCAAAATTCAAAATTGGATTTGGAAAAAAACGTTCTCGCGAAGGGCAGTGGCTATTTGTAAATCGTCGTATCACAGATCCCTCATCGCTTCATGTATTAGATGGATTTATGGCTTTCGCTGAATATATTGGCGTACCGAAATCAGAACCGAAATGGGAATTAGCTATCTCAGAAAATGATTATAAATTTGCAGATCAATTTATTGATTTCTCTCGTAAAAATTTATTAATTTCCCCTTGTTCTAGCAAAGCAGAAAAAGATTGGCTAATCGAACGTTATGCAGAGGTTGCCAATATTGCCCATCAGCATAATATCAATGTCATCTTCTGCAGCTCGCCAGCCAAACGTGAATTAGAAATAGTCGAAAAAATTACCGCACTTTGCCACTTCACACCAACCAATATTGCAGGGAAAACAAACCTAAAACAGCTTACTGCTTTAATTTCTAAGGTAGATCTGGTACTTTCGCCAGATTCTGGTCCTGCCCATATTGCGACAACACAAGGAACACCAGTTATTGGCTTGTATGCTTATCACAATCCTTTGCGTACTGCACCTTATAATAATTTAGATAACGTGGTATCAGTATATGAAGAAAATGTCCAAAAAGAATTTGGCAAACCGTCTTCTGAACTACCTTGGGCAACGAAACTAAAAGGGAAAAATTTGATGGCACAGATTCAAGTCGAACCCGTCATTGAACAAATGAAAAAATTAGGATTATTCTAAAGAAAAAAGCTCAGCTAATACTGAGCTTTTATTTATCTTGCAATCAAGTTACTAATTGCTTGGTAAATTCTCTCGGCTGAATCGCCAGACAATGCCTTGCCTTTTTCATCAGAAATGACAACGGAGCTTTGTCTGCCATGATCAGAAATTTGCATTTGGTAAGTACCGTTTTCAAGTTCTGGGAGTTCAGTTCCCATGCGCAACCAATCTTCTTTTTTTAATGCTGAATATTTTAATTCACGATAACCTTTACCAGCAGTTTCAGATTTGATCGCAAAACCCACTTTAGGTAAAGCTCCACCTAATTTTTCCCATGCTTGACCAAAATTAACATTCATTGCTAATGCAGTTTGGTCATTCAAATCCTGAATAATTTGCGAAGCAACCGCTCCCACAGAAGCACTAGATAAATCTTGTTGCTGTTTGTTGTAAGCAGAAGTTAATGCAGACACAATGCGGTTTAAGCGTTCAGACGTATAACGTTGCTTATCAGATACACTTGGAGTGAAAATCACACCATCACGACGCATTTGTAAAACAGATACTGCTAGTGCACTCGCATCTTGAGCCATAACTTGTTCTACTTGATATTTAATCTCAGTGCCCGATTTATCACCAATTCTTCCTGTTGGCGCCCAGTTCGTCGTTAAAATCGCACCATTCGTCATTGATGAAATACCGTCTTCTTTTAATAAGCGTTCAACTTGTTGGAGGTTATACACACTTGCTTGCTGTTCTGGATACACGATCAATGCTCGTTCACCATCGAATTGTGTTAATGAATTTTCAATAATCGCTAATGGTGTTGATGGAGGACGAATATCAATATTTTCTCCCTTTTTCACAGCAATATTAGGCAACGCATAAGTATCGTCTGCTTTTGGTAGCATTACGCCCCCGCTCGCCAATGGTGAGAATCCAGGGATAGAAGCCTCTGATTTTTGGAAAGAATCATTAGCAGTCTTTAATGTTTCAGGATCAGACGAACAGCCAGCCAATACGATAACGGCTGCTAAACTCAACATTATTTTTTTCATATTTGAACCTTAACTAAATTGAAAACTTTATGAATTTTGACCGCACTTCGACAGCCTATAATGCAAAAAGTTTAGGGGTAATGACTTACCCCTGATTTTTATAATAATCCTGCGATTTTCAGTGCTTCTTCTACTTTTGGTTGAACCTCTTCGCTTAACACCGTCAATGGCAAGCGTAAATGTGCTGACTTAATTAAACCTAAACGATAAGCCGCCCATTTCACAGGAATTGGATTCGATTCAATAAAGAGATCATGGTGTAAACGCATTAAGCGAGCATTAATTTCTTCTGCTTTAGCAAAATCTCCCGCAAGCGCATAGCGACACATATCAGCCATATCTTTTGGTGCTAAGTTATTCGTTACAGAAATCACGCCTTCTGCGCCGAGTTTCATCGCATCCAAACTCGTTGCATCATCACCACTTAAAACGATGAAGTCCTTGCCTGCTAGTTCTTTAATTTTGGTGACACGACTGATATCTCCCGTTGCTTCTTTAATACCAACAATGTTGTTGATTTTCGCTAAACGAGCAACAGTTTCTGGCTTCATATCGCTACTGGTACGACCTGGTACATTATAAAGAATTTGCGGTAAATCTGTACATTCAGCAATGGATTTAAAATGCTGGAAGATTCCTTCTTGGGTTGGTTTATTATAGTAAGGTACAACGGATAGACAACCCGCAACGCCACTATCATATAATAATTTTGTCATTGTAATTGCTTCGCTCGTCGCATTTGCACCTGCACCAGCAATCACAGGAATACGACCTTTGGCAAATTCAACCGTCTTCTCAATAACCTTTACATTTTCTTCAATACTTAATGTTGCTGATTCACCCGTTGTTCCCACAGAAACAAGCGCATTAGAGCCTGCCTCAATGTGATATTCCACCAATTTTTCTAAACAAGCGAAATCTACTTCGCCGTAATTATTCATAGGTGTAACAAGTGCAACAATACTGCCTGAAAATAAAGGATTTTGTGCTGACATAGAACCTCCGTTGGTTTTTTTAATTTTATTATTTGGTATAGCTCGTTATAGTCGCTAAAATGACTTGAATTTGCAAATATTTTTTCATCAAAGGAGCTTTTTATGAATCCATTATCCGTTGGTAGCCAAGCACCCATTTTTACGTTATTAAATCAGCAAGAACAACCCGTTTCTTTAAATGATTTTCACGGTAAAAAAGTATTAGTCTATTTTTACCCGAAAGCACTCACGCCAGGCTGCACAACGCAAGCATGTGGATTGCGTGATAGTAAATCAGAATTAGATAAATTAGGTTTAGTTGTACTTGGCATTAGCCCTGATACACCGAAAAAATTAGCTCAATTTATTGAGAAAAAATCACTTAATTTCACACTACTTTCCGATCCTGATCACAAAATTGCAGAAAAATTTGGCGTATGGGGTGAGAAAAAATTCATGGGTAAAACTTACGATGGTATTCACCGAATTAGTTTTTTAATTGATGAAAACGGAAAAATTATTCACGTATTTGATAAATTCAAAACAACAGAACATCATCAAGTTATCGTAGATTATCTTCGATCCCTATAACCCTTCAAAAATTACCGCACTTTTCTATATAAAGTGCGGTAAAAATTCATTATTTTTTCAGTTCGATATTTACGCGTTATTCCGCCTTTGCTAGAATTTATCCTTGATTGAAATTCATTCTCAATTATATTCTCAAGATATTTCTCAAATAATAAGGACAGAAAAAAATGATGCAGCTTTTTGATTTTTTACAACAGTACAGTGACTACTTTATCATCGGTTTATTATTACTGATGAGCATTATTATGCTAGCCATGGTAATTGAACGTTATCTTTTCTTAAGAAAGATAAACGTTGCACATTATTCCACCATTCACGCATTAGATATCGATTTAAATCGCAATATGACCGTTATTTCTACTATTGGTGCAAACGCGCCATATGTTGGTTTGCTTGGTACAGTTATCGGGATTTTATTAACGTTCTATCAAATCGGTCATGGCAGTGGCGAAATTGACACTGGCGTCATTATGATGCACTTATCTTTAGCATTAAAAGCGACAGCATTAGGTATTCTTGTGGCTATTCCATCGATGGTGTTTTATAACGGTTTAGGTCGTAAAGTTGAAGTTAATCGTTTGAAATGGAAAGTGTTAAACGAACAAAAAGATAAGGAATAGTCTGTGAAAAAATTCGATGAAATCAACATTATCCCTTTCATTGATATTATGTTGGTGTTGCTTGCTGTAGTACTTATCACTGCCTCTTTTATCTCTCAAGGTAAAATTCAAGTTAACGTACCTAAAGCCAGTACAGCCATTGCATTTAAAGCTGATGAGCTTGCTAAATTATTGACTGTGACAGCGGATAAACAACTCTATTTCAATGATAGACCTATTACGCAAGAAGCCCTAGAAGCAGAAATTGCCCAATGGAATAAAGATCAGAAAGTCACATTAAAAATTGATGCTGAAGCCTCTTTCCAAGACTTTGTTACCATTACAGATATGCTCTCTAAAAATGAGATCAAAAATGTAGCTATTGTTTCTATGAAAGATAAGGGTAAAAGTGCGGGTAAAAATCCTCAAGAATCTGCACCCGCTGAATCTGTGCCAACTACGCCTTAAGGAATAATTATGCAGCAAACAAAACGTTCGCTATTAGGTTTGCTTATTTCTTTGATCGTGCACAGCATTGTTGTAGGGTTAATCTTATGGAGTTGGAATAAGCCAAGTGATAGCGCCAATAGCGCACCAGGTGACATATCCACAAGTATTTCCATGGAAATGGTGCAAGGCATGGTGATGGAAGAACCAGCTCCTGAGCCAGAGAATATACAAAAAGAGCCAGAACCAGAAAAACAAGAGGTTGTGGAAGATCCAACGGTGAAACCTGAACCACAAAAAATCAAAGAACCGGAAAAAGAAAAGCCAAAACCAAAAGAAAAACCTAAAGAAAAGCCAAAGGATAAACCGAAAAAAGACGTTAAACCACAGGAAAAACCAATCAATAAAGATCTACCAAAAGGTGATAAAAATATTGATTCAAGTGCAAACGTGAATGCTAAAGCGACCACAACTGGCGCCACCAATAGCAATGCACAAGTAGCAGGTAGTGGAACCGACACGAGCGAAATGGCAGCCTATCGCTCCGCAATTCGTCGTGAAATTGAACGTCATAAACGTTACCCTACTCGCGCAAAAATGATGCGTAAGCAAGGTAAAGTCAGCGTATCCTTCAATGTAGGCCCTGATGGCTCACTAAGTGGTGCTCGCGTTACTCAATCATCAGGTGATGAAAGCCTAGATAATGCAGCATTAGAAGCAGTTAACAGCGCAAGACCTGTCGGTGCAAGACCTTCAGGATTCCCTTCAGGGTTAAATGTGCCGATTAGTTTCACGCTTCAATAAAAAAAGTGCGGTTAATTCTCTTTGAGTTTAACCGCACTTTTATTTGGCTGGATTTAATTAAGCTGCTCGATTACCTAAGGTACCATCATCAATCGCTTCTTTCGGGGTACCTACCACTTCAGCAATTTTATCCCCATTCTTAAAAAATACAAATCCACCATTTTCCATTTTTGTCCAATTTTCATCTTTGGTTAATGGAAAGGTTGTAATGATATTCACTTTATCGCCTTCCTTTGCATAATCACTAAAATCAATGACACCATCATCATCAATTCTGTGAGCTTTACCAAAAGGCGCTTGTCGCATGACATAATGTAAATTCGTTGAGCAGTGAGCTATCATCCATTCGCCATTAGACAGAATAAAATTGAATGTGCCGTGTTGAGCAAGCTCTTTTGCTACTTTTTGAATAGCCTCAAAAATTTCCATTTCACTCGGTTTTTTACGAAAAGTATTTTTGAGATATTCCGCCATATAACAAAAAGCAGCTTCAGAATCTGTAGAACCTATTGGTTGCAAAAAATGTTCTGTCATGTCTGGTAAATTTTTCAGATTACCATTATGCGCAAAAACCCAGTTTTGCCCCCAAATTTCACGAATAAATGGGTGAGTATTTTCAATATTCACTTCGCCCTGAGTCGCCTTACGAATATGCGCAATGACATTCAAAGACTTAATTTTATATTGCTTCACACAATTAGCGATGGGTGAAAGGCTAGCAGCTTGATTGTCGCGAAAAATACGCACTCCACGCCCTTCAAAAAAAGCGATTCCAAAGCCATCTGAATGACAATCAGTTAAACCAGCACGACGACGAAAACCTTCAAAAGAAAAGACAATATCCGTCGGCGTATTACAATTCATTCCGAGTAATTGACACATAATTTAAATAAGATATAACCTCACAATATGTGAGTGATTTAACACCATTACGAAAGGAATATCAAGAGAGATTCTATGGATTTTTCATGTCCATGTAGGTATTAGATCTCTCCAAAATAATTCTTTTAGTTAACACAGTATTTTCTAGAAATCATTACCGATTATTTCTAATGAGAGTTATTCAAAGAAATAGGATTTGAAAATTAAAGTAATAAATATTGATAAAAAGAAATGGGGCTGACGTAGATTAGCGCTAAATACCGAACTATTTTTACAATGTTTTAAGCTGTTCTTTTGGAGATCCAAAGTTAAACCGAAATTTACATTCCTTCAAGAATAAAGGAAGTTTTTTCGGTCAATTTCATTATATTTTCGGAGTATTTTCTTTGCTTGACTCCAGAAATTTTCTATTCCATTTATGTAGTTTTGTTTCACCGCAAATAGTTCGGAATGATAGATTCGTTCGTGGTGAAATTTGCTCACATCAAAAACTTCATCGGCTTTAAGGGATAAATGATAGCTAATGACTTTAGGTATTTTTTGGAAAAACAAAATTGCTGAATTGGCTTGGATACTTAGTAAATCAGCCGTTGCTCAGGCTGTAACTTCTAATACAAAAAATTCAAGTAGCTTATTTTGTATAAATTTCTTTAATTTACAATGAGTTATCTTCATCTTATAGACTAGCGCACTTGCTAATCTACGTCAGACCCTTATTTAAACAAGAAAAAAGGCGTATTTATTAATACGCCTTTCTTATACACATAATTCTGATTTATGCTACTGTTAATTGTCCCGCATATAAAACAAAGAAACGTAAACAGAATACCCCGATTAAGTCAAAAATTGACACCAAGATAATAAAGTTACGGTTGTATTTTAAACGGTCATTAACAAACATATTGGCGATTAATGGGATCAAAATACCAATAAAGAATACCCCAATCCAGAATATCGCACCCCAGAAACCAGATAATGCATTATGTAAGGCAACTGTTTTTTGGCCGCCACCAAAATGTAAGCCAACGAAGAAACACACAAGCAAACCAAGCTCTGTCACCATAATTGGCACTTCAAATTTGTGGATGAAGTGCGATTCATGAGAATCACCTTTTAATTTTCCTGCAATCAAGATAATTAAGAAGGTTGCAGCAATACCAGATGATGTACCAGAAGCTAAGAATAATGCTGGTAATACTGGGTTATTCAACATTGGATAGCTGATCAATGCAGAAAGTAAGAACCCTGTGTATGCACCAAGCACGGCAGCCAATACGAAAAGAACAACTTCGACTGGACTTGCAATACGTTCTGCAATACCGATGAGTTTCATCACAAATTGCAGTTTTGGCATAAAGCGATTAATTAATGCTTCGATTTCTTTTTTGAAAATCACCACTCCCCAAACTACTAAAAACAACATATAGATTTGGAATAGCATGACCCCCATCGACATTACGGAGTTAAATTGATAGTTAAACATCAATTTCCAGAATGTCCAAGGTCGAGCCAAGTGGAAAATTAATAGCGTTAAACCAATTAATGTTGGTACAGACCCTAAAATTACCCCAGATCGAATAATCCAGTTTTGGCTTAGATTTTCTATTTTATTGCTGCGTTTATACACAATTGCTAACTGTACTGCACCAGATGAGATCCCCAATAAGAACAAGTAGATCGCAATGGCAGAATCCCACACAAGATTAGGCGTATGAAATGGAACTGGATAATCTAATGTCATCTTCTAGGCTCCCCATGTTGGAATGGAATATGGTACAAGTTTGGTTGTGTACCCAATTCCACTTTAGTGCGATAAACCGGTTTTTCTTTCACTTTACGTGAAACTGCACTCATCGGATCATTCATATCCCCAAAGGTTAATGCTTTGGTTGGGCACGCTTCCACACAAGCCGGTTGTTTACCATTAGCTAAATTTGTATCGCGGCAGAAGTTACATTTATCTGCGGTACGATGTACTGGATGAATAAAACGTACACGATATGGGCAAACTGCGATACAGTATTGGCAGCCAACGCATAAATCTTTATGTACATCTACAATGCCAGTCTCTTTATCAATAAAAGATGCACCAGTTGGACAAACTGCTACGCAAGGTGCGTTTGTACAATGTTGGCAAGATTGACGGAAGAACTCATATTCCTGATTTGGAAATTCACCGTAAGGTTCACTGCGTAGAATCTCTAAGCGAGAAACGCCTTCTGGCACTTGGTTTACATCACGGCATGCATCCATACAGGCTGTACAGCCGATACACGAATTTTCATCGTGTATCATTGCGTAACGTTTAGGTTTATCCGCCTTGTCTTCTTTCGAAAAAGAAGGTAAAGATGTTCCCGTCATAAGGATCACTGCCCCCATGCCGGAAACAAAGTTTCGGCGTGAGCAGGCTGTCATTTTTTATCCTTTTGTTCGGTTAGTTTATCTTGTTCAGCTTTACGTTTTTGTTGTTCACCATGGCAATCTACGCAAAGTTTAACGCGTTGTTTTGGTTGAATACCTTTCATTGCGTCTTCTTTCGGGTGAAGCGTATGGCAACTTGCACAAGGTAATTTCATTGCGTGTACATCATGGGCCCATAGTTTTTCACGAAGTTTGTCAGGTTGGTGACAAGCAAAACAAACTTGGTTTTGTTCTTGAACTGAATACATCGGTTTTTTATTACCGAAAATATCCCCTTCAAAACGCATAACATCTTTAGCACCACGACGGTGATTTTCAGAAATGTTACCGTGACAGCTTACACAAGTAATTGCTTTACCGTTATTTGGATTTTTCTTATCTAAGTGCGCACCATGGAATTTACCAAAGTGGAGTTCGCCACCAGACTGATCTACAGTTTGGTTTTTATCTACTTTGTCGAATTTATGGCATTTAGCACAATATTGATTTGGATCGCGTTGGTTATCTAATTGCGGTTCATAAGTAAAATGATCCGCAGGTTTTTGTGCACCATCAGCATGAGCCAAAAATGGCGTTGCTACAAATGCCGCACTTAACGCTAACGCTTTTGCAGATTTGTTGATTAAAGAAGTTAAATTCATTTGGGTTACCTCAAATTTGACCTTGAAAATCACCGCACTTTCCAGTTTGCACTTAAAAGTGCGGTGGATTTTTCATTTATTTTTGTGCTGGTGGATCAACTAATAAGCCTTTTTCTTTAGCTTGTTGTTCCCATTGTGGTACCACAGTTTTTAAGAATTCTTCTTTAGCTTTGCGTTCTTTTTCGATATCAATCCCCATTACTTTCCATGCTTTATCAGCTGTTGAAATATCTGGGATTTGAACTGGAGTTTTCACACCGTGTTTGGTTAAAATTGCTGCAAGTTTAGTTCGAGCATCAGCCGCTTTATCTAAGCCAGAGCCTAATACACGAAGCATGACATCAGGTGCGTGCATATGGCCGCCGTGACTCGCTGCAGCATAATCCCAACGCCATTGAGCATGACGAATATCCATTAATGCTGCTTCCATTTCTTCTTTAGTTGCACCTGCATCCCAAGCTGCTTTCGCTTCAAAGTGAGCTTTAACAACTTGCTCTTCTAAACGCCCCATTACATCTTTCACTTCTTTTTTACGTGAAGTGACGATATCGCGTAATTTTTCTTTGCTTTGATCGTGACAGTTTGCACAAGTGCGGTCAAATGCATCAAATGGATTTTGGATTTGGTGATCAGTATAAACTTTACCGTCTTTACCTTGTACTTTTGGCATATGACAGTCTACACAAGTTACACCATTTTTACCGTGCATACCTAAAGACCAAATTTCAAAGTCAGGATGTTGAGCTTTTAACATTGGTGCTTTAGAAAGACTGTGAGTCCAATCAGAGAAACCAATATCATCATAATATTTTTCAATATCATCCACAGTTTGACCGTTATCCCAAGGGAAAGTCACTTGTTTAATGTCGCCTGCGAAGTAATATTCTACATGACAGTTTGCACAGATTTCTGCACGTTTTTCGGTACGTTCTGCTGTGTTAAAACTTAAGTTAGGTGTGGTTTTGCCTTCTGCTTTTGCTTTAGCTTGAACTGCATTATTTAAGTGATCTAATGCACGTAGCACATGTGGACGAGCAATACGCAATGCTGGTTTACCTTCAGCAAAATCTTTAGAAGTCGTATCGTGACAGTCAGCACAACCGATTGAGTTCACGATTTCTGGACCACCTTTTGCCCATTTCGCATTGAAATAATCTTTTTCCCCCCACTCCGCGATTAAACGTGGAACATCAGGGCCTTTACATGTCCAACATGCCATTGGTTGTGGACCATCATTTGCAGTTTTTGGTGCACCAGTACGCAGAATGCTACGAACATCAGTGACCGCATAAAAGTGGCCGCGTGGCGCATTGTATTCTTTTGCAAATGCATAACCGCCCCAAAGAACGATTAAACGTGGATTCTCTTCATCGGCATAAATAATTTTTTCGCCGTTGCCGTTTGCAGTTGAACGCCAGCTATTATATTGATTTGGATATTTTTCTGCAAATTTTTCATTTACAGATTCAATTTTCAAATCTGGTTTTACTGGTTCAACAGGTTGTTCTAATGGCTTATAAACCATATCAGCTACCGCTGAGTTAAATAAGCTTAAACTCGCGAAAGACGCTGCCACAATGAGGCTTTTTTTGAATGCGTTCACGATAATCACTCCATTTGTTGTAATAAAAAGGTTAGGTTAAGTAGAAAGTTGAGAATTATTTTTAATATCCACATAAAATGTGGATATATAGTTCCATTCGAGCGTAAGATACCAAAAGAAAAAAGTTTTTCTACTCGCAAAATTAAAAAATTTGAGATTGATCAAACTTATTTTTTAAAATACTCACAAAGAGGTATGTGTTGTTTTGAATAAATTAAGGCGATTTATAACGCCTTAATTTTGAGTATTATTATCATTAATATTGACTAATAATATTTTCTATTCTTTTATCCGATATTTGATATTTTGTTCCCAGCTGTTGAGCAAATAAACTGACTCGTAATTTTTCTATAATGTATCGCAGAAGGATTGGGGAAGAAGGTTTATGTGGGGTTTTGATAAGCAAAAGCGCGGTAGATTTTGAACCTGTTTTTGAAGTTGAAAAACGTTTTAAAAAATGCTCGCACTTTCTAAAAACAGAGCGATGGTTCAAGCGTCCTCGCTTGGACCAAATAAGTACAAGCGTGGACGCTTACGCTATCTTGGGCTTATATTTTAGAAAAAGGCACACGTTAGGAAACGTGCGCCATCGCGGGGGGCTATCGTGGTGATAAATATCTAATATCTTTTAAATATGGATTGTCTTTACCTATAATCATTTCTGTTATCCTATTTATAGTATTAATGTTAGATTTGTAAACGTCTTTATTATAAGGAAATATACATTCAGGCTTGCACTCAGATATATCTTTAAAATGCTCCATAAAAAATCTTGCCTCACAACTAGTTAACTCTTCTGGTATATATTCTTTACATATATCAACCAATTTACTACCAGCTTGTAACATTAAAGGAATAATGTTTATATAAATAAGCTCCTTACTAACCCCATGAATAATTGATTCATGTTCAAAAGCATCTATATTCAAATATTCAGCTAATAACTGATATTTAGAGCGTCCTTTTTTATCATTCATTATGTAGTTATATATATCAATCCACCTTACAGGATAGATAATACAAGGAAATGTATCTTTATCCTTCTGTTGAAAATTAACATAAATACAGTTTCGCTCTTCAAAGAAAATACTTCTTAATCCCTTATTATGATGTTTAGCATTTCTCAGTGATAAAATAACATGCAATTCTGGATAACTGTACCAATTGATTGACTTCTTAGATGATTCTTGTATTGCATCATATACATTATGAAAAGCATCTAATGTACTTTTTACAGATATTTCAACATTAAAAATAGCTTCTTTCTCATCTACACCAACTAAATCAGGATACTTAAGAATCTGCTCTAGCTGCATTCTCATAGCATGGCATAAAAATTCAAATTGGTACTCGATATTGTTAGGCATATCTTCCCCTAATTACGTTCAAACATTTAAAATCATATTCAAAATCCGCTTATCCGACACTTGATACTTCGTGCCTAACTGTTGCGCAAATAAACTCACGCGCAATTCCTCAATCATATAACGAATTTCCGCGACCTCATCGGAAATTGGTTTAGATTTTGGCAGTTTAGCGAGTAATTGTTGGTAAGCCTGTTGTACCTGTTCCACGCGTAGCATCGCCGCACGATCACGATTTACATCTTGAGCCAGTTTATCAATACGTTTATCAACGGCTTGCAGATAACGCTGTAAATCCGGTAGGCGATCATAACCGCTCTTTTGCACAAAACCTGGATAAATCAGCCCGCTTAATTGCGTCTTAATATCAGAAAACGCAAAGGCCATCGTGAAATCCATTTTGCCTTTTAAACGTTGGTTTAAGGCGTGATTGAGAGATAGGATTTGTTCCACTTTCTGCGCAATATTCACGGTCACTTCGTTAAGGTTTTCTCGCACGAAATCACGCAATTTTTCAAAGCCCGCTTCATCCCACACAAAACCGCCAAAATCGGTAATCAGCTTATCCACCGCACAAGCGATACAGTCATCGATCAAATCCAACACGCGACCGAACGGAGTAAAATACAGACCCAATTTAGCTTTATTCGGTAATTTTTCATGTAAATATTTAATCGGTGACGGTACATTGAGCAACAACAAGCGGCGTAAACCTTGTTGCATCGCTACTGCTTGCTCAAACTCTGTTTCAAACAGTTTGATACCTACAGCATCTTTTTCATCTACAATGGCGGGGAACGCTTTGACGCTAAAACCACGTTGTTTTTGTTCGTAACATTGTGGTAAATCTGCAAAGCTCCAAATATGCAGCCCGCTTTGCTCAATGCCATCATCTGCCACAGCAGAAATGCTTTCCTGTACGCGATCTTTTAAGTTGAATTTCAGCTCGTCCAAATTCATGGATTCGGCAATTTTCTTGCCGTTTTCATCCACCACACGGAACGTCATTTTCAAATGACTTGGGATTTGTTCCCAATTCCAATGTTCCGCTTCTACGGTGACGCCCGTCATACGACGTAATTCATAAATTAGCGTATCTAATAACGGTTTCTCCAATGGCACGGCACGACTTAAAAAAGCTTGGGCATAATTAGGTGCAGGTACGAAGTTACGGCGATAAGATTTCGGCAGAGATTTAATCAGCGCAATCACCAATTCTTCACGCAAGCCTGGAATTTGCCAGTCAAAACCTGTCATTTCCACTTGGTTGAGCAATGGCAACGGAATATGTACTGTCACGCCGTCCGCATCGGTGCCTGGTTCAAATTGATACGTCAGTTTGAGTTTCAAATTACCTTGATGCCAGAAATTCGGGAAATCCAGCTTGCTCAATTGTTCCTCATCATCATTAATCAAGAATGAACGTTCAAAATTAAGCAATTCGGGATCTTTTTGCTGCGCCTTTTTCCACCAGGTATCAAAATGTTTTTGGGAAACTACTTCCGTACCAATACGCTGATCGTAAAATTCAAAAAGCGTGCGATCATCCACCAAAATATCGCGGCGGCGGCTTTTGTGTTCCAACTCTTCTACTTCTCGAACGAGTCGTTGATTTTCTTTGAAGAATTTATGTTTGGTATTCCAATCCCCTTCCACTAAGGCAGATTGAATAAAGATCTCACGGCTCACCGTTGGATCAATAGCACCGTAATTCACTAGCCGCGCAGCCACAATCGGCACACCGTAAAGCGTGACTTTTTCATCTGCAATCACGGCGCCACGAGATTTCGACCAACGCGGTTCTGAATAGGATTTTTTAATTAGATGCTCGGCAAGTGGCTCAATCCATTCTGGCTCGATTTCCGCCACCATGCGCCCCCAAAGTTTGGAAGTTTCCACTAACTCTGCCGCCATCACCCATTTCGGTTGTTTTTTGAAAAGCACAGAATTTGGGAAAATTGCAAAATGGGCATTATGTGCACCAAGATATTGTTGTTTCTCTGCTTCTTTTAAACCAATATGAGAAAGCAAACCGCTTAAAAGTGCGGTATGAATTTGCTGATATTCTGCTTTTTCAGAATTAATCGGCAAGCCCATTTCACGGACGGTTAAACGAATTTGATGGTAAATATCTTGCCATTCACGAATACGTAAATAATTTAAGAAATCCTTTTGACATTGACGGTGGAATTGGTTTTTACTCAATTCTTTTTGTTGTTCTTGTAGATAACGCCAAAGATTTAAGAATGCCAAGAAATCTGATTTTTTATCGGCAAAACGACGATGTTTTTCATCGGAGGCCTGTTGTTTTTCTTGTGGGCGTTCACGCGGATCTTGAATGGATAACGCGGCGACAATAATCATTATTTCATGCAACGCACCTTGTGAGACAGCACTCAACAACATCTTCGCTAAACGTGGATCCACTGGGAGTTGCGCTAAT
Organism: Haemophilus quentini; assembly: GCA_001752465.1. Taxonomy (GTDB): domain Bacteria; phylum Pseudomonadota; class Gammaproteobacteria; order Enterobacterales; family Pasteurellaceae; genus Haemophilus; species Haemophilus quentini. The sequence goes on from MDJB01000045.1 coordinate 27,439, forward strand.
TGACGGCCAGCAGCCGTTAATTGACGTTTCTCACCTGATTTGGTGCGAACCATTTCAAACGCGCCCAATTCTTCCAACAGTTTTATACCATCTTGAATATGGCGTTTATCTGGCGCATCAACAAATGGGAAAGCTTCAATATCATCCAAACCCAACGCTGTCATTTGTAAAATAACGGAGGCTAAATTTGTGCGTAAAATTTCAGGATCGGTAAACTCCGGACGAGAATTAAAATCCTCTTCCGAATATAAACGAATACAAATCCCTTCGCTCACACGACCACAACGGCCTTTACGCTGATTAGCGGATGCCTGTGAAATGGGTTCAATCGGTAAACGTTGTACTTTGGTGCGATAGCTATAACGGGAAATACGCGCTGTACCTGGGTCAATCACATATTTAATGCCTGGCACGGTCAATGAAGTTTCCGCGACGTTGGTCGCCAACACGATGCGATTTAATCCGCTCGGATGGAAAATTTTATTCTGTTCTTGCACAGACAAGCGAGCAAAGAGCGGTAGAATTTCCGTGTGTTTTAGATTTTGTTTTTGTAAAGCTTCGGCGGTATCACGAATTTCACGCTCACCGTTCATAAAGATCAAAATATCGCCTCGACCTTCCGCTTGCAGTTCATCCACCGCGTTAAGAATGCCTTGTAGCTGATCTTGATCGTCTTCTTCCACTACGGGACGATAACGCACTTCAACAGGATAGGTTCTGCCCGAGACTTCAATAATCGGCGCATTGTTAAAGTGTTTAGAAAAGCGTTCTACATCAATGGTTGCGGAGGTGATGATGAGTTTTAAATCACGACGACGTGGTAAAAGCTGTTTCAGATAACCGAGAATAAAATCGTTATTTAGGCTACGTTCGTGGGCTTCATCGATAATCAAACAAGAATATTGATTGAGAAAACGATCGTTTTGAATTTCCGCTAACAGGATCCCGTCGGTCATCAACTTGATTTGTGTATCATCACTGATTTGATCGTTAAAACGAACCTTATAACCAACTAAACCGCCTAGCTCCGTTTCCAGTTCTTCCGCAATACGTGCCGCCACCGAACGAGCAGCAATACGACGAGGTTGAGTATGACCAATCATGCCTAAATTGCCGAAACCTAACTCCAAACACATTTTCGGTAATTGGGTGGTTTTACCTGAACCGGTTTCCCCTGCCACCACAATGACCTGATGTTCAGAAAGCAGTTTTTGAATTTCTGCTTTGCGTTGACTAACCGGCAAACTCTCTGGAAAAACAATCGGATTTTTGACCGCACTTTTACGATTTTTTACACGTAATTGAGCCTGTTCAATCTGCAGCTGGATTTCAGCGGCAACAGCTTGTTGAGCCTCTTGGCTTTTAATTTTTCCAATACCATGAATGCGGGCGGATAAACGACGTTTATCCACAAACATGATGTCATTTAATTGAGAAAAAAGAGATTGCTGTAAAGGGCTTAATGCGTGTTTTATCGATCTGTTTTTCATAGCGATTTACTTTTGAAACTTCCGTAAGCTAAGCTAATCCACCCGATTAAAAATAAAGTTCCGCCAATAGGCGTAATCCACACTATTACATTATTTGCTCCGAAAGCGAGTGCGTATAAACTTCCACTAAATAATAAGGTTCCAATTAACCAAGAAGCCATGGATAATCGGGCGAATTTGTTGTCACGTAAAGCAGATAATGCAACGGCAAGTACTGCAATAGTATGGAACATTTGATATTTTAAACCCGTATCAATCCATGATAATGCTTTTGCTTCTAATATATGGCTTAAGCCATGTGCTGCAAATGCGCCTAGAGCGACACAGAAGAAGCCGCTTAAAGTTGCAAGAGTGAGATATTTGTTTTTCATTTAAATTTTCCCTAAAAGTAAAGCTAATATACCTGCAGCAATAAGTGGACCAACAGGAATCCCACCTAAAAATGCTACACCAATAATTGTGCCGATAAGCAAGCCAGTGACTAAAATCGGTTGTTCGCCCATTAAAGGCACACCTTTGCCTGCAAGCCATGCCACAAGCACACCAACAGAAATGGAAAGTGCCATTTTCCAACTAAGAAAACCTGATAAATCAGGCAACTGAATTTTCCCTGAAACTAAGGGGCTTAAAACCCCAATGGTTAAAATAATAATACCAATTTTAACGCCATATTTTTCAAGCAAAGGAATGTGTGAAGATAAAAAAGTTTGCTGCATGATAAGTAATACGGCAGCAGAAATGGTAATCGCGCTGTTGTGACTGAGTAACCCGAGAATAATTAAAATCACCAGTAATAAGGCGATTATATTGAATTGTAACGACATACTTGAAAAGTGCGGTGAAAAATTGTGACGAATTATATCAAGTTTAAGTTATTGATGTGTTTTTTTATTTAGTAAAAACAAGCTAGAATGTAAGCCATCTTTCCCCTTATTCGAGAATATCTATGTCAAATGCTGTTGCCCATCTTGCCGATTCAGATCTGATTAAAACCGTAATTTTGCTTGCGTCTAGCGTGACTATTGTACCGTTATTTAAACGCCTAGGGCTTGGTAGTGTGCTAGGATATTTAGTGGCAGGCTGTATGATTGGTCCCTCAGTTTTCGGTGTTATTCAAGATCCGGCTTCGGTCGTGCATTTGGCTGAATTGGGTGTTGTAATGTTCTTGTTCATTATTGGGCTTGAAATGCACCCTGAACGGCTTTGGTCTATGAAAAAAGCAATTTTTGGGCGGGGGTTATTACAAGTTGGATTGTGTGGTGTATTGCTTACTTTAGCTGGAATTTATTTGCTCGATTTACCGAAAGAAGTCGCGTTTATAGCAGGCATGGGATTTACACTTTCTTCAACTGCTATTGTGATGCAAACTTTGGAAGAACGTTGTATTACCAGCACATCTAAAGGTCAGCGAATTATTTCGACTTTAATTTTTGAAGATATTGCTATTGTGCCATTATTGGCATCAGTGGCATTTCTTGCGCCTCATTCTGAAGAAAGCACTCATACCGATTGGATGTCAATCGGCATCGCATTAGGCGCGGTAATCGGCTTGATTGTCGCGGGTAAATGGTTAATGAATCCGTTATTCCGATTAATTTCTAAAGCACATATTCGTGAGATGATGACGGCGGCTGCTTTATTAGTTGTACTTGGCGCAGCATTAGCCATGGAAATAGGCGGACTTTCAATGGCAATGGGGGCATTTGTAGCAGGCGTTATGCTGTCAGAGTCTTCGTTCCGCCATCAATTAGAAGCGGATATAGAGCCATTTCGTGGTTTATTGCTTGGCCTGTTTTTTATGGGCGTGGGCATGTCGTTGGATTTACGTTTAGTTTTCAATCATTGGTTATTATTACTCGGAATTGTATTCCTTTACATTATTGGCAAAGGACTTTCTGTGTATGTTGTTGCTCGAATTACTCGCTTAGAACATAGAGAAGCAGTGGGAAGAATGTCACTCTTGGCACACGGTGGTGAATTTGCTTTCGTACTTTTCTCTGCCGCAACAAGTGCGGGCGTAATGAGCAACCATGAAAACGCCACTTTTACTGCTGCAGTAATTATTTCCATGTTATTTTCTCCATTTATTACACAAATTACGCGTAAATTAGCGCAATGTGGAGAGAGAAAATCGCCGAATCAACCAGATACGAGCGAGCTATCGCCTATTGAGGATTTAGAAGATAACGTGCTTGTAATTGGTTTTGGTCGTTTTAGTCAAATCGTATGTCAAACATTATTAATCCGAGGCATCAGCGTTTCAGTGATTGATCGTAATATAGAAAATATCCGTGCTGCGGCAAAATTTGGTTTTAAAGTCTATTATGGTGACGGTATTCGTTTGGATGTACTTTACGCCGCGGGAATTGAAAAAGCTAAATGTGTGGTAATTGGTATTAATGATACAGATCGCATTGAAACGATTGTGAGCCAACTTAAAGAGGCTTATCCAAACTTGCCGATTTTAACCCGCACTTATGATAGAAAAACGACGGTGAGCCTAATTAAGCAAGATGTGGATTTTATTGTACGTGAAACTTTTGAATCCGCCATTGCACTTAGCCAAGCAACATTGATGAAACTTGGTATTGATAAGATTGAGGCTGATGAAGTTATTAAAGAAGTGAGAGCATTGGATCAAGAACGCCTAAATGAGGAAGTTTTGCATGGTTTTTCTAATGAAATCTTGAAAAAATATTGGACGCCAAAACCATTCATTAAACCTCATATCGATGCTCAGGCATTAAATGATGAAACCGCAGGAATATTGATTGAGGAATCTGAAGAAACGTCAAATAATAATTCTTAAAAGGATTTCAATACATTTCAACTAAAAAGGAAGCAAATTGCTTCCTTTTTGTTTGAGTCCGTTTGAATTAGAACGGGATATCGTCATCGAATCCGTCCATTGGTGGCTCAGCCTGTGGTGCAGCTTGTTGTGGTGCTGGACGAGATGATTGATAACTACCACCATTGTTAGTTTGACGAGCTTGGTAAGAAGGTTGTGGCGCAGATCCCATATCACTAGGGTAGCCACCAGCTTGATTACGCCCACCAAGCATTTGCATTACATCACCTTGAATTTCTGTGGTGTAACGATCTTGACCATTTTGATCTTGCCATTTACGCGTTTTTAGACGACCTTCCACATATACTTGAGAGCCTTTGCGTAAATATTCACCGCAAATCTCCGCTTGACGACGATAGAATACAATGCGATGCCATTCCGTTACTTCACGGCGCTCGCCAGTATTGCGGTCATTCCAGCTTTCACTAGTCGCTACGCTAATATTTGCTACGGCATCGCCATTTGGCATGGTACGAATTTCAGGATCATTGCCTAGATGACCCACGATAATGACTTTATTAACTCCAGCCATAAAAAAAACCTCATTTTTTATCTAAAAAAGTGCGGTTATTTTGCCTGAAATTTTTCAAAAGATCTATATATTTTAACTGGATATTTGCACAGATATTAAAATATGCGATAATGATCGCAGAATTTAAACTTATTTCATCCTTTTGAGTTATTTTATGGAAAATATCGATATTCGCGGGGCGCGAACCCATAACCTGAAAAATATTAATCTGACTATTCCACGCAATAAACTTGTGGTGATTACTGGGCTTTCAGGTTCGGGAAAATCCTCTTTAGCGTTTGATACACTTTATGCAGAAGGGCAGCGCCGCTATGTTGAATCTCTTTCAGCATATGCACGTCAGTTTTTATCTTTAATGGAAAAGCCTGATGTGGATTCTATTGAGGGGCTTTCCCCTGCAATTTCCATTGAACAAAAATCTACCTCACACAATCCACGTTCTACGGTGGGAACAATTACGGAAATTTACGATTATTTACGTTTATTGTTTGCTCGAGTAGGTGAACCGCGTTGTCCAGATCATGATGTTCCATTAACTGCACAAACGATTAGTCAAATGGTGGACAAGGTATTAAGTTTGCCAGAAGACAGCAAGATGATGTTACTTGCGCCAGTTGTCAAAAATCGAAAAGGCGAACACGTTAAGATTTTAGAAAATATTGCTGCACAAGGTTACATTCGTGCACGTATTGATGGCGAAATTTGCGATTTATCTGATCCGCCCAAATTAGAATTACAGAAAAAACATACTATTGAAGTGGTGGTGGATCGCTTTAAAGTGCGGTCAGATTTAGCAACACGTTTAGCTGAGTCTTTTGAAACCGCATTAGAGCTTTCAGGTGGCACCGCGATTGTGGCAGATATGGATAATCCGAAAGCGGAAGAATTAGTTTTTTCGGCAAATTTTGCTTGTCCGCATTGTGGTTATTCTGTGCCAGAATTAGAACTTCGTTTATTTTCCTTTAATAACCCTGCTGGAGCTTGCCCTACTTGTGATGGTTTGGGTATGCAACAATATTTTGATGAAGATCGTGTGGTGCAAAATCCAACTATTTCCCTTGCTGGTGGTGCGGTGAAAGGTTGGGATCGTCGTAATTTCTATTATTATCAAATGCTCACCTCATTGGCGAAACATTATAATTTTGATGTTGAAACGCCCTATGAATCTTTGCCAAAGAAAATTCAACACATCATTATGCATGGTTCAGGCAAAGAGGAAATTGAATTCCAATATATGAATGATCGTGGCGATGTGGTTATTCGCAAGCATCCTTTTGAAGGTATTTTGAATAATATGGCTCGCCGATATAAAGAAACGGAATCAATGTCGGTGCGAGAAGAATTAGCGAAAAATATTAGCAATCGACCTTGCGCAGATTGTGGCGGATCTCGTTTACGACCAGAAGCGCGTAATGTGTATATTGGAAAAACGAATTTACCAATGATCGCGGAAAAAAGTATTGGTGAAACGCTCGAATTTTTTACCGCACTTTCTTTAAGTGGTCAAAAAGCGCAAATTGCAGAAAAAATTCTTAAAGAAATTCGCGAGCGTTTGCAGTTCTTAGTCAATGTTGGTTTGAATTATCTTTCTCTTTCTCGTTCTGCTGAAACTCTTTCAGGCGGTGAAGCACAACGTATTCGCCTTGCTAGTCAAATTGGTGCGGGACTTGTTGGTGTAATGTATGTATTAGACGAACCTTCGATTGGCTTGCACCAACGTGATAATGAACGCTTACTTAATACGTTAATTCATCTGCGTAATCTTGGTAATACGGTAATTGTTGTGGAACACGATGAAGACGCGATTCGTGCGGCTGACCATATTATTGATATTGGACCTGGTGCTGGCGTGCATGGCGGGCAAGTTATTGCGCAAGGAAATGCCGATGAAATTATGCTGAATCCAAATTCCATCACGGGAAAATTTTTATCGGGTGCAGATAAAATCGAAATTCCTAAAAAACGCACCGCACTTGATAAGAAAAAATGGCTCAAACTTAAAGGAGCATCAGGTAATAACTTAAAAAATGTGAATTTAGATATTCCCGTTGGTTTGTTTACTTGCGTAACCGGTGTATCAGGCTCAGGAAAATCAACACTCATTAATGATACTTTATTTCCACTTGCGCAAAATGCATTAAATCGAGCAGAAAAGACGGATTATGCACCTTATCAATCTATCGAGGGATTAGAGTATTTCGATAAGGTTATTGATATTAACCAAAGCCCGATTGGACGTACGCCACGTTCAAATCCAGCCACTTATACAGGCTTATTTACCCCGATTCGTGAACTTTTTGCAGGCGTGCCAGAAGCACGTGCTCGTGGTTATAATCCAGGACGTTTTAGCTTTAACGTACGAGGTGGACGCTGTGAAGCTTGTCAGGGCGACGGTGTACTCAAAGTTGAAATGCATTTTTTACCCGATGTTTATGTTCCTTGCGACCAATGTAAAGGTAAACGCTATAACCGCGAAACCTTAGAAATTCGTTACAAAGGCAAAACGATTCATCAAGTTTTGGATATGACGGTGGAAGAGGCTCGCGAGTTTTTTGATGCGATTCCAATGATTGCAAGAAAATTACAAACCTTGATGGATGTGGGATTATCCTATATTCGATTAGGCCAATCTTCCACAACACTTTCAGGCGGTGAAGCGCAGCGCGTTAAGCTAGCGACTGAGCTTTCTAAACGTGATACGGGTAAAACCTTGTATATTCTAGATGAGCCGACTACAGGTTTGCATTTTGCTGACATTAAGCAATTACTTGAAGTATTGCATCGATTACGCGACCAAGGAAATACTATCGTCGTAATTGAACATAATCTTGATGTGATTAAAACGGCAGACTGGATTGTCGATCTTGGTCCTGAAGGGGGAAGCGGTGGCGGACAAATTATTGCTACTGGCACGCCTGAAGAAGTAGCTAAAGTCGAAGGATCTCATACAGCGAGATTCCTTAAACCAATTTTGGAAAAACGTTAAAAATTATCGCACTTTATAGAACGTAGATATAAAGTGCGGTGATTTTATTTGCTATATGTAGGTTTAATTTAATCTCTATTTGTAAAAGTTATTCCCAATATTATATAGGGCGATAATATTACCTATCAATCGGTAACCAAAGTTCCTGACGATTGCTTATTTAATGATGTATAATTCTTAACCTTCATTTTCTCCTAAACCTTTCAGTTTTTATCTGAAATCTTTTCAGAAAATTACCGCACTTTTAATGTTTAACTATAAGTTTTATACATAACAAATTGTTTATTGAGTAAATCTTATGAAAAAAACTATATTTCGTTTTAATTTTTTAACTGTTTGCATTTCATTAGGGATAGTATCGCAAGCTTGGGCAGGACATACTTATTTTGGCATCAATTATCAATACTATCGTGACTTTGCTGAAAACAAAGGCAAGTTTACGGTTGGTGCGCAAAATATTGACATTTATAACAAGAAAGGTGAAATGATTGGTACTATGATGAAAGGTGTGCCAATGCCTGATTTATCTTCGCTTGCAAAAGGTGGTTATGCCACACTAGTGGGCGATCAACATTTAGTGAGTGTGGCGCACAACGTGGGATATCAAGATGTCGATTTTGGTGAGTTTGGACGCAATCCCGATCGACATAACTATAAATATCTAGTTGTTAAACGATATAACTATGTCAATGATGCTCGACATCCATTTATGACGGATTACCAACATCCTCGTCTTGCTAAGTTTGTAACAGAAGTCGCACCAATTGAGATGGTAACAAACACTCACGGTAATGTTTACACTGACTTAAAAAAATATCCTATGCGAGTACGCGCAGGAAGCGGACACCAATATTGGAAGAATGATAATAATGAAACCAATGGTGACTTAGCTTATGGTGGTACATGGCTGACAGGAGGTAATACCTTTATGGATGGCGGTACAAGAAACGGCGATCTTTATCTTAATGGACGTGTACAAAACCCTAATGAATATGGACCATTACCGATTGCGGGGGCGCAAGGCGATAGCGGATCCCCTATGTTTATTTATGATAAAGATAAAGGCAAGTGGTTATTAAATGGCGTGTTGCGTGAAGGACACCCTTACGCAGCGGTAGGCAATGGATACCAAGTTGCTCGCCAAGAGTACCTTGAAGAAGTGCAAAATAATGACACAACGATAAGAGAATTTGCCAATAATGCCCATTACGTCTTTAAAACCGTAGAGGACGGGAAAGGTACCATCTCTCAAAATGGAAGAAAGCCTAAAGAAGTGGGGCTGTATAAGAGCACTCTTCTCGAGAAAGCCCGAGATCAAAATGGCGATATATCCCCAAGTTATGGTGGACCGAATCCCTGGTCTCCTGCGTAACATAATGGTAAAACTATTTATTTAGGCGACATGGGGAAAGGCATACTTACTATTGCAAATAATGTCAATCAAGGTGCTGGCGGGATTTACTTTGAAGGTGATTTCACCGTTAAACCAAGTGAAAATAATATAACTTGGCAGGGCGCAGGTGTTTCTATTGGGGAAGACGCCACCGTTGAATGGCAGGTAAAAAACCCCGAAGGTGATCGTCTCTCTAAGCTTGGGATCGGCACACTACTTGTAAACGGCACAGGGAAAAATTTGGGTGACATTAGTGTTGGTAACGGAACCGTTATTTTAGATCAGAAAGCAGATACAAATGGTCAGAAACAAGCCTTCAAAGAAGTGGGGATTGTGAGCGGTCGAGCAACCGTAAAACTTAATAGTGCAGATCAGGTCGATCCAAATAATATCTACTTCGGGTTCCGAGGTGGACGTTTGGATTTAAATGGGAATGACCTTACCTTTACTCGTATTCAAAACGTTGATGAAGGTGCAATGTTAGTCAATCATAATGCCAACAAAGAATCCAATATTACCCTTACGGGAAGCAACATCATTAATAATAAAGAGAATGATCTTACTAATAAACGCGACATTGCCTTTAATGGTTGGTTTGGCGATAAAGATGATGCAAAAAACACGGGGCGTTTAAATGTTAATTATTCTCCAACCAATCAAGAAAATCATCTTTTATTTTCTGGTGGCACCAATCTAAAAGGTAATATCACCCAAAACGGGGGCAACTTAATTTTCAGCGGTCGCCCTACTCCACACGCTTATAACCATTTAAATCCGCACCATGCCAAAATGGAAGGCACAAAACGCGGTGAAGTGGTAATGGATGATGATTGGATTAATCGTTCTTTCGTTGCTGGAAATTTTAACATTCAGAATGGTAATACATTTGTTTCTCGCAATGTTTCTTCTATTAAAGACGGATGGAATATTAGCAATAATACATCGGTTACTTTTGGCGTGATCCCAAATCAAGAAAACACAATTTGTATTCGCTCTGATTGGACGGGCGCAACAACTTGTCAATCCGTTAATCTTACCGAACCATCTGTGATTAAATCTATTCCTACTACACAAGTTAATGGACATATTTCACTATCCGATCATGCTCGATTAAATGTGAATGGATTAGTTTCTCTTAATGGGGCTGTTTACGCCCACTCTGATAGTGAATATCACTTAACTTATAAAGCTAACCAAGCAGGCGATATTCATCTTGATGGCAATGTTCAAGCAAGTATTAATGATGCCACTATGACTGGAGATATGCTTGCCTATAATGATACCAACATTAATATTACTAACCACGCCGCTACAACTGGTTCTATTCATCTTGAAGATAATGCGAATTTAAACATCGATTCTTCCACCGTTAATGGAAATATTCAAGCGACGAAGGACAATGAATTAACCGCGACAAATAGCGCACGGGTGAATGGTAGCGTCACTTTAAGCCAAAATGCCTCCTATACTTTTAAAGATCAATCGGCACATTCAGGTAGTTTGAGTTCTTTAGGAAACAATAGAATCACTCTTTCCAATAATGCTCGTTTGGATGGATTACTTGACCTTACCACGGAAAGATCGGCTGCAGATATTACCAGATCAATTATCGATGGTAATGTTCGCTCAACTGGACGAGTGAATGTTAGTGACGCGTCTCAAATCAATGGTTCAGTTAGTTTATCGAATATTGGTGAAATGACGATGGATCATTCTCAATTAACGGGTAATCTAACCGCACAAGAATATTCGACTTACCGTTTAATCAATAAAGCCACTCATCAAGGTAATTTAATTTTGCGAGATCAAGCTGACTCTATCGTAGATGATGCTAATTTAATAGGTGATGCACAATTAACTCATTCTGCACAGCTTAAATTTAATAATGCAAGATTTGATCATCAAATTACAGGTGAGAATGGCACACATGTGTCTTTAAACCAATCACAATGGACAATGCCGACGAGCACAATATTAGGTAATCTTGCTTTAAATAATAGTGAAGTCACATTAAATCCTGATTTTGCGAAAGAAACTAACCGTAACCAATTTAATACATTAACGATTAATGGAGATTTAAATGGTTCTGGAACATTTAATTATCTTACTCATTTGAATCAATATTTAGGCGATAAGTTGCAGGTCAATGGGCAAGCACAAGGGACATTTAAACTCAATGTTCGTAACACAGGTGCAGAACCAACGAGACTCGATCACCTTACTCTCATCTCACTAAGAACAATGCCTACGACTGGATTAGATGTTTATTAACCAATCAATATGTTGATGCGGGGGCATGGCGTTACGAGTTAATTAAAGACGGTAATCAATATCGACTTTACAGCCCAATTAAAGAAGCAGAATTAAAACAAGCGGAAGCTGATCGTATTGAAGCCGAGAAACGCAAAGCTCAAGAAGAGCAAGAACGTATTGAAGCTGAGAAACGTAAAGCTCAAGAAGAAGCAGAACGCATTGAAGCCGAGAAACGCAAAGCTCAAGAAGAGCAAGAACGCATTGAAGCCGAGAAACGTAAAGCTCAAGAAGAGCAAGAACGTATTGAAGCTGAGAAACGTAAAGCTCAAGAAGAAGCAGAGCGTATTGAAGCCGAGAAACGTAAAGCTCAAGAAGAGCACGAACGTATTGAGGCAGAAAAACGCAAAGCTCAGGAAGAGCAAGCAAGAATAGAAGCTAAAAAACAGCTCAAACAAAAAAATTTAATTAGCAAATACTCAAACAATGCGTTATCGGAATTGTCAGCTACAGTAAATGGTATACTTTCCGTTCAAGATGAATTGGATCGTCTTTTTGTGGAGCAAACGCAGCCTATGGTGTGGACAAATATCGTACAGGATAAAAGACGCTGTGATTCTGATGCGTTCCGTGCTTATAAGCAGAAAACTAACTTGCGTCAAATTGGGATGCAAAAAGCGTTAGGTAATGGACGAATTGGGGCAGTTTTCTCACATAGCCGTTCGGATAATACCTTTGATGAGCAAGTTAAAAATTATACTACACTGATGATGCTATCGGGATTTGCTCAATATCAATGGAAGGATTTCCAGTTCGGTGTAAGCGTAGGAATGGGGAGCAGTGTAAGTAAAACAGCAGGAGAACAAAGCCGAAAAATTTATCGTAAAGTGGTAAATTATGGTGTAAATGCAAGTTATCAGTTCCGCTTAGGGCAATTAGGTATTCAGCCTTATTTGGGGGGGAATCGCTATTTTATTGAACGTGAAAACTATCAATCGGAAGGAGTGATAGTTCAAACACCTAGCCTTGCATTTAATCGCTATAATACAGGTGTACGGGTCGATTATACTTTTACACCAACTAATAACATCACAGTTAAGCCTTATTTCTCCGTGAATTATGTTGATGCATCTAATGCTAATATGCAGATCAAAGTGAATAGTGCTACATTACAACAGCCATTTGGACGTTATTGGCAAAAAGAGCTTGGATTAAATACGGAAATTTTACATTTCCAATTTTCTGCTGTTATTTCACAATCGCAAGGTTCGCAATTAAGTAAACAGCACAATATAGGCTTGAAATTAGGCTATCGTTGGTAAAACATTATTTGTAGATAGGTTGGATTTGTTTGACGAGTTGTTTAGTTTTTATCTCAACAAATTTTTACTTTAAAATAGAACTTTATTTTATTTAACATATCTAAGTAGCGCCCCAGATTGGGGCTTAATTAAGAGGATTTAATAATGAACTTTACTAAAGTTTTACCGGCAATTGCTGCCGCTGTTGTATTGTCTGCATGTGCAAAAGAAGCGCCAGTAATGGAAAAAGCATCGACTCAAATGGCTGCTCAAACTGCGTCAACTATTACTGACAAAACAGTAGTTTATTCTTGTAATAAAAAAACTGTGACTGCAGTGTATCAATTTGAAAACCAAGAGCCAGTTGCGGCAATGGTTAGTTTAGGTAACAAAATTATTGCAAAAGATTTTGCTCGTGATAAATCACAAAACGATTTTACAAGTTTCACTTCTGGTGACTATGTTTGGAATGTAGATAGTGGTTTAACTTTAGATAAATTTGATTCTGTTGTGCCAGTGAATTTAATTCAAAAAGGCAAAACTACCGATAAGATCATCATCAAAAATTGTGATGTAAACGCAAAAGCAACTAAAAAAGCAAATTTATAATTCATCAAAATGGCTAGCGTAATTGCTAGCTATTTTTCTATCTTAAATACTTCTTAACTTGCATCACCTTAATAGATAAATAAAAAAGTTTAACTATGATAGAAGATAAGATTTTTATTTTTTCTTGAGATCATCCCCGATTCAAACTAGACTTACCGCCTATTTTATTTAACCTAAACTTTATTATGCGTGTTTCAGATTTTAATTTCGATTTACCTGATGAACTTATTGCTCGCTATCCAAAAGAGGATAGAGCATCTTGCCGTTTATTGCATTTGAATGGGGAAAATGGCGCGGTAATTGACCGCACCTTTTCAGATGTATTGGATTTAATTGATGAAGGCGATTTATTGATTTTCAATAATACTCGCGTCATTCCTGCAAGGATGTTTGGGCGTAAAGCCAGCGGTGGAAAAATTGAAGTTTTAGTTGAACGCATGCTAGATGAGTATCGTTTCTTAGCACATATTCGTTCATCAAAATCACCCAAAGAAGGGGCTGAATTATTTTTAGGTGAAGATAAATTAGGCGAAAATAATGTCATTAAAGCGGTCATGACAGCGCGTCATGGTGCATTGTTTGAAGTGGAATTAAGTGATAAATCAACCGCTCTTTTAGATGTGTTGCAAGCCATTGGACATATGCCATTGCCGCCTTATATCGACCGTCCAGATGAGGAAGCAGATCAAGAATGTTATCAAACTGTTTATAGTAAAGTCCCAGGTGCGGTAGCAGCACCAACAGCAGGCTTACATTTTGATGACCCCTTGCTTGAAAAACTTAAAAAGAAAGGTGTGAATTTTGAATTTGTCACATTGCATGTGGGCGCAGGAACATTCCAGCCAGTTCGTGTCGAAAATATTGAAGATCATGTGATGCATACAGAATATGTAGAAGTTTCCCAAGAAGTTTGCAATGCAATTATTGTAACAAAAAAAGCGGGTAAACGTGTTATTGCAGTAGGAACCACTTCTGTTCGTTCTATTGAAAGTGCGGCGCTTTCTGCAGAAGAATTTGGCAATCCAGATTTAATTGAGCCTTATTTTTCTGATACCTCTATTTTTATTTATCCAGGAAAAAAATTCCGAGTAGTGGATTGTTTAATTACTAATTTCCACTTACCTGAAAGCACATTGATAATGTTAGTTTCAGCTTTTGCTGGCTATAAAAATACTATGAATGCGTATAAATATGCAGTGCAAGAAAAATATCGTTTCTTTAGTTATGGCGATGCGATGTTTATTAATAAAAATTCTAATGTGAGAGGATTGGAATAAGTTGTTTGACTTGTAATTAGTCAGCACATACAATAAAGAACAAGAGATGGCGGTAACCATCCCTTGTCGGAGAATCTACCTAGCCAGCGCTACCTTTCAATAGTAGGCAAAGTAGAATAACAATGATTAGTTTAATAATGAGATTAATCATAGTTTTTATCCTCAATTTAATTACAAATGAAGGATCTACTCAAACAGCCCGTCAGGTGCGTACTGGCGGACTGATTTTAGCAGATCCGCCTCTGCTCAAAGAGCATTGGAAATATGATAGCACAAAGCCTGTATTTTTTAACAGGCTTTTTTGTTTAAAAAAATCTTCGAACTGTTTATTCGTTGGAGCAAAAATGAAGTATGAATTAGATAAAACAAGCGGCAATGCTCGTCGTGGTCGCTTGGTATTTGAACGTCCACAAGGCACGTTCAGTGTAGAAACCCCTGCATTTATGCCAGTGGGCACTTATGGCACCGTAAAAGGCATGACACCAGAAGAAGTGCGTGCGACAGGTGCAGAGATTTTACTGGGTAACACCTTCCATTTATGGCTTCGTCCTGGACAAGAGGTGATGCGTAAACACGGTGATTTACACGACTTTATGCAATGGCATCGCCCGATTTTGACTGACAGTGGCGGTTTCCAAGTATTTAGTTTAGGTAAATTACGTAAAATTACCGAAGAAGGCGTGAAATTCCAAAATCCAATTAACGGTGAGCGCATTTTCCTTTCACCTGAAAAATCCATGGAAATTCAATATGATTTAGGCTCTGACATCGTGATGATTTTCGATGAATGTACGCCTTATCCAGCGACTTTCGATTATGCGAAAAAATCCATGGAAATGTCTCTTCGTTGGGCGAAGCGTAGTCGCGATCGCTTTGATGAATTAGGCAATAAAAATGCCCTATTTGGTATTATTCAAGGTGGCGTATTTGAAGAATTACGCAAAGTATCATTAGAAGGCTTAGTGAATATTGGCTTTGACGGTTATGCGGTGGGCGGTTTAGCGGTAGGCGAACCCAAAGAAGACATGCACCGCATTTTAGAATACATATGCCCACAAATTCCCGCTGATAAACCGCGCTATTTAATGGGCGTGGGTAAACCAGAAGATTTAGTGGAAGGCGTGCGTCGTGGTATTGATATGTTCGACTGCGTAATGCCAACTCGTAACGCACGTAACGGCCATTTATTCGTGACTGACGGCATTGTTAAAATCCGTAATGCAAAATACCGTGATGATACCAGCCCGTTGGATCCTGAATGTGATTGCTACACCTGTAAAAACTACACCAAAGCCTATTTATATCATTTAGATAAATGCGGTGAAATTTTAGGTGCACGCTTAAATACCATTCACAATTTACGCTATTATCAACGTTTAATGGCTGAGATTCGTCAAGCGATTGAAGATGATCGTTTTGATGATTTTGTTGTGGAATTTTATGCTCGCATGGGCAAACCTGTTCCACCATTACAATTAGCGGATAAATCATAATTGATGAAAGTACGGTAGAAAAATGAAGCGTTTTTTGACCGCACTTTTTAACAAAGGAAACCTTATGCAAATTCTTGAACCTCAACAATTTGCCACATGGAATGAACCTATTGAAATGCTTTATGCCTGTCATAGCAAGGTAAAACGTTTTTGTCGTCAGTTAAGTATTTTGCCTGATTATCTAGAAAAACATGGTTATACTCAGGCTGTGTTAAATGATGTTGACCAGATTTTAACTTATTTCAATCGTGCCGCACCGTTACATCATGAGGATGAAGAATTAGATTTTTTCCCTCAATTAGTCAAAGTGGCTCCGCAAGCACAAAGCTCCATTGATGAATTAGAAAAACAGCATGAATATTTGCATGAAAATTGGAATGCACTATCTGCGCAGTTAGAAGAACTTATTTCTGAACAACGTCAAAATATTGATGAACATTTAATTGAACGCTTTATTCAAGGTTATGATCGTCATATTGCGTTAGAAGAACCGCTATTTGAAATGGGACGTGAATGCTTAAGTACGGATATTTTGGCTGAAATGGGCAAGAACATGAGTGCTCGTCGTCAAATTAAAGAATGAAATATCAGCTCAATTTAACCGCACTTCGATGTCCAATTCCTATTTTAAGTGCCAAAAAAGCCTTAAAAAATTTGGATAAAAATGATGAGCTAATGTTGAGCTTAAACCTTGAAAGTGCGGTAGAAAATTTTTCTATTTTTGCAAAGGAAAATTCTGTTGCTTTGGTCGAGCAATATTACGCTTCGGAAAAAGAATTTATCGTTATCTTGAAAAAATAAAATTAATCGCCATAACGTAGGATATTGAGTGTGGTTCACCTTTCCCAATAAGCCAATTTATGGTATTTTAAGCGCAATTTTTAACTTAAATTAACAAGGAAAACATACAATGGAAGCACAAAACCCGATGTCCACGTTATTTATTTTCGTGATTTTTGGTTTAATTTTTTACTTTATGATTTATCGCCCGCAAGCTAAACGCAATAAAGAACATAAAAAATTGATGTCTGAGCTTGCAAAGGGTACTGAAGTTTTAACTGCTGGTGGTTTAATCGGCAAAATTACTAAAGTAACTGAAGGTAGCGATAGCATCGTGATTGCGTTAAACGACGCGACAGAAATTACGATTAATCGTAACTACATTGTGAGCGTTCTTCCTAAAGGTTCATTAAAATCACTTTAAGAGTAATGTTAAATTATTTTCCAGAGCCACGAATTGTGGCTCTGTGCGTTAGAAAATAAAAGGAAAACTATGTTAAACCGTTATCCATTATGGAAGAATTTGATGGTGATTTTTATTGTAGCCATCGGGATTTTATATTCTCTTCCAAATATTTATGGCGAAGATCCTGCGGTTCAAATTTCTGGTACGCGCGGTCAAGAAGCGAATACTAGCGTGCTTGGACAAGTTCAAGATGTGCTTAAAACCAACAATCTTCCAACCAAATCTATCGTGCTTGAGAACGGCTCAATTCTAGCTCGTTTCACTAATACCGATGATCAACTCCTCGCTAAAGATAAAATTTCCGAACGTCTTGGCAATAATTACACCACTGCATTAAATCTTGCGCCTGCCACTCCAGCTTGGTTAAGCATGTTTGGTGCTAACCCAATGAAATGGGGATTAGACTTACGTGGTGGGGTTCGTTTTTTGATGGAAGTTGATATGAATGCTGCACTTGTAAAACGCCAAGAGCAATTACAAGACAGTTTACGTAACGAACTTCGCAAAGAAAAAATTCAATATACGGCAATTAAAAATACTGAGCATTTTGGTACTTCTGTCACATTGGCTGATGCAAGTCAACGTTCTAAAGCGGAACGTATTATTCATCAGTTGCATCCAACCTTAGATATCACAGAGTTGGATAATGATAGTATCAATTTAGGTCTTTCAACTTCAGCATTAAATGAAGCACGCGACTTAGCTATTGAGCAAAACTTAACGATTTTACGTAAACGTGTTGCTGAATTAGGGGTATCTGAAGCAGTTATTCAACGTCAAGGCGCTGAGCGTATTGTAATTGAATTACCAGGTGTTCAAGATACTGCTCGCGCAAAAGAAATTTTAGGGGCAACTGCAACGCTTGAGTTTCGTATCGTAAATCAAAATGTTATGACCGATGCAATTTCTCGTAATATGTTGCCAGCTGATTCGGAAGTTAAATATGATCGCCAAGGTCATCCTGTTGCATTATTTAAACGCGCGGTATTAGGTGGTGAGCATATTATTAATTCAAGTTCTGGTTTAGATCAGCATTCAAGCACTCCGCAAGTGAGTGTAACCTTGGATAGTGAAGGTGGTGAGATTATGTCTCAAACCACCAAAAAATATTATAAGAAACCAATGGCGACGCTTTATGTTGAATATAAAGATAACGGTAAAAAAGACGAAAATGGTAAAACCATTCTAGAAAAACATGAGGAAGTGATTAATGTGGCGACGATCCAAGGTCGTTTCAGCTCTAACTTCCAAATTACCGGTGTCGATAGTATTGCAGAAGCGCATAACCTTTCTACCTTATTGAAATCTGGGGCATTAATTGCGCCAATTCAAATTGTCGAAGAACGTACAATTGGCCCATCTTTAGGCGCACAAAATGTGGAACAAGGAATTAATGCAAGTTTCTGGGGACTCATCGCTGTGATTATCTTTATGCTGTTCTACTACAAAATGTTCGGTATTATCGCAAGTTTTGCTTTGGTCATTAATATTGTGTTGTTAGTGGGTTTAATGTCTATTTTACCTGGTGCGACACTTTCCATGCCAGGGATTGCTGGTATCGTATTAACATTAGGTATGTCGGTGGATGCAAACGTGTTGATTTTTGAGCGCATTAAAGAAGAAATTCGTAATGGTCGCCCAATTCAACAAGCAATCAACGAAGGTTACAACGGCGCGTTTACCTCTATTTTTGATGCGAATTTAACGACAATTTTAACTGCAATTATCTTGTATGCTGTGGGAACAGGTCCAATCCAAGGATTTGCGATTACGCTTTCACTTGGTGTTGCGATTTCTATGTTTACCGCGATTACAGGAACTCGCGCATTAGTTAATGCCCTTTACGGTGGTAAACAACTTAAAAAATTATTAATTTAGGCGGGAAATGATGAAACTTTTTACAAAAGATAAAGACGGACATTTTATCCGTGAAATCAATGGGATCAAGCTCCCGTTCCCATTGACCGAATTTATGAAAGTGCGTAAATGGGGTTATATATTATCCGCTCTTTTAATGGTAATTTCTCTATTTTTTATTATTACCAAAGGATTTAACTGGGGCTTAGATTTTACTGGTGGAGTAGTATTTGATACTCACTTCTCGCAATCCGCTAACCTTGAACAAATCCGTAGTAAACTTCACGAAAATGGAATTGAAAGCCCAATTGTACAAACCACAGGCTCGGTTCAGGATGTGATGATTCGTTTACCTGCAAGTAATAATGATTCTGCTATTGGTGAGCAAGTCAAAAGTATGCTACAGAATGTAGATAAAAACATTCAAATTCACAGTATTGAGTTCGTTGGCCCAAATGTCGGTGAAGAATTAGCACAAGGTGCAGTGTATGCAACTTTAGCGACATTAGCAATGGTGCTTATTTATGTGGGGTCACGTTTTGAATGGCGTTTAGGCTTTGGTGGTATCGCCTCTCTTGCGCACGATGTAATTATTACGTTAGGGGTATTCTCTGCATTACAAATTGAAATTGATCTTACTTTTGTAGCCGCGATTTTATCTGTGGTGGGTTACTCCATCAACGATAGTATTGTGGTCTTTGACCGGGTTCGTGAAAACTTCAGAAAAATAAGACGTCTAGATACGATTGATATTATTGATGTTTCTTTAACGCAAACTTTATCAAGAACCATCATGACCTCTGCGACAACATTAATTGTTGTTATTGCATTGTTCTTTTTCGGCGGTCCATCAATTCATAACTTCTCTTTGGCGTTACTTGTAGGTATTGGATTTGGTACATATTCTTCAATCTTTATTGCAATCGCAATTGCGTACGATGTTGGATTACGCCGTGAACATATGATCCCGCCTAAAGTAGATAAGGAAATTGACGAATTACCTTAGTTAAATTCTATTCTTAGAATAAACTTCAATAAAAAATAGTTAACCAAAAATTCACGGTTAACTATTTTTTATTTGTATAATTTTTTAATTTAGATTTTTAATCTTGAGGTAAGGCATTTATAACGGCTTTCACTAAAGTCGCTAAAGGAATTGCAAAGAATACGCCCAAAAATCCCCATAAACCGCCGAAAATTAATACTGAAATGATAATAATCAATGGATGCAAATTCACTGCTTCAGAAAATAAATAAGGGACGAGTAAGTTTCCATCTAAGAGCTGACTCACAGCAAAAGCGATGATGATATACCAAAATGTTGGGCTGATTCCAAATTGGAATAACGCAACCAATGCAACAGGAATCGTGACAATTACTGCGCCAATATAAGGAACGAGAACTGAAAGCCCCACCGCAAAAGCCAATAAGAGCGGGTAATTTAGCCCGAATATTAAGAAAATAATGTAGGTGATGAGCGTGACAATCAGTATTTCTAACAATTTTCCATGAATGTAGTTGGAGATTTGCTGTTGCATTTCTTTCCAGACTTTGAAAGCCAAGTTTCTATTTTTCGGTAAAAAACGGCTCACGCCTTGTAAAAGTTCTGATTTATCCTTCAACATAAAAAACATCATTAACGGCACTAAAAAGGCATAAATCCCTAAAGAAACTAAGTTCATGATGGAGGCTAAAGAAAGTTTTACAGCAGATTCACCAAAACCAAGGATTTTTTCTCGCACAGAATTGAAAATAGAATCTACCATTGAATAGTCGATGAGCTCAGGATAATGCTCTGGTAAGTTTAGTAACCATTCATTGAGCTTATTAAACATTGCGGGTAAATCACTTAATAAGGAAATTGTTTGATTCCATAACATTGGCATGAGGATTAAAAAGAAGATTGTAGCTAGTCCAATAAAGCCACCAAAAATGATGATTGTCGCTAATATTCTTGGGCATTTTAAATGTTGATGTAAAAAATTAATCGGCATTTCTAGTAAATAGGATAACACTAGAGCAATCAACAAAGGCGCGATTAAATTTCCAAAAAAATAAATGGAGATAAAGCCAAATAATAATATGGCTAATAGTCCCATCGCTTGTGGATCGCTTAAGCGACGCGAGTACCAGCTTTTCAACATTTCTAGCATAATTTCTTTTCCTATAAGTATTTTTCGCCATTATAAGTTAAAATTTATAGTGTTTATAGCTACTAAGAGGAAATCCTATGTCTGTCGTGATTTATCACAACCCTCGTTGTTCAAAAAGTCGTGAAACGCTAGCATTATTAGAAAATCAAGGTGTTCAGCCAATCGTTGAATTGTATTTACAAAAGCAGTATTCCATTAATGAATTACAAAGCATTGCCCAAAAATTAGGAATCGATGATGTGCGTCAAATGATGCGTACGAAAGATGATTTATATAAAAGCTTAAATTTAGATAATTTAGAACTCTCTCAAGCTGAATTATTAAAAGCCATGAGTGAACATTCAGCGCTTATTGAACGCCCAATTGTTATCAATGGTAATAAAGCTAAAATCGGGCGTCCGCCAGAAAGTGTACTTGAGATTTTGTAATTTAAACGTTTGTGCGTATAATACTCTCGTCGCAGAAATCCTTCCGCGGCTTTTTTAAGGAAAAATTATGGGAAAGAAACAAAAAAGTGCGGTTGAAAATGAAGCCGTTTATTTGCATACTCGAGGAGTAATAAAAGATAATGCAGTGATGGCATTATTGCATGATAAATTATTTCGCCAGCGTGTTGAGAAAAAACGTAAAGGGAAAGGTAGTTACCAACGTAAAGCGAAACATCCAGGGAAAATGTTTGAAAAGCCCGATTATAAATTTTTTGATTACAGAAACTTTATAATCGGGTTTTTCTTAGGCTAAAAATAGTAAAAAGGAGTATAACAATGTCAAATCAGCCTCAAGTCCTATTTAATAATACATGGAATGTACGCATTAGCTCCTGGTGAAGAAGGGGCAAAAAGCCATTTTTTTGAAACTATCTACCTAACTTTAACTGTATATTTTGAAGAAAATAGAGTACGTTATGAGTTCATTCGTAAATTAGAAGATCAAATAAAAATTCAACGTTCTTTTACAGAACTAAATGAGTTATTCAAATTTCTGTGTGATTATTTCGATCCCGTTTTTATTGGATTATTAGGCGTGAAAATTGGGAATCTTGGTGTGAAATCAGAATAATAACTTGACTAATCCACAAAACATTCTAGTATTCTACCCATATTTTATTATATCGACAAAATAGGGATCGCACTTTAAATTGTATAAACAATGACGTAAAAGTGCGGTTATTTTTTCTTTACTTTTATTGGAGAGCAATAATATGTCAGGTATTTTTACTCAAAGTCCGGCAAACCGTCGTCGTTATGGCGTGGCAGTATTTGTTGGTATCGTTGCAGGGATTATTTCTGCTTTTGTTAAATGGGGTGCCGAGCATCCATTTCCACCACGTAGTCCAATTGATTTCTTTGCGGCTGCTTGTAAAGTGGATATTACTGGTCTAACTCAGGATCAAGTGCTGGCAGTATGTTCCCGTGCGTTTTTAAACCCACCACACGTGTTCTTACGTGATTATTTAGGTATTGATCCAACAGATGCTGCATTTACCTTTGCGGATCATGCATTCAATTGGATTGGTGTTACCCATATGATCTTTTCTTTAGTTTTTGCGATTGGTTATTGCTTAGTCGCAGAACGTTTTCCAAAAATTAAATTTTGGCAAGGCATTGGCGCTGGGATTATTGCTAATATTTGCGTGCACTATATTACCTTCCCAGCACTAGGTTTAACACCACCAGTTGCAGAATGGCCACTATATGAACATATTTCAGAATTAGTTGGTCATATTTTCTGGTTCTGGAATATCGAGGTTATTCGTCGCGATTTACGTAATCGCTTAACTGGCGAGCCAGATGCGGAGATTCCTTTAGCTTAAGCTAAACAGTATAAATTTTGATAAAAAACGGGTTAAGACTAATAAGTTTTAACCCGTTTTTTGTTGGATAGAGATGCTTTAATTAACAACAAATTTCTTGTACGACAAATTGTAATGAATGTCTCGCAAATTGCTGTTGTTTTCGGTGTTTCAAGCGTCTCAAACGTAGATTACGTGATAAAGAGGTTTGTTGTAAATTGGTTTTCTTTTTAAGAAAAGTTTTGCGTTTTAACATTTTATTTATCCTTTTTTCCTTTTATTTCTTCTGAATTTTCAACCGCACTTTCATTGTTGGCATTATCATTTGTTGTTTGATTTTCTTGGACCCGATGATAATTCACAATGCTATTCATATAGCGGCGAATATTTTCTACATATTGATGGGCTTCATAGCCTCGCGCATAGCCGTATTTCAGTTGGGAATAATAGCGTTTTTCTGCTAATAAAGGCAGATTTTTTTTCACATCGAGCCAATTATCTGGATTTCCTCCAAGGTTTTTAGTTAAACGACGTGCATCAATTAAGTGGCCTAGTCCCATGTTATAGGCGGCTAAGGCAAACCAAATTCTTTCTTCTTTTTCAATGGTTTCTGGAATTTGATTAATCAGCCAGTGTAAATATTCTGATCCCGCTTTAATGCTTTGTTCAGGATCTGTTCTATCGCTGATGTTCATATGTTGCGCGGTATCTTTAGTTAACATCATTATGCCACGAACGCCTGTAGGTGATGTTGCATCAGGATTCCAATGAGACTCTTGATAAGCGATGGCCGCGAGTAATCGCCAATCTAATTCACCTTTGTATTTTTCAAAGAGCGGTGAGAATTGTGGCAGTGTATTTTCAATTGCGTTCATATAAGAGCGAGTATCCACGTAATCAAATTGTGAAATATGCCCTAAATATTTTTCTTTTAAATTATCTACTAGCCCTGTTTCTTGTGCATTATTCATAAAATTGAGTAAGGCAGCTTGCAGATCATTGTAGGCATTATTTGGTAAATACCAGTGAATGTTTGCTTCATCAGTAATATCAAAGGCAATGACTAATTCTGGTTTGATTTGTTGGATCGCAGTAATATCAATGGAATTAGCAATGACATAAGGAATTTTACCTTCAGACAGCTGTAGTAATAGTTCTTCTTGAGTAAACGCTTGATTTCTTTTCCAAGTTAATTGTGGATATTGTTTTTGTAATTCTTTTAGTGTTTCTTCCAATGATGAATTGTTAGCGATATAAATTTCTTTCTTGATATCGCCTAGATTTTTAGGGCGTTGTTCATTTTTTCGATAAGCTAATTGCCATGAAGCTGAATGATATGCTGGGCCAATTTGGAAACGTTCTGTATTATTAGGATGATATAAAAGGTGAGCCGCAGCTAAATCAATATTATGCTTATCTAACTCATTAAATAATTGTTCTTGATTATCGAAAGTTTTAATTTCGAGTTCTACACTTAATGAATCAGCAAATGCTTTAGCCAATTCATATTCAAAGCCTCGTTCGCCGTCTTTATTGATAAAATAAGAAATAGGGTTGTTCATTGTGCCCACAATGAGTGAGCCTCGTTCTTGAATTACTGTATAGTGGTTTTCTTCAGCATGGCGTAGAAATTGCCATGGGAATACCATATCAATAGCCCAAAGCAATAAAGCCAAGGCAGTAATAATACGTAAAAAGAGACCTTTCAATGATTTTTTCCTATATAAAAATTTTGCGGGATTGTAGCCAGAATTTAAGCAATAGACAATAAAAAGCCCCTTGAGGTTCAAGGGGCTAATTCTACTTTATCAATAGTGCTAAATTTTAAATGATGCAAAAACATTAGGAAACAGCACTATTCGTTATATCTTAAGGATATTATCCTCGGCGATCACGGCGTGGTTTATCGCTAAAAGTGCGGTTACTTTTTTCATTAAATTTACGATTTCCACGATTGTCATCAGTGCGTTCATTACGTCCGCGTTCTCCACGGAAATCGCCACCACGGCCTTTACGTTTACCGTTAAAATCATCGCTGCCACGCGGACTATCAGACTTCACCTCACCTAAGAAAGACATTTGCATTTGTTTATTCAATACGCGTGTTTTACCGAATTGTTGCAATAATTCTTTCGGCATACCTTGTGGCAATTCAACGGTAGTGTGATCATCATAAAGTTTGATATGACCAATATAGCGGCTATTGATATCACCTTCGTTAGCAATTGCCCCCACGATATGGCGAACTTCTACACCATCCGCACGACCCACTTCAATACGATATAAATCCATTGGTTGTGGATTGCCGTAGCCTTTACGTTCGCCACGACGTTCAGCTGAACGTGGATTTTCACGTCGATCACCGCGTTCATTACGTTCACGACGACGTTTTTCCATTGGCGGATCTGGAGGAAGAATTAATTTTTGTTTGCCTTGTAACAACATTAACATTGCTGCAGCAATATCTTCTTGATCCTGCTCGGCTGTGAATAAGTCTTCTAATAAACTACGATATTGTTCTAAATCGTGATGCTCGAGTTGTTTCGTAATTTTTGTGACGAATTTTTTGCGGCGGCATTCTTGTAACACAAGATGATTTGGCAATTCTACTTCATTGATACCTTTTTTCATTAGGTGTTCAATATTACGAAGTAAACGACGCTCGCGAGGTTCAACGAACAATAAAGCACGACCAGAACGACCTGCACGACCAGTACGGCCAATTCGGTGTACATAAGATTCTGCATCAAGCGGAATGTCGTAGTTCACCACAAGGCTGATACGTTCAATATCAATACCGCGTGCGGCCACATCGGTTGCCACAACGATATCTAAACTGCCGTTACGTAAGCGATCGAGGGTTTGTTCGCGCAATTGTTGTGTCATATCACCATTAAGTGCGGCAGAACGGAAACCATTTTTTTCAAGTAGTTCTGTAATGTCTAAAGTACCTGTTTTAGTGCGAGCAAAGATAATCGTGGCATCAAAATCTTCCACTTCTAAGAAACGAAGAAGGGCTTCATTTTTACGCACGCCGTGCACATACCAACAACTTTGGTCGATATCTGGAGCATTTTCGTTATTAACTTTGATCTTCACTTCTTTCGGATCATTCATAAAACGTTTCGTAATACGACGGATCGGTTCAGGCATTGTTGCAGAGAATAACGCTGTTTGGTGATTTTCTGGTAATTCTGCCATGACGGTTTCTACATCATCAATGAAACCCATACGTAGCATTTCATCTGCTTCATCTAATACGATAAAACGAAGTTCTGAAAGATTTAATGTTCCACGGCGAATATGGTCAAGAATACGACCTGGTGTACCCACTACCACTTGTGCGCCTTGTTTTAATGCACGAAGCTGGATGTCATAACGTTGGCCACCATATAAGGTAACAATGCGGGAGCCATGAGCATATTTAACAAATTGTTCGCACGCATCGGCAACTTGAATAGCAAGTTCGCGAGTAGGTGCCATCACTAACATTTGTGGATGTTTTTCACTTGGATCGATTTGTGCTAATAAAGGCAGTGCAAAAGCAGCGGTTTTACCACTACCTGTTTGTGCCATACCTAGCACATCATTGCCACTGAGCAAATGCGGGATACATTCTTGTTGAATTGGAGAAGGGGTTTCAAAACCTAAGTCAGAAACAGCTTTTAAGATGAACTCAGGTAAGCCTAAGTCATTAAAAGTAATTTTGTCAGTCATTAAAATACTCGAATATAAATAAGGAAAGCTCAAAGAGGCCTTCGGTTTATTAAGTTGAGTAGAGCGAATGAATTTTTCTATTCGTGCTACTGCAAAGAGCGGTGAGTTTTTGATTGATTTTTAGAAAACAACCGATTTTGTTACCGCACTTTTCTCTTCTTTTTCGTCTTCTGTTTGAACTGGTTTTAGTTTCATGAGTTCAAACGCGGCAAAACGATACTCAACAAAGTTATAAACCTGATTTGCCATAGCTAGTTTAAATAAAGCTGCCGCTTCATCTACTAGCCCTACATTGAGTTTTTGTTTTGCTAGATAAAAATAGGTTTCTGTGAGAATTCCAGCATATTGTTGTGAATTTTCAGCAAATTCACTCGCACGTTGTTGCAATTCTTCTACAGAGATGTGTCCTAAGTAATATTGAACGATGTGTGTACCCCAGAAGTCCTCTGATAGCCCTTTTGCTCGTTCAACAAGGTTTGTTTGGGCTTCTTGTGGTTTTAATTTTTGTTCGTTCAAATATAGCCATAAGACACGATAGGGATCTTTTGTATCGGCTTGGTAGAACTGTAAGAAATCTTGCTGAGCAAGATGGTAGCGCCCTACATAATAAAAATTTAAACCACGATTAAGGTGGGTATAGTTATAACTTGAATCTAATTCAAACACCGTATTGAATGCTTCCAATGCGCCGTCGTAATCTTCTTCAAGCAATAAATAAAGCCCTAAGTAATTGTACACTGATGCCATTTTAGGCTGTAATGCAAGGGCTTGAGTAAAATCGTAACGAGCAAGTCCCCATAATCCAAGGGAATCATAGAGTACGCCACGTTCAAAATGTAGCGATGCTCGTTCTTCATTACTCATTTTTCCAACGAGTAGTACTTGGCTTAATCGCACGATCATCACTTCTTGTTCAAAGTGAGTATTCGGGTTTTGTTCAGCCAACACGACATGATTTTTAGACACAAAACCGCCCCTAGACTGAACACAGCCTGCAAGGAGTAAGATCGCACATAAGCTAAATAAATAGACTATAAAATGGCGAGATAAGCGAAAACACCGCATTTGCTTTCTTTATGCCTAAAAGTTGGAAAACAACAAAACTTGGCAGCGGTTGCTACCAAGTTTTGATTCTATATTCCAAGATTATTCCTGTTCTTCTACAGAATCTTCTTGGTTAATTTCAGTTTCTTGTTTTGGTGCAAGATCTTTCATGGTTAAGCGGATACGACCTTGACGATCGATTTCAACCACTTTAACCGTCACTTCTTGACCAACCTGAAGATAATCACTCACTTTTTCTACGCGTTCTTCTGCGATTTGAGAAATATGAACTAAACCTTCTTTATTTCCAACGATAGCGACGAATGCACCGAAGTCAGCAAGACGAGTCACTTTACCTTTGTAAATTGCGCCCGCTTCAACTTCAGCAACGATTTCTTCAATACGTCCCATTACGTTTTTCGCTGCATTACTATCTACTGCGGCAATTTTCACTGTACCATCATCATCAATATCAATCGATGTACCAGTTTCTTCAGTTAATGAACGAATTGTTGCGCCACCTTTACCAATGACATCTTTGATTTTCTTAGGATCAATTTTCATTGTGTAGATGCGCGGCGCGTAATCTGAAATATCCGCACGTGGAGCTGAGATTGCCTGTTCCATGACACCAAGAATGTGCATACGTGCACTTTTCGCTTGGTTTAATGCAATTTGCATAATTTCAGGGGTGATACCTTCAATTTTGATATCCATTTGAAGTGCTGTGACACCTTCACGTGTGCCCGCCACTTTAAAGTCCATATCACCTAAGTGGTCTTCATCACCTAAGATATCTGAAAGCACCACAAATTTTTCTTCTTCTTTCACTAAGCCCATTGCAATACCTGCAACAGCAGCTTTAATTGGAACGCCCGCATCCATTAATGCTAAAGATGCACCACATACAGACGCCATAGAAGAAGAACCATTAGATTCAGTAATTTCAGATACTACACGTACGACATACGGGAATTCTGCAAGGCTAGGCATAACCGCCGCTACACCACGTTTTGCTAAACGACCGTGACCGATTTCACGGCGTTTTGGCGAGCCGATCATACCGGTTTCACCTACAGAGTATGGAGGGAAGTTGTAGTGGAATAAGAAGTGATCTTGACGTTCACCTGTTAATTCATCGATGATTTGTGCATCACGTTCAGTACCTAACGTTGCAACAGCTAATGCTTGCGTTTCACCACGGGTGAAAATTGCAGAACCGTGAGTACGTGGTAATACACCAGTGCAAATATCTAATGCACGAACGGTATCAACGGTACGACCATCAATACGTGGTTCACCTGCAATGATACGGCCACGAACGATTTGGCTTTCAAGTGCGGTGAAAATATCCACAATTTTACCTTCGCTGATCTCTTCATCTTCAGCTGTGATTTGTGCAATCACATCCGCTTTAATTGCATCGATCTGTTCGTAACGTGCTTGTTTTTCAGTAATGCGGTATGCATCGCCTAAACTCGCTTCTGCAATCGCTTTTACTTTGTTGATTAAATCTGTGTTTGGTTGTGGCGCAACCCAATCCCAACGTGGTTTGCCTGCTTCTTTCGCAAATTCTTTGATCGCTTCAACCACAACTTGTTGTTGTTGATGACCGAATACGACAGCCGCTAACATTTGTTCTTCAGTTAAAATGTCTGCTTCTGATTCAACCATTAATACGGCTTTGTCAGTACCTGCAACCACTAAGTCTAAACGGCTTTGTTTTTGTTCAGCCATAGTTGGGTTTAATACGAATTGGTTGTCAATAAAACCAACACGTGCTGCACCGATAGGGCCATTGAAAGGCACGCCAGATAAGGTTAATGCTGCAGAAGCACCGATCATTGCCACTAAGTCAGGGCTGATTTGTGGGTTTACAGAAACCACAGTTGCCACAACTTGGATTTCGTTGAAGAAACCTTCTGGGAATAATGGGCGAATTGGACGGTCGATTAAACGTGCAATTAAAGTTTCGCCTTCAGATGGACGACCTTCACGTTTAAAGAAACCACCAGGGATTTTACCCGCCGCATAAGTACGCTCTTGGTAGTTTACGGTTAATGGGAAGAAGTCTTGACCTTCTTTCACATCTTTTTTAGCAACAACAGTCACGAATACCGTGGTATCGTCCATGCTTGCCATAACCGCAGCAGTTGCTTGACGTGCAATCGCGCCAGTTTCTAGAGTAACGGTATGTTGACCGTATTTAAATTGTTTAACAATTGGATTCACAATGTTTTCCTTCAAAATAATATTTAAAACAAAGCTTTATTTTCCAGATTGCGACTAGCAAAAGAAATCTTTTGTAAAAATAACCGCACTTCGAGTGAGTAAAATTGCTTTTGATAGCCGCACGCTAATGTAGAAAATAAAGCTTAAGCATTATACAGGGGTTTTTGTGTGATTGATAACTTTATTTCATTTAACCGACTTGTTATCATAGGATAACTTTTATCCACTATAAGGAAAATTCTATGATTATTAGCAGCTTAACCAGCCCAAATTTTAAAGTTGGTTTACCAAAAGTGATTGCTGAAGTATGTGATTATTTGAATACGTTAGATTTGAATGCGTTAGAAAATGGTCGCCATGATATTAACGATCAAATTTATATGAACGTAATGGAGCCAGAAACGGCAGAACCAAGCAGCAAAAAAGCAGAGTTACATCATGAATACTTAGATGTTCAGGTGTTAATCCGCGGAACGGAAAATATAGAAGTTGGCGCTAATTATCCTGATTTGTCTAAATATAAATCTTATAACGAAGCGGATGATTATCAACTTTGTGCAGATATTGATGATAAATTCACCGTCACAATGAAACCAAAAATGTTCGCTGTATTTTATCCTTACGAACCGCATAAGCCTTGCTGTGTAGTAAATGGAAAAACAGAAAAAATTAAAAAATTAGTCGTAAAAGTACCTGTTAAATTAATTTAGCTTTCGAAAAAAGTGAACTGCCCCCAANNTTGGGGGCAGTTCACTTTTTATTATTTAATCACCGTAATTGACCATTTTGCATCATCAATTTGTTCGAAGTTTGTTACTTCATAACCTTCTTCAGCAGCCCAAGCGGGAATGGCTTCAGTGGCTTGTGTGCAGTCGAATTCAATTTCTAGGCCATCGCCTTTATTTAACTTAGCCATTGCTTCCTTGGCTTCAACGAGAGGAAAGGGGCAAACAAGGCCGAGTGTTGGTAATTTAACGATCATATAAACTCCTTATGATGCTTTTGCTAATTTTAAACGTTGTGGACGGATAATGGTGAAGTAGGCTGCCACCCAAGTGCCGAGAATCATCAATGGCAATGATACCCAGTCTTGCCAAGAGAAAAAGGCCGTTTCGACTAAACCGTTACCGATAGAACAGCCACCCGCAAGGGTTGCGCCAATGCCCATGAGAATACCGCCGAGTCCGCTGCGTAGAATCGTGGTGGCATCTGGTACACGGACACGAAATTCATTGCTTGCTTTTGCGCCGATGAATGATCCAATAAAAATCCCTAAGACTAAGAATACGCCCCAGTTAATAAATTTACCGTCGCCAGTAACGAGGAATTGCATGATATTGGCTGAGGGACCAGTGATCCCAAGTCCAAACTCACGACCCGTAGCGACACTAAGTGGCCAAGCGGCAAGTGCGATTAATCCGATTAATACGGCAGAGAAAAATGGGTGCCAGCATTTTTCAAATAATAAATGAGCAAGTCCTGTTTTCTTCGGTTTTAATGCTGCGACTTTTACGCTTGGTTTGCTGAGATGTTTGTACACATAGAAAGCTGTCACAAAAGTTAATAGCGCCACTAACCACCAAGGTGAAATACCGAATGTGTCGTAAATATTGCGTTGTTCAATATTGATACTGCGTAAGGTTTTATTGAATTCGCCTAATGGACCGGTGCGCATGATGGAGCTTAATAACATATAAGTGAATAATGCGACCCAACTGCCGACTAAGCCTTCTGCAGCACGGTACCATGTACCTGTTGCACAACCGCCAGAAAGAACAATGCCGATCCCAAATACAAAGGCACCGATAATCACGGCTAAAAAGGCAAAATTTTCAGCTGGATCGACATTTAATATACCGATTTCTTTTAAGAGGAAGAAACCAATGGATTGCACGGTAATCGCCAATAAAAGGGCTACAAACATTTTTTTGTTTTTGGTGACATACATATCGCGAAATGCGCCAGTAATACAAAAGCGCCCACGCTGCATCACAAATCCGAGTAAAATTCCGCAAAGTAATCCGGTTAAAAGCATAAATATTCCCTCTCTTTTAGAACTAAGTAGGTCGGTATTTTCTAAAAAAAATAAGAAGGTAGCGCCAATAACTTTTAGCTAGAAAATATATTTTTTTGATATAAAAAAGTGCGGTTATAAATTTATACTTTTTTACCACACTGCTTTAGCAACGTAATAATTAACCCCACTCAAAAGAGCGGGGTTAATTGTTTTATATGCGCCAGAAATTTGGTTTATGTAGGAACGCGTTCTGCTACGAGCATTTGTAGTTTTCGTAAAATGACATTTAATACTACGCCATAGGCTGGGACGAACAAGATAATTCCTATAAATAATTTAAATAGATAATCTACAAAGCCGAGTTGTGCCCAGTGTTCAGCCATGAACGGATCTGCACTTTGATAGAAGGCGACACTGAAGAAAACAAACGTATCTGCCATTGAGCCAAATGTCATTGAGCTAGTTGGCGCCACCCACCATGTTTTTAACTGGCGTAAGCGGTTAAATACGATCACATCCAGTAATTGTCCTACAACGTAAGCGGCAAAGCTCGCAATAGCAATACGGAATACAAACAGATCGAAATGCGTTAATGATTCGAAACCTTGGAATTTGCTTTCAGAGAATAAAACAGATATGACGTAACTTACAATAAGTGCAGGAAACATCACTACGAAGATGATTTTTCTCGCATCTTCTGCACCGAAAATACGCACCGTTAAATCGGTAGCTAAAAAGATAAATGGGAATGTGAGCGTTCCCCAAGTGCTGTGGAAGGAAAAATCGTTTGCTACACCAAGTGCGGTTAATTTCAGCGTAATTTCAAAAGGGATTTGTACAAAGTAATTGCTCGCAGCAATGATGAATATGTGGAAAAAGCTGAGCCAGATGATTGCACGATGTTTTTGTTGATCATTAAAGATCGGAGAGTTTAATTTCATGTTGTACCTTTTTAGTTTAAATAAATCGGGGTTAGGGAACCCGAGGTTGAATATAGGGGGCTAGATAATACGCATATTTCAAAGAATTGCAAGATTCGATGTCATTTGAGTTTTATTTTATGAAAATTGACGAATGATTTTACAATCTTTATTCTATTTGCGTTTTTCATCAAATTTGAAAGGAGATAAAATGGAATTGCATGATATTCGCAATGAATATACTAAACGAGTGCTTTCACAAAATGATTGCTATGAAAATCCAATCTTGCAATTTGAACAGTGGCAGAAAGAGGCTATTCATGCTCAAGTTAATGAGCCAACTGCAATGAATATTGCGACTGTTGATGAACAAGGTCGCCCAAATAGCCGTATGGTTTTGCTAAAAGAAGTTAATGAGCAAGGTTTTGTCTTTTTTACGAATTATCTTAGCCGAAAAGGTAGCTGTATTGAGCGTAATCCTTATGTCGCGCTGACTTTCTTTTGGCCAGAATTGGAGCGCCAAGTGCGAATTGAAGGTAAGACGGTGAAAATCCCAGCGGAACAATCCGATAAATATTTTGCTACCCGACCTTACACCAGTCGTATAGGGGCTTGGGCAAGTGAGCAAAGCGCGGTGATTTCTAATTATAAATCTTTGTTAGCAAAAGCCGCATTAGTTGCTGCTAAACATCCGTTAAATGTGCCTCGACCAGATTATTGGGGGGGCTATTTAGTCGTGCCAGAAACCGTGGAATTTTGGCAAGGTCGCCCAAGCCGTTTACATGATCGCATTCGTTATCGCAAAGAAAGTGATAATTGGATTAGAGAAAGACTTTCTCCTTAATAAATTGAGCATAAAAATAACCGCACTTTAGTTATATTCCAAAAGTGCGGTTAATTTTTTACAAATTTTCGTGCTAGCGTTGTTTATTAATGCGTGCTAGTACTTGTCGTTGTACGGTTTGCACGTTTACGATCGTTTTCCGTTAAGAGTTTTTTACGGATACGGATCGATTCAGGTGTTACTTCCACTAACTCATCGTCATCGATAAATTCAATCGCTTGTTCAAGACTGAATTTTACAGGTGTCGTCAGCACAATCGCATCGTCTTTACCTGACGCACGCATATTGGTTAGTTTTTTACCTTGTAAGCAGTTCACGGTTAAGTCATTTGAACGGCTATGAATACCGATAATTTGACCTTCATAAACTTCTACGTTTGCATCAATCATTAACTTACCACGTTCTTGTAAGCCAAATAATGCATAACCCAGTGCTTTACCTGTTGCATTAGAAATCAACACACCATTTTTACGTTGACCGATATCTCCACCTTTGATTTCATCGTAGTGGCTAAAGCTTGAGTAAAGTAAGCCTGTACCAGAAGTCATGGTCATAAAGTCACCACGGAAGCCAATTAATCCGCGACTAGGAATAATGTATTCTAAGCGCACACGGCCTTTTCCATCTGGCAACATATCTCGAACTTCGCCTTTACGGATACCCAATGCTTCCATTACAGAACCTTGATGTTGTTCTTCCACATCGATAGTTACTTGTTCGTATGGCTCTTGTTTTTTACCGTCAATATCACGATAGATTACTTTAGGGCGAGAAACGGCAAGTTCATAACCTTCGCGACGCATATTTTCAATTAATACAGAAAGGTGTAATTCGCCACGACCAGAAACACGGAATTCATCTGGGTTTGGGGTTTCTTCTACGCGTAATGCCACGTTGTGAACCAATTCTTTATTTAAACGTTCAAGAATTTGACGAGATGTGACATATTTTCCTTCTTGCCCTGCAAACGGAGAGGTGTTTACACAGAAGAACATGGTGACTGTTGGTTCATCAACAGTTAATGATGGAAGCGCTTCAACTGCGTTGATATCACAAATCGTATCAGAAATATTTAATTCACCTAAACCAGTGATCGCCACGATATCGCCTGCGTAAGCAACATCTTCTTCATAACGTTGTAAACCAAGATGACCAAGTACTTGACCGATACGACCTTGACGAGTTTTTCCTTCACTATTGATGATGGTAACTGGTTGGTTTGGTTTAATCGAACCACGCTTAATACGACCAATGCCGATAACACCTACATAGTTGTTGTAGTCTAATTGTGAAATTTGCATTTGGAATGGCGCATCAAGTTCTACTTTTGGCGGTTCTACATGTTTCACAATAGCTTCAAATAACGGAGTCATATCTTCTGCTAATTCTTCGTGCTCAAGGCCTGCAACACCATTTAGCGCTGACGCATAGATAATAGGGAAGTCTAACTGTTCATCTGTTGCACCAAGATTTACGAATAAGTCAAATACTTGATCTACAACCCAGTCTGGGCGCGCACCAGGGCGGTCAACTTTATTAATTACGACGATAGGTTTTAAACCATGAGAGAACGCTTTTTGAGTCACGAAACGCGTTTGTGGCATCGGGCCATCAAACGCATCAACAACCAATAGAACAGAATCTACCATAGAAAGCACACGTTCAACTTCGCCACCGAAGTCTGCGTGCCCTGGTGTATCTACGATATTAATGCGGTAATCATTCCAGTTAATCGCGGTATTTTTTGCAAGAATTGTAATGCCACGTTCTTTTTCAAGATCGTTTGAGTCCATAACTCGTTCATCTACATCACCACGTGCAGATTCAAAAGTACCAGATTGTTGAAGAAGTTTATCTACTAGAGTGGTTTTACCATGGTCAACATGCGCAATGATTGCGATGTTACGGAGTTTTTTAATATCAATTTCGTTTTTCATTATCTAATGCTTCGAGTAGGGTGCAATTTTGCACGGTATATGATTTTATAGAAAAGGTGCAATTTACAGCACCTAATATAGGTTGTTGTCTTATGTTGAAGAAAACGGGACATTATACCTCAGATTTATTTACGTAGTCTCATTTTCTTTGCTTTAAAAGCGTGTTTTATATCATTAGGTAAACGTAATATATCCCAGATCAACCGAAAAATCAGATTTTGGTAAATTCTTGGTTTGAAATATATATCAATGTTTTTATACACTGACTCCGGCGGAATTAAAATATCTTGTGTGTAATTTTTCTTTTCTTCGGGAAGAAAAGTAATTGGGTTATTCAGTGGTGATAAAGGAAAGTAATTACATAGAGGACTTTCTGGCGAAATACAGTAAATATTTATACCATAACGTTTTTGTAAAAAATGAAGTGCACTCAAATCATATTCCATAGAATGGATATTGCTTTGACTCTTACTTTGTGAAAAGGAAGGTAACAATTTAATAATATTTTCTTTTTGGTGATGAAATGCGTAAGGATTCCCTTTTTCTTGATAAAAATCAATGCCTGTTAAATAAAGATCTTTATAACCCATTGCAGTTGCCACTGCACACATATAGACGCCTGATGTAATCCTCTTATTCTCATATAGTTCGTGATATTGTAAATGAGCATTAAAAGATTGTAGTTTTTTTTAATAGCTATGACCAAGATCGATTTGTGGTAGTAATTTTTCTAAACGCTGGATTTTCTTTAATTCTGAATCCCCTAAATTTAGAAAAGATGATAAAATAATATCAGCATATTCATATTCATTATTTTTAATTAATTGCATAAATGTATAGTATTGTTCAAAAATTACAGAACAATTAAAAAATACCTTTTTTATTTTCTTGCCAAGAAAATAATGATCTTCAAAATAAAATTGATTGCAACGGAAAACATCATAATCTTTAGGTAATAAACTATAGTTAATTGATTTTAAACTAGTTCCATTACCTGCAATAATGACAGACTTTGATTGATTGATTGATTGATTGATTGATTGATTGATTGATTGATTGATTGATTGATTGATTGGACATATTGTACCGTTCATTGAATAAAATATAACCTATTTTAGTACTAAAAAATAGCAGCCATTATACAGGCTTTCTGTGCTTTTTATTATAACGCCACAACAAATCTAATGAAAGTCAGATTTGATTAGATTATAATGCTTACTTAATTTTTTATATAGAAAGAGGATCTACTATGTCAAATGCCATTGCTTCCGTTTTTAAATTGATCGAAGAGAATGATATTAGGTTTGTATTGCTTCGTTTTACTGACATTAAAGGTAAAGAACATGGTGTTTCTATCCCAGTTAGTCTTGTTGATGAAGATATGTTTGAAGATGGCAAGATGTTTGATGGTTCCTCTGTAGAAGGATGGAAGACTATTAATAAAGCCGATATGTTGCTTATGCCAATAGCTGAAACGGCGGTTGTTGATCCATTCGCGCAAATTCCAACGCTTTCTATTCGTTGTAGTGTTTATGAACCAACGACAATGAAAAACTATGATCGCGATCCTCGCTCTATTGCAATTCGTGCAGAAAATTATATGCGTTCAACAGGTATTGCGGATCAAGCTTTTTTCGGCCCAGAGCTGGAATTCTTCTTATTTGATGATGTGCGTTTTAATGTATCAATGAACAAAGCGTCTTTTTCTATTGATGATATAGAAGCTGCTTGGAACACGAATAAAAAATATGAAGAAGGTAATAACGCCTATCGCCCATTGAAAAAAGGCGGATATTGTGCCGTTGCACCAATTGATAGTGCGCACGATATTCGTTCTGA
This sequence comes from Haemophilus quentini, assembly GCA_001752465.1. Taxonomy (GTDB): domain Bacteria; phylum Pseudomonadota; class Gammaproteobacteria; order Enterobacterales; family Pasteurellaceae; genus Haemophilus; species Haemophilus quentini. The sequence goes on from MDJB01000045.1 coordinate 65,216, forward strand.
AATGTGCTTGATTTTAGAAGAAATGGGATTAGTCATCGAAGCCCATCATCATGAAGTGGCTACTGCGGGACAAAACGAAATTGCGACTAAATTTAATACGCTAACTTTAAAAGCCGATGAAACTCAAATCTATAAATATGTGGTGCAAAACGTTGCATTAGAACATGGTAAAACAGCGTGTTTTATGCCAAAACCAATTACTGGCGATAATGGTTCGGGTATGCACTGTAATATGTCGTTAAGTAAAGACGGGAAAAATATTTTCCAAGGCGATAAATATGCAGGTCTTTCAGAAACCGCACTTTACTACATCGGCGGTATCATTAAGCACGCTAAAGCATTAAATGCATTTACTAATCCAAGTACGAATTCATACAAACGTTTAGTGCCGGGTTATGAAGCACCAGTATTGTTAGCTTATTCTGCAAGTAACCGTTCTGCCTCAATTCGTATCCCTGCTGTAACCAATCCGAAAGCGATTCGCGTAGAAGCGCGTTTCCCAGATCCCTTAGCAAACCCATACCTTGCATTTGCTGCATTATTAATGGCAGGTCTTGATGGTGTAGTAAACAAAATCCACCCAGGTGATGCAATGGATAAAAATCTTTATGATCTTCCACCAGAAGAATTAAAAGGTATTCCAGCAGTAGCAAGCTCGCTAGAAGATGCGTTGAATTCATTAGAAAAAGACTATGAATTCTTAACTCAAGGTGGTGTATTTGCTAAAGATTTTATTGATGCGTTTATCAGCATCAAACGTAAAGAAGTGGAGCGTTTAAATATGGCACCACATCCAGTTGAGTTTGAAATGTATTATGCGTAATCATAATTGATGAAATCATTTTTAAAAGTGCGGTAAAATTTACCGCACTTTTCGTTTGAAATTATTTATAACGAGACTTGGGTAAAAATGTCGAATACAAATAGAACAATTCTAGTTACTGGTGGAGCGGGTTTTATTGGTTCCGCGCTTGTTCGTTATCTTTTTGAAAAGACACATAATAAGATCGTCAATGTTGATAAGCTGACTTATGCAGGAAATTTAGCTTCACTTCAAACCGTAGAAAACCATCCACGTTATGCTTTTGTACAAGCAGATATTTGTGATACTAAAGCGTTGTCTTATATTTTTTCACAATATCAACCTGATTTCGTTATCCATCTTGCCGCTGAAAGCCACGTTGATCGTTCTATAAACGCTTCTTCGGAGTTTATACAAACTAACATTGTAGGCACTTACAGCCTACTTGAATCTACTCTAGACTACTGGCATCGTTTAGATAATCAAAAAAAATCTAGCTTCCGATTCTTACATATTTCCACCGATGAAGTTTATGGCGATTTAAAAAGCAACAAAGGTTTATTTACTGAAACATCAGCTTATAAACCTAGTAGCCCTTATTCTGCTTCAAAAGCGGCAAGCGATCATCTTGTGCAGGCTTGGTATAGAACATATGGGTTACCGACAATCATTATACATAGTTCAAATAATTATGGTCCGTATCAGTACCCTGAAAAATTAATTCCATTGATGATTTTAAATGCGATAGAGGAAAAAACACTGCCTATTTATGGCGATGGTTTACAAATTAGAGATTGGTTATTTGTTGAAGATCATATTACTGCATTATATAGCGTTTTGACGAAAGGAAATATTGGGGAAACGTATAATATTGGGGGAAATAATGAAAAGTCCAATATTGATGTAGTACGTTCCATTTGCTCTTTGGTGGAAGAATTTTTACCTAATAAACCAAAACATATTGATAAATATGAAGATTTGATTTGCTATGTCAACGATAGACCTGGTCATGATTTTCGTTATGCGCTTGATACAAGTAAAATCAATGATGAGTTAGGCTGGGTGCCTAAAGAGACTTTTGAATCTGGATTAAGAAAAACTGTAATTTGGTATCTGAACCATCAAGAATGGTGTCAAAGAGTTTTAAATAATTAACTATTTAAAAATAAAACTGGTATAGTTTTATTCCGCTATGGGCTTGTATTCGAGAAATAAAAATGGAAATTACATTATCAATAAACCAAGCCTCTGACGCTTGGGGAAAAAATGCTATTTTGAGCTTTGACTCTAATAAAGCTACGATTCATTTAAAAAATAATGAAAAAACTGACCGCACTTTAGTTCAACAAGCTGCTCGTAAATTGCGTGGGCAAGGGATTAAAGAAGTGGAGTTGGTCGGTGAAGAATGGGATTTGGAATTTTGTTGGGCGTTTTATCAAGGTTTTTATACCGCAAAACAAGATTACGGGATTGAGTTTCCTCATCTGGATCATGATTTACAAGATGAATTATTGGCGCGTATTGAATGTAGTGATTTTGTACGTGGAATTATTAATGAACCAGCACAAAGTTTAACGCCTGTGAAATTAGCGGAGCGTGCGGGTGAATTTATCTTAAATCAAGCTGATATTTATAATGAAAAAAGTGCAGTAAGTTTTAAGATTATTTCTGGTGAGGAACTTGAGCAACAAGGTTATCATGGAATTTGGACTGTGGGTAAAGGCTCTGCTAATTTGCCCGCTATGTTGCAACTTGATTTCAATCCAACGCAAGCTCCGAATGCGCCAGTGTTAGCTTGTTTAGTCGGTAAGGGGATTACTTTTGACAGTGGCGGCTACAGCATTAAACCAAGTGATGGTATGAGTACAATGCGAACCGATATGGGCGGGGCGGCATTATTAACAGGAGCTTTAGGTTTCGCTATTGCTCGTGGATTAAATGAACGCGTTAAACTGTATTTATGTTGCGCAGAAAATTTGGTAAGTAATAATGCCTTTAAACTTGGGGATATTATTACTTATAAAAATGGTGTGACAGCAGAAGTGCTGAATACTGACGCTGAAGGTCGTTTGGTGTTGGCTGATGGATTGATTGAAGCGGACAATCAAAATCCAGGTTTTATTATTGATTGTGCGACTTTAACTGGCGCAGCAAAAGTGGCTGTAGGAAACGACTATCATTCTGTATTATCTATGGATAATGAACTTGTGAAAAATCTTTTCCAATCAGCACAAGCAGAAAATGAACCTTTCTGGCGTTTACCATTTGAAGATTTTCATCGCTCACAAATTAATTCATCTTTTGCAGATATTGCTAATATTGGTTCGGTTCCTGTTGGGGCGGGGGCAAGTACTGCAACTGCATTTTTATCATATTTTGTAAAAAATTATCAACAAAATTGGTTGCATATTGATTGTTCCGCAACTTATCGTAAATCTGGTAGTGATTTATGGGCTGTTGGGGCAACTGGGATTGGTGTGCAAACTTTAGCAAATTTAATGTTATCAAAATCATTGAAGTAAGGAGATATGATGACAGAAAGAACTTTTTCGATTATTAAACCTGATGCGGTCAAGCGTAATCTAATTGGAGCGATCTTAGCTCGTTTTGAGCAAAATAGCTTTAAAATCATAGCCTCTAAAATGGTACGCTTAACGCGTGAGCAGGCTGAAGGCTTTTATGCAGAACATCAAGGCAAAGAATTTTTTGCTCCTTTAGTTGATTATATGATGTCTTCACCGATAGTGGTTTCTGTTCTTGAAAAAGAAAATGCAGTGAAAGATTACCGCACTTTGATTGGTACAACGAATCCAGAAACTGCAGCAGAAGGTACAATTCGTAAAGATTTTGCATTAAGTCAGCGTGAGAACTCGGTTCATGGTTCGGATAGTGTGGAAAGTGCAAATCGTGAAATTGCTTATTTCTTTACTGATTCTGAAATTTTTGAGCGTTGATTGATAGTAAAAAGCACCTAAACAACAGTTTAGGTGCTTTTGCATTTTAAATGCTTACAAAATTAGACCTTCTTAAGGTTTATAGATGAACTCAATTCCTTCATCATCTTCTTCGGTCCAATCATCATCCCAATCTTCGTCATCATCAAATTGATGCTCAGCTAGTTGTTCTTGATGATAATCTTCCCATTTGAATCTTACTTCTTCAGGTGCAATTTGTTGTGTTTCAGCTTCTCGTGGATTCGCTATGATAAAGTCCATAATATCACGACAAAGTGGTGGAACATTTTTCCCAGTTGCAGCTGAAATAAGGTAATAATCTTCTTCCCAACCCAATTGTTCAGTAATTTCTCGAGCCCGCTCTTCAGCTTCTTCATCGCTCATCGTATCAATTTTATTGAATACTAACCAACGTGGTTTTTCTGATAATTTTTCACTGTATTGGAAAAGTTCAGATTCAATAATAGCGACATTATCTGCCAGATTAGAGCCATCAATTGGAGCAATATCGACTAAATGAATAAGCACTCTACAACGTTCTAGATGTTTTAAAAAGCGAATTCCTAGCCCAGCACCATCTGCTGCGCCCTCAATTAATCCTGGAATATCAGCGACTACGAAACTATGTGAGTCGTCCACTTTCACAACACCGAGACTTGGTACTAAGGTAGTAAACGGATAATCTGCAACTTTTGGTTTGGCTGCTGAAACGGCACGAATAAAAGTGGATTTACCCGCATTAGGTAAACCGAGCATTCCCACATCAGCAAGTAGCATTAATTCCAATAATAAATCTCGTTTTTCGCCCGGTGTTCCCATTGTTTTTTGACGCGGTGCACGGTTTACCGATGATTTGAAACGGGTATTCCCTAAACCGTGATAACCACCTTTGGCTACCAACATTTTTTGACCGTGTTGGGTTAAATCTCCCAAGGTTTCTTTGGTGTCGTTATCAATAGCGCGAGTTCCTACGGGAACAGGTAAAATAATATCTTTACCGCGACGTCCTGTACAATCTGAACTCCGTCCATTCTCTCCGCGCTCTGCGGCAAAGCGTTTATTAAAACGGTAATCGATTAAGGTATTGAGGTTTTCATCGGCTTGTAAATATACATCGCCACCATCGCCACCATCGCCACCATCAGGGCCGCCTTTTGGAATAAATTTTTCTCGACGGAAACTTACGCAACCGTTGCCACCATCCCCAGCCTCAATTCGAATAAGGGATTCATCAATAAATTTCATTAAAACTTCTCCAAAATAAACCGCACTTTAATGATTTTTATGCGGTAATAATTTATGTCCAATCGCAGATAAAATTGCCCCGCACACTACAACAAATGCGCCAATATAGCTAATATTATTCAATTCTGGTGCCGCAAAATCTGCTGGGCTAACATAATGCGCAATATGAGAAAATAGGATCGTGAAGAGAGGTACAAGTGTGATAACAACACTGACTTTTGATACATCCCAACGATTAAGTGCTTCCGCATAAGAGCCGTATCCGATTAAGGTATTTAAACAGCAGTAAATAAAACAAATCAGAGCTAACGGTGTGAGTTTTTGTACTTGCGAGAATTCAGCCATCGGCATAAAGGCTATGGCACAACCTAAATACATCATTAGCAAGATTTGTTGTGAATTAAACTTATGCAACATTAATTTTTGCGCCATTCCATAAGCGACCCAAATAAGGGATCCTGCTACGCTTAAGATGACACCTGTTGAATACTGATTGAGTCCGGTAAATACATCAAAACGATCATTAAAAAATAAACCTAGACCAATTAACAATAAGAAAAGTCCAATCTTTTGGTGCAGCCCCAATTTTTCTTTGAAGATCAGTACACCACAGATGAGCATTCCAAAAGAGGATAAATGAATAAAAATTTGTGCAACTGAAGGTTCAATATAATTCAGCGAACTACTAAATAATAGAAAATTGCCGGTAAGACCAATTACTCCAATAAGAGCAAGCCAAGCATATTGACCGACTTTCATTGGTTCAGGTAATTTCTTTTTATAAGCAAGTAGAGCTAATAATGAGATTGCGGCTACAATAAAACGATACCATACGATAGTTTGCGCATTCATTACAGATAAAACTTGTTTTAGGGCGATAGGTAATGATCCCCAAGCCATAGCGGTAATAAGCGCAAAAGTAAAGCCTAATAAAGGTTGTTGTTTCATTGCTTGCTCGCTTATGTGAAATTAAAAGAGACAAAACGCCCCACAAAATTGTAGGGCGTTTCAATCGAATAGATTTTAAATTATTCAGTAACAATACTTACGTATTTACGGCTTTTCTCGCCTTTTACTTCAAATTTAACTTTACCATCTGCAGTTGCGAATAAGGTGTGGTCTTTACCCATACCTACGTTGCTACCCGCGTGGAACTTAGTACCACGTTGACGAACAATGATGCTACCTGCTAATACAGACTCGCCACCGAAACGTTTAACACCAAGGCGTTTAGCTTCAGAATCGCGACCGTTACGAGTTGAACCACCAGCTTTTTTAGTTGCCATCTACTTGATCTCCTCTGAAATTATGCTTGAATCCCAGTGATTTTCACTTCTGTGAACCACTGACGATGACCTTGTTGTTTACGGCTGTGTTTGCGACGACGGAATTTAACGATTTTAACTTTCTCGCCACGACCTTGTGCAACTACTTCAGCCACTACTTTTGCGCCAGCAACTACTGGTGCACCGATTTTAACATCTTCACCATTAACGACCATCAACACAGAATCGAACTCAACTGTTGCGCCAGTTGCAAGTTCAAGTTTTTCTAAACGAACAACTTGACCTTCGCTCACACGGTGTTGTTTACCGCCACTTTGGAAAACTGCGTACATAAATACTCCGCTTAATTGTGTTTCCCTGCTCTTTAGCAGTCCACACTTAAAAATTCATATAAATAGGTCGCAAATTCTACGGAAAAATCCTACCTATGGCAAGAATTTATTTACAATAAAATAAAAAAATTCCCTTCATTTGCGGATTGATTTCAGAAAGTCTGAAAATTCGGGTAAAATGCACCGCACTTTTGACTAATAATTGATGAAAAAATGAAGAAACAAGATCTTATGAGCATAGACGAGATCCAGAAACTTGCAGATCCCGACATGCAAAAAGTTAATCAAAATATTCTTGCTCAGCTTAATTCAGATGTTCCATTAATAGGACAGTTAGGTTTTTATATTGTTCAAGGCGGTGGTAAGCGGATCCGTCCATTGATCGCAGTTCTTGCAGCTCGATCTTTAGGGTTTGAAGGGGCTAATTCAATTACTTGTGCTACTTTTGTTGAATTTATTCATACTGCCTCTTTACTACATGATGATGTGGTGGATGAGTCCGATATGCGTCGTGGGCGCGCTACGGCGAATTCAGAATTTGGGAATGCTGCCAGTGTACTTGTAGGAGACTTTATTTATACCCGTGCATTTCAATTAGTTGCACAATTAGAGTCATTGAAGATTTTGGGAATTATGGCCGATGCGACTAACGTTTTAGCGGAAGGTGAAGTTCAGCAACTAATGAATGTTAATGATCCTGAAACAAGCGAAGCTAATTATATGCGTGTAATTTATAGTAAAACTGCTCGTTTGTTTGAAGTGGCGGGGCAGGCTGCGGCAATTGTCGCGGGTGGAACAGAAGTTCAGGAAAAGGCTTTACAAGATTATGGGCGTTATCTTGGAACTGCATTTCAGCTCGTGGATGATGTATTGGATTATAGTGCAAATGCGCAAGTTCTAGGTAAAAATGTAGGCGATGATTTAGCTGAAGGAAAACCAACTCTTCCTCTGCTACACGCTATGCGTCATGGTAATGCTCAACAGGCAGCTTTAATTCGTGAAGCGATTGAGCAAGGCGGTAAACGTGAAGCTATTGATGAAGTATTGGCTATTATGGCTGAGCATAAGTCTTTAGATTATGCGATGAATCGCGCAAAAGAAGAAGCTCAAAAAGCAGTAGACGCAATTGCAATGTTGCCAGAGAGTGATTATAAGAAGGCGTTGATTTCTCTGGCTTATTTGTCTGTGGATAGAAATTATTAGTCCTTAATTTAGCTTATATACTTGATACCCATTAATTTTAATTAAACTTTATGAATACAGAACTTCAATCTAAACCCGAGCAAAGTGTAGTTAATTTTCAAGGCAAAACTCGTAAACAAAAGGTACGCAAAGATCCGAATGCACCTTTTATTCGTGAAAAACTTGAGTTGCCAGATGGACATAATAAACTCCTTTTACATTCATGCTGTGCACCTTGCTCGGGTGAAGTGATGGAAGCAATCCTTGCATCTGGTATTGAATTTACGATTTATTTTTACAATCCAAACATTCATCCACTCAAAGAATATTTAATTCGTAAAGAAGAAAATATTCGTTTTGCCCAAAAATTTGGCATTCCATTTATTGATGCAGATTACGATCGTCAAAATTGGTTTGATCGTGCAAAAGGAATGGAATGGGAGCCAGAGAGGGGAATTCGTTGCACTATGTGTTTTGATATGCGTTTTGAAAAAGCTGCTGAATATGCTCATGAACATGGTTTCCCTGTATTTACTAGTTGTCTTGGTATTTCTCGCTGGAAGGATATGAATCAAATCAATGGCTGTGGGCATCGTGCTGCGGAAAAATATGATGATGTTATTTATTGGGATTATAACTGGCGAAAAGAAGGTGGCTCGCAACGTATGATTGAAATTAGTAAGCGTGAGCGGTTTTATCAACAGGAATATTGCGGTTGTGTATATTCTTTACGTGATAGTAATGAATGGCGAGAAGAGACTGGTCGTCAAAAAATTGAAATCGGAAAATTGTATTATAGTGCTGATTAATATGATGAATGCAAAAAAGGCTTGGAATTCCAAGCCTTTTCTTTGCGAAATTATTCGCCCAAACGCTCTTTAATACGAGCAGATTTACCTGAACGTTCACGTAAGTAGTAAAGTTTAGCTTTACGTACTGCACCTTTACGTTTAACTGCGATAGAATCTACAGCTGGAGAGTGAGTTTGGAATACACGCTCAACGCCTACGCCGTTAGATACTTTACGTAAAGTAAATGCTGAGTGCAAGCCACGGTTACGAATTGCAATAACCACGCCTTCGAATGCTTGCAAACGACGTTTGCTACCTTCAACTACCCATACTTTAACTTCTAAAGTATCACCTGGGCGGAAGCTAGGTACGTTTTGTTTTAATTGTTCTTGTTCAAGTTGTTTGATAATGTTAGACATTGTTTGATCCTTTATTGATCCTAGATGTAACTGAAACTAACTGTTATGCTCGGCTTGCGCCTCTTTTAACAGTTTACGTTGTTCGTCAGTCAGAGCTAGACCTTCTAAGAGCTCAGGGCGTCGGAGCCACGTTCTTTGTAGCGATTGTTTTAATCGCCATTTTCGAATTTCTTCGTGATGTCCAGACATCAGCACAGGCGGTACAGTTAATCCTTCTAACACTTCCGGTCTGGTGTAATGCGGGCAATCTAATAAACCACCTGCAAAAGAATCTTCTTCTGCAGAGGCTTGTTTACCTAATACACCAGGAATAAAACGCGCAACAGCATCAATTAATGTCATTGCCGGCAATTCCCCACCAGTCAGAACGTAATCGCCGATTGACCATTCTTCATCAATTTCAGTTTGAATCAATCGCTCATCAATACCTTCGTAACGTCCACATATCAAAATCAATTTCTGATTTTGAGCAAGTTCGGTTACACCGCCTTGATCGAGTTTACGTCCTTGTGGTGAAAGGTAAATCACCTTTGCGCCTTCTCCTGCCGCTGCTTTCGCAGCATGAATCGCATCCCGTAAAGGTTGCACCATCATCAGCATTCCTGGACCACCACCATAAGGACGGTCATCCACGGTTTTATGCTTGTCGAATGTAAAATCTCTTGGATTCCAATATTCCACTTGCAGAAGATTATGTTTTACGGCTCTTCCTGTAACCCCAAATTCCGTAATAGCTTTAAACATTTCGGGGAATAATGAAATCACCCCTATCCACATAAAAAGCCTACTACATTACGTTTGTGCATACTTGAGATTAGAAACCAGCGTCCCAATCCACTTCAATAGTTTTCGTGGTGAGATCGACTCTTTTAACTACTTGTTCATACAAGAACGGAATTAACCGCTCTTGTTTTCCAAAAGCATCTTTCGTATTGGCTTTAACCACTAACACATCATTAGAACCCGTTTCCATCATCTCTGTCACCGTTCCCATTGTATAACCTTCTAGGTTTACGACTGAGCAACCAATTAAATCGTGCCAGTAATAATCGCCTTCTTCCAGTTCTGGGAAAACAGATAAATCCACACCAATTTCAACATTTGCTAAAATTTGTGCGGCTTCACGGTCATCAACGCCTTTTAATTTTACGATGATTTCGTGATTATGATGACGCCAATTTTCTAATTCTGTTGGCTGCCACTCACCTTTGATTTTTAAAAACCAAGGTTGATATTCAAAAATGCTTTCAGCTTGTTCTGTTGATGAATAAATACGTAACCATCCACGAATACCGTAGGTTGAGCCTAATTTGCCCACAACTTCAATACGTTGTTGTTCCATATTTCTCACCTATCTTAGTTTAAGAACTAAATTAAAAAGCAAAATTATGCTGCTTTTTGTGCTTCTTTTACCAAGCTCGCAACACGATCAGAAAGTGATGCACCTTGACCAACCCAGTGGTTAACACGGTCTAGGTCGATACGAACACGTTCTGCGTTACCTTGTGCGATTGGGTTAAAGAAACCTACACGCTCAATGAAACGACCGTCACGTGGTGAACGGCTGTCAGCTACTACGATTTGATAAAATGGGCGTTTTTTAGCTCCGCCACGAGATAAACGAATGGTTACCATAACCTTCCTCTAAATGTTTAATTACTAAAAGAATATTCCTAAACTCGAAAGCGATTTAAGAATATAGCTTACTTTTTTCTCTGTATATATAGACAAAAAGCCTGCGAATTTTATACTTTTTGAGCAAAATTGCAAGTTTTGGATGAACATTCTAATAAGTACGTTATTTTCTCTTGAAAAGGTAAACATTATCATTCACATGCAATTTTGTTTTACGTATAATCTAAGAAACTCTCAAATAGTTTTAGGTCAAGTTTACGCGTTAAGCGGTATTTTATATTGATAAAATATCAGTTAAATGAGGTTTATTATGAAAATCGGTTTTCATTCTGTGTTACTTGGATTAGCGTCATGTATTGGCATTCAACAGTCTGTGATAGCGAGCCCCCCTCCGTCTTCTCAACAATCAGTATCTACTGAGTCTGCTGAGGCTTTAAAACAACAATTTTCAATTGCTTTAGCCAAACAAGAAAAACAACAAGTTTCGATTTTACAGAAAAAACTCACCGCACTTTTTTCTTTACCTCCCCAATTTCTTGATAATCAGATCCAAATAAGTGAAAAAATCCTCACTCGTATTTTTAAAACAGATAAAAATCTCACCCCTAAATTTCTTGATTATTTATACTTTGAACCGATAAATACTGGCGATGCAAATTTAATTCAGGAAATGAAGAAAAACTTACTGGTGTCTTTTTTAGCGAATGAGCAGGCAAAAATTTATATTCGTCAAACAGATAATTCGGAGCAATTTGTTCAGGCTTTACTAGAAAGGGGAGCAAAAGCAGATCAAATCATATTATTGTCTTTGGACGCTAAAGACATATTTCAAAAGATTATTGAACAGATACGTCAAGATTTTCCTAATCAAACAACTTTTTCTATTACTGAGAATCGAGTGAGTTTGATAACCCCTTCTTCAGAAATTAAGCCTCGCCTCGCTCTAGCTAATATGATGTTTGCTCGCCAATTTAAAGGGGTGGAGGTTGATGATTTTTCATATTTAGATCAAGCACGTGAAAATCTTCAACACAATAACTATGCTATTCGTTATAAGACTTTCCAAGCAATGCTTGAAGGCTTAAATTAATCCGTTTACTCATAAGGAGCCATTATGTTTTTATCTAAAAAATCAGTTACCTTTGCAGTTAGTGCGTTAGCAATGCTTTGCTCTGGCGGAACCTTTGCTAAAGAAGCACCGCAAGCACATAAAGCTGTGGAGTTAAGTATCTTACATATTAACGACCACCATTCTTACTTGGAACCGCACGAAGCGAGAATTAATTTAAATGGTCAACAAACAAAGGTTGATATTGGCGGTTTTTCTGCTGTGAATGGGAAACTTTATGAGTTACGTAAAAAGTATAAAAATCCATTAGTGCTACATGCAGGTGATGCGATTACTGGTACGCTGTATTTCACCCTTTTTGGTGGTTCTGCTGACGCAGCTGTCATGAATGCTGGTAATTTCCATTATTTTACTTTGGGTAACCATGAATTTGATGCGGGTAATGAAGGTTTATTAAAACTACTCGAGCCATTAAAAATCCCAGTACTTTCAGCCAATGTTATTCCTGATAAAAATTCAATTTTATATAACAAATGGAAACCTTACGATATTTTCACTGTGGATGGAGAAAAAATTGCTATTATCGGTTTAGATACCGTGAATAAAACGGTTAATTCCTCTTCACCAGGTAAAGATGTGAAGTTCTATGATGAAATTGCTACCGCACAAATTATGGCAAATGTGCTAAAACAACAAGGTATTAATAAAATCATCTTACTTTCACATGCAGGAAGTGAAAAAAATATCGAAATTGCTCAAAAAGTAAATGATATTGATGTGATCGTTACTGGCGATTCACATTATTTATACGGAAACGATGAATTACGTGGTTTAAAACTTCCAGTAATCTATGAATATCCGCTTGAATTTAAAAATCCGAATGGCGAACCAGTATTTGTAATGGAAGGTTGGGCTTATTCTGCTGTTGTGGGTGACTTAGGTGTTAAATTCAGTCCTGAAGGTATTGCGTCTATTACTCGTAAAATTCCTCACGTGTTAATGAGTTCTCATAAACTTCAAGTGAAAAATGCGGAAGGTAAATGGACTGAATTAACAGGAGATGAACGTAAAAAAGCGCTTAATACTTTAAAATCAATGAAGAGTATTTCACTTGATGATCATGATGCAAAAACAGACATGCTTATTTCAAAATATAAAAGTGAAAAAGATCGTTTAGCACAAGAAATTGTTGGCGTCATCACTGGTTCCGCAATGCCAGGTGGTTCAGCAAACCGTATCCCAAATAAAGCAGGCTCAAATCCAGAAGGTTCTATTGCCACACGCTTTATTGCAGAAACAATGTATAACGAACTCAAAACAGTGGATTTAACGATTCAAAATGCAGGCGGTGTGCGTGCGGATATTTTACCGGGCAATGTAACCTTTAATGATGCTTATACTTTCTTGCCTTTCGGGAATACCTTATATACCTATAAAATGGAAGGTTCGTTAGTGAAACAAGTGCTTGAAGATGTGATGCAATTTGCTTTAGTTGATGGCTCTACAGGGGCATTCCCTTATGGCGCAGGCATTCGTTACGAAGCGAATGAAACACCAAATGCAGAAGGTAAACGTTTAGTCAGTGTGGAAGTCTTGAATAAACAAACCCAACAATGGGAACCAATTGATGATAATAAACGTTATCTCGTTGGTACTAATGCTTATGTAGCTAGCGGTAAAGATGGTTACAAAACTTTTGGTAAATTATTTAATGATCCGAAATATGAAGGTGTTGATACTTACTTGCCTGATGCGGAAAGCTTCATTAAATTTATGAAAAAACATCCGCACTTTGAGGCTTACACTTCATCAAATGTAAAATTTAATGCTTCAACTGATGCGTTACCTAAAAAATAAAATTGAAAAATAGACTAAAAATAGCGCGTACTTAACGCGCTATTTTTGTTATGAGTTTGCTGCTTTAAGATGTCATAGATGATTGAGAATCTTGATTATTCCACACCTGAATGGTGTCTCGTGGAAAATAAATTCCCTAGAAAGGTTGAAAAATAGGGTGGTTTATTGCGATAATCTAAGCCATTTTTGGGGAGATCTTTCAAGTAGTCAAATTTGTTTTAGACTGTGTATTTTTATTGGAAAGATCAAATTTTTATTTCACCTTTAATTTAATTAGAAAAGAACAATGGCAGAAAAACGTAATATTTTTTTAGTGGGACCAATGGGTGCAGGTAAAAGCACTATCGGTCGTCAATTAGCACAACAGCTTAATATGGATTTTATTGATTCCGATGCTGTGATTGAAGAGCGTACGGGCGCGGACATTAGCTGGATTTTTGATTTGGAAGGTGAAGAAGGCTTCCGTAAGCGTGAAGAACGCATTATTAATGAGCTTACTCAAATGCAAGGCATTGTGCTTTCAACTGGTGGTGGCGTGGTGCTTTCTAAAGAAAGTCGTAATTATCTATCTGCACGTGGCATTGTGATTTATTTGGAAACAACGGTGGAAAAACAATTCCAACGTACTCAACGTGATAAAAAACGTCCATTGCTCCAAGATGCAGAGAATCCTCGTCAAGTATTGGAAGATTTAGCAAAAATTCGCAATCCGCTTTATGAAGAAATTGCGGACATCACTTTGCCAACCGATGAGCAAAATGCCAAAGTAATGGTAAATCAAATTGTTGATTTAATTGATAATATGAATGGATTGAATGGTGCACTTTAAACACACCTAAGGATAAATTATGCTGTGCGTTAACGTCGAATTGCAAGAGCGTCGCTATCCTATTTTAATTGGTAGCGGATTGTTACAAGATGAACGTAGTTACCCGATTAAACGTGGGGTTCGCGTGATGATTGTAACGAATCCCACGGTCGCACAGTTTTATCTTGATACAGTCATCTATGCGTTAGAAAAACGTGGTTGCATGGTCGATTATGTTTTATTGCCAGATGGTGAAAAATACAAAACGCTTGAATCTTTAAACTTAATTTTCACCGCACTTTTGCAAGGTAATCATGGACGAGATACCACGATTATTGCATTGGGCGGCGGTGTAATTGGCGATGTTGCTGGATTTGCTGCGGCAAGTTATCAGCGCGGCGTCCGTTTAATTCAAATTCCAACCACATTGCTTTCACAAGTGGATTCTTCAGTGGGCGGTAAAACGGCGATTAATCATGAATTAGGCAAAAATATGATTGGCGCATTCTATCAGCCATCAATGGTTATTATTGATACGCTGACGCTTAATACGCTTCCTAAACGTGAAGTAAACGCGGGTCTTGCCGAAGTTATCAAATATGGTGCCATTTTAGATTACGAATTTTTTGAATGGCTAGAACAACATATTGATGAACTCGTCGCTTTGCATCTTGAAGCGCTTCAACATTGTATTTCTCGTTGTTGCCAAATTAAAGCGGATATGGTTGCGAGAGATGAAACAGAAAAAGGCGATCGTGCATTGCTTAATCTTGGACATACTTTTGGGCATGCCATTGAGACTCACTTAGGTTATGGAAACTGGCTTCATGGCGAAGCTGTTGCGACGGGAATGATGATGGCAGCAGCGCTTTCGGAAGAACTTGGTGATATTTCTATTGCAGATGTGTCTCGCCTTGAAAAATTACTTGCTCGTGCCAATTTGCCCACCGTATCACCGGATACGATGCAGCCTGAGGACTATTTACCGCATATGATGCGTGATAAAAAAGTTCTATCGGGTAAATTGCGTCTGGTGCTACTCAAATCTCTAGGCCAAGCTTATGTGGCGAATGATGCTGATCATACCCTCGTGTTAAACGCAATTCGTCGTTGTACTCAAACGGATTAAGATGTTACGTCCGAAAAAACAATCTTTAAAACCTAAGTTAAAACACCGTCCATTTTTAAAATGGGTGGGGGGGAAATTTCGCTTAACGGACGACATAAATAAAGCCTTTCCAAACAAAAAAAACTGCTTAATTGAGCCATTTGTGGGCGCTGGAGCAGTATTTCTTAATTCTAATTTTGAACGCTATATTTTGGCTGATATCAATCCAGATTTAATAAATCTATTCAATATTGTTAAAGAAAATGTAGATGGTTATATTGAAGCTTGTAAGCCGATTTTCTTCGCTGATGATGCCAATACACCCGATTATTACTATGCTAAACGTCGCCAATTCAATGCATCAACAGATCCTTTCGAACGTTCGATTATTTTTTTGTATTTGAACCGTTTTGGTTTTAACGGATTATGCCGTTATAACAGCAAGAATGAATTTAATGTGCCTTTTGGGGCTTACAAAACCCATTATTTTCCAGAAGATGAATTACGTTATTTTGCGCATAAAGCGCAAAGTGCGGTGTTTTTATGCTGTGATTTTCAAAAAACTTTTGAATTTGCCGATAAGGATTCGGTGATTTATTGCGATCCGCCTTATGCTCCGCTACAACAGGATACTAATTTTACTGGTTATGCGGGCAATGAGTTTGGTCTGATGCAGCAACGTGCTTTGGCAGATTTAGCGAAATCTATACAAAAAGAAAAACAAATCCCGATATTGATTTCTAATCACGATACTAAATTTACGCGTGAAATTTACAACGGTGCTAAATTTAAACGGGTAAAAGTTCAACGTTCTATTAGTCAAAATTCAGAAAAACGCGTAAAGGTGAAAGAATTGATTGCGATATTTGGTGCTCGTAAATAATAAAAATAAACCGCACTTTTGTTAGTGTTCGATTAGATTACCGTTTTTCTTTAAATCATCCAGCGTATTAAAATTCTCGAAGTTGCCTTCTTCTTTTGTAAACTTTACTGAAATCCCGCCATTTTCGTTCATAAACTGTAAAAGGCGTCGTTCACCCGATGCTAAATAGTGTCGCAATTTTTCTTTTAGCTGAACGGACATTAAACAAAAAACGGGATGTTCACGTTCCTCATCGCAAGCATACGCAATTAAAGTGCGGTCATTTTTAACCGCGCTTTTGAGTTTATCTAAAAGATTCGTAGGGAAAAAAGGCGTATCACAAGGTGTAAAAAGGATAAAGTCACTTTTTGTCTTTTCTAGGGCTGTTAGCATGCCACTCAATGGCCCTTGAAAATTGGGCAGTTCATCGGAAAAAACAGGAAAGCCAAATTTTGCATATTCTGTTTGATTTCGGTTAGCGTTAATCGAAATATCATGAACTTGTCGTTGCAATCGATGAATAACATGTTGAATTAAAGATTGTTTACCTAAAATCTGTAATCCTTTATCTTGCCCGCCCATTCTGCGTGCTTTGCCACCAGCCAAAATTACCGCGCTTATTGTAATTGTCATATTTTAATCTATCGTTATTTCAAGTATCATTTGCCTATTTTTTACGATTAAAAAGGAAATAGCAATGAAATGTAAGCGTTTAAATGAAGTTTTGGAACTTTTACAGCCTTATTGGTCTAAAGACCCGGATTTGAGCTTAATGGAAATTTTGCAAAAAATTGCCAATGAATCAGGTTTCCAAAAGCCATTAAATGAATTAACTGATGAAGTGATTATTTATCAGTTAAAAATGGATGGTACCGATAAACATGAGCCAATTCCCGGTCTCAAAAAAGATTACGAAGAAGATTTTAAAACCGCATTGCTCCGTGCTCGCGGTATCATTAAATAAGAAGGAAAGCAAATGAAAAAAGTATTACTTGCGTTAGGTTTAGGTATCAGCACGCTTATGTCTGTAAATAGTTTTGCCGCAGATTTACAAGAAGGCAAACAATATGTTCAAGTGAGTCAACAGGCTTCACAGCAAAAAGAAGTGATTGAGTTTTTCTCATTCTATTGCCCGCATTGTTATGCCTTTGAAATGGAATACAAAATTCCACAACAAGTCGCAGATGCTTTACCACAAGACGTGAAATTTAAACAATATCATGTGAATTTCTTAGGTCGCCAGTCTGAAAATTTAACGCGAGCTTGGGCGTTAGCAATGGCATTAGGTGCTGAAAGTAAAGTAAAGGCACCATTATTTGAAGCGGCTCAAAAGGATGCCTTGAAATCAATGGATGATATTCGAGCTATTTTCTTATCTAATGGTGTAACCGCGGAGCAATTTGATGGAGGCATTAATAGTTTTGCAGTGAATGGTTTGGTCAATAAACAAGTAAATGCCTCAGAACAATTTAAAGTGCGTGGCGTACCTGATTTTTATGTAAATGGAAAATTCCGCGTAAACCCTGAAGGTTTAAATTACGATGATTTCGTGAAAGATTATGTGCAAACTGTAAAAGGTTTATTGCAAAAATAATGAAAAATTGGTTTAATGCCTGCCCTATTTTGTAAATATTAATGAAAGAAGAGAGAATATTATGGCTGTAAGTTTTAGCGTAACGCGTCGTTTCTTTGACGACAAAAACTACCCACGTGGTTTTTCCCGTCATGGTGATTACACAATCAAAGAATCACAGGTGCTTGAGCAATATGGCCAAGCGTTCAAAGCATTAGACTTAGGGGAACGTGAGCCAGCGACTAAAGAAGAAAAAGATTTCGTCGCTTTTTGCCGTGGTGAGCGCACAGCAGAGACTTTCTTTGAAAAAACTTGGAATAAATATCGTACTCGTATTAATACTAAAAAACGTGTTTACACCTTATCTGGTGATGTGAGTGAAGCTGCCTCTGGCGGTGAAGATTATTCCGGCGAATAAGATACGTTGAACAAGGCAGGCGGAAGTCTGCCTTTTGTTTTTGAATAGCTTGTGAAATCACGCGTAATTCACGGCTGATAACTTTATTCTCCTATCTTTGTATGAACGATTCATCTTCATACGCCCTATGAATACTAATTTCTATGCAATTACCGATTTCTCAATACAACGAACTGCTACAAAAAAAACTTGAAAAATTAACCGCACTTTTGCGCCCTTTCAATGCGCCTGATATTCAAGCTTTTGACTCTCCAACAAGTCATTATCGCATGCGTGCGGAGTTTCGTATTTGGCACGATCAAGATGATTTTTACCATATTATGTTTGATCAGGCGACACTACAGCGTTATCGTGTGGATGAGTTTCCAATCGCCAGCACGCTGGTTAATCGTATGATGCAAACCTTATTACCTTTGTTAAAACAACAAGAGGTGCTACACAAAAAATTATTCCAAATCGATTACCTTAGCACCTTGAGTAATAAGATTATTGTGAGCTTGCTTTATCATAAAACACTCACTGAAGAATGGGAAAGTGCGGCTAAAAATCTGAAAGATTTACTCGAAAAGCAAGATTTTGATGTGCAAATAATCGGACGTGCAAGTAAACAAAAAATTTGTTTTGAGCAAGATTATGTGGATGAGGTTTTACATGTGAATGGTAGAAATTATGTCTATCGCCAAGTCGAGAATAGTTTTACCCAGCCAAACGCAACGGTAAACTGCAAAATGCTTGAATGGGCAATTGATTGTACCCAAAATAGTGAAGGTGATTTATTAGAACTTTACTGTGGTAATGGTAATTTTTCTATCGCACTTGCACAAAATTTCCGTAAGGTATTGGCAACCGAAATCGCGAAACCTTCTGTAGCTGCCGCACAATTTAATATTGCTGAAAATAAAGTTGATAATTTACAAATTATCCGTATGTCGGCAGAGGAATTTACGCAGGCAATGAATGGGGTTCGAGCCTTTAACCGTTTGAAAGGGATTGATTTAAAATCTTACGAATGCAATACCATTTTTGTCGATCCACCTCGAGCTGGGCTTGATCCTGATACAGTGAAACTTGTACAAAATTACGATCGCATTTTGTATATTTCCTGTAATCCACATACGCTGTGCGATAATCTTGTTGAACTTTCAAAAACGCACCGCATTGAAAAAGCTGCGTTATTTGACCAATTCCCTTACACTGACCACATGGAAAGCGGCGTATGGCTCATTCGCAAGTAGGTATTCAACTAATTTCTGAATCTCCAGAAAAAACATTAGCAGAATTGACTGCACTTTGTGCTGAACACAACATTATTCATGATGAACAAAGCCCATTTGCGCTTGTTCAAACCGATGAACGTTTAGAACTTCGTAAACTAGACGAACCTAAACTCGGGGCAGTTTATGTTGATTTTGTAGGAGGCACAATGACTCACCGTCGTAAATTTGGTGGTGGTCGTGGTGAAGCTGTAGCGAAAGCGGTAGGGATTAAAGGTTCGGAATTGCCAACGGTTATTGATGCCACAGCTGGTCTAGGACGAGATGCCTTTGTGCTAGCCTCGATTGGCTGCCAAGTTCGGTTAGTGGAACGCCATCCTGTCGTTTTTTTACTTCTACAAGATGGTTTAAATCGTGCTTATCAAGATGAGGAAATCGGCGAGATGTTGCAACAAAATTTGCGCTTGCTGAATGTTCATCATATGAATGAACTTGATCCTAATAGCGATTATGCCGATGTGGTTTATCTCGATCCAATGTATCCGTATAAACAAAAATCTGCGTTAGTAAAAAAAGAAATGCGCGTATTTCAGCATTTAGTTGGAGCAGATTTAGATGCCGATGAATTGCTTTTACCTGCACTCCAATTAGCTAAAAAACGTGTGGTCGTGAAGCGTCCTGACTATGCAGAATTTCTTGGTGGAAAACAACCTCACTTTAGCCGTGAAACGAAAAATCATCGCTTTGATATTTATATGGGAGCATCCCAATGCTAAGAGAAAGTGCCGTTGTTATTAGCTATGAAAATGGCATTGCCAAAGTGAAATGCCAATCCCAAAGTGCCTGTGGCCAATGCGCAGCTAAAAACAGTTGTGGAACATCAAGCCTTTCCGAATTAAACGGTAAACGTGGCGAGCATATTTTTAATGTGGAAACATTAATGCCATTACGCGAAGGTCAAATTGTTGAAATTGGATTAGAAGAAAAGTCGATGTTGTTGTCCGCATTATTGATGTATGTTGTACCGCTTTTGACTTTATTGATCGCAACCATGTTGTCTGATTACATCAGCGATAATGAAATCCTGCGTGCCATTTTAATCTTTGGATTAACCGCACTTTCTTTCATTTTTGTAAAATCTTATAGTAGAAAATTAGGACAACAAACAGAATTTCAGCCTGTTTTATTGCGCATATTATCTTAAGTTTTTATTCGCTTTTTATTATTTCTGCGATCTAGATCGTAAACTATAAAGTCAGTTGAGTAATTTTCTTTCTATTCCAGCAAAATTTATCTTTTATTAATCGGAGAAACTATGCTGAATTTATTTAAATTACCCATTGAAAAAAGCTCTTTAGAGGCTTGGTCAAAACTTAGTGATGATGTGGCAAAAGTTGCTATTCTAGCAATGCCTGTTATACTTTAGGGCTAGCAACCGCTTTTCCTAAAAGGATTAAATATTAGTTTTTTGCTCATTGTTGCTTATGTTTGTCTCGTGATGGGGCGTAAATTTCGTCAATTAGTGGAGGGAAAATAATATGTGGCCTACTATAGGGCTTGGCATTGTTGCTCTTCTTGCTATCGGCGGACTTATTTTTGCCAATTATGTAGCAAAACATTCTTAATTTATTAACCCCAAACTTTCGGGGTTTTCCGTATTTAAAGTACGGTTATTTCTAAGGTTATTTTTATGAACAATCAGATTCTTTTACTTGGAATTACCGGTTATAGCGGTAGTGGTAAAACAACATTATTAGAAAAACTTATTCCGGAACTTATCGCTCGTCACATTCGCGTTTCAGTGATTAAACATAGCCATCACAATATGCAAGTTGATAAAGAAGGCAAAGATAGTTGGCGTATGAAAGAGGCAGGTTCCTCTCAAGTTATTTTAGCGAATGATGAACGCTGGGCGATCATGACGGAAACGCCAAAACCTGTTTCATTGGATTATTTAGCGCAACAATTTGACCGTACTTTAACGGATTTAGTGTTGGTGGAAGGCTTTAAACAAGAGCCAATTCCAAAGATTTTGCTCCATCGTCAGGAAATGACAAAACCTTTCCCCGAAATTGACGAATATGTCGTGGCAGTTGCGACGAATTATCCCCTTGAAATTGACCACACTTTGTTGGATATTAACCGCATTCCGCAAATTGCCGATTTTATTGAAAATTGGTTGCACCATTTTCACGGAGCACGATGACTGAATCCAATGCCTATCGTGGTTTAGCTTGGGTAGCGGCAATGGCGCTTTTTATGCAAAGCCTTGATGCTACCATTCTAAATACAGCTTTACCCGCGATATCTTCCGATTTACATAAACCCGCCTTTGAAATGCAAATGGCGATTATTGCTTATTCTTTAGCCGTTGCATTATTTATTCCTCTTACCGCTTGGGCGGCTGCAAAATTTGGGACATTGAGAGTTTTTCGTGGTGCAGTTTTTACGTTTATTTTAGGATCTATCGCTTGTGCTGCTGCCCCTAATTTAGAAAGCTTAATCTTAGCCAGAGTGATTCAGGGGATAGGCGGTGCCTTTATGATGCCAGTGGCGCGTTTAGCTATTATTCAAGCTGTCCCGAAACAACAATTAGTGAATGCTTGGAATTTAATGGCAACTGCAGGTTTGATTGGGCCAATTCTAGGGCCTATTTTAGGTGGATGGTTAGTCATTCACACCAGTTGGCACTGGATTTTTTTAATCAATATTCCAATTGGTGCACTAGGGATTTTAGCATCGGGCAGCGTGATGAGTAATATCAAAGGCGAAGCAGAGAAACTAGATTGGACAGGTTTTTTACTGTTTGCATTAGGGTTAGTCGGCATCACGCTTGGTTTGGATTTACTCGGTGAAAGCCAGCATAGTGCAATTACAACCTATAGCGTGTTAGTCGTTGGTGTTCTGTTACTCGTGGCGTATTGTAGCTATGCCAAAAACAATGAAGATGCCATTTTACCTTTATCCCTTTTCCGTACTCGTACATTCAGATTAGGCATTATTGCCAATATTTTTGTCCGATTATCTGCATCTGGCGTTCCCTTTTTATTGCCTTTGATGTTCCAATTATCTTTCGGTTACAGTGCTGAAATGTCAGGCTGGCTATTAGCACCGATTGCGTTAATTTCTGTAATTTTGAAAATATTAATTGGACGAATTTTAAATCGTTGGGGCTATAAAATAACGTTAATTTCATCCGCACTTTTGATGGCTGGCTCTGTGATTTCAATGGCTTGGTTAGATCAACAAAGTTCTCTGACTTGGATTATTTGTAATCTCATGTGGTATGGCGCTTGCATGTCGATAATTTTCACTTCAATCAATACGTTGACTGTAGGCGATCTTTCAAAACAACAGGCAGGCACAGGTTCTACAGTATTAAGTATTGTGCAGCAAGTTGGGATTGGATTTGGTATTGCTATTTCATCGATAATTCTAAATCTTTATAGACATTCCTTTAGCGCGAGTGATGGCTTACAACAGGCATTTAGCTATACTTTCTTAACCTCATCACTTTTTGCAATCGCCTTAGTTTGGTCGCTTATGAAGTTACATAAAAATGATGGCGATCATTTACGGAAGAATCCTTAGATTAATTTGTTATAATCCATAGGATTTTTTTATTTAAAAAAAGCGACATTTGCTTATATCTTATTAAACATTTATTTTAGATAGGATTTATCTAGCATCTTGGTTACATGACAATGCTCGAATAAATCTCTGCCAACAAAGTGAGGAACTATCATGAAGCTAAAAGCAACACTAACTCTTGCGGCTGCAACGCTTGTATTAGCCGCCTGTGATCAATCAGGTTCAACAAATAAACCGACCGCACAAGCTGAAACTAAATCTGCATCTAACAATACTTTCGTTTACTGTACAGCAAAAGCACCTTTAGGATTTAGCCCTGCACTTGTGATGGAGGGAACATCTTATAATGCAAGCTCACAACAAGTGTATAACCGCTTAGTTGAATTTAAGAAAGGTTCAACGGATATTGAACCGGCTTTAGCTGAAAGCTGGGAAATCAGCGATGATGGTTTAACTTATACATTCCATTTAAGAAAAGGTGTTAAATTCCATACAACAAAAGAATTTACCCCAACACGTGATTTTAATGCGGATGATGTTCTATTCTCATTCCAACGTCAGTTAGATCCAAATCATCCATATCACAATGTATCTAAAGGGACCTATCCATATTTCAAAGCAATGAAATTCCCTGAATTGTTAAAATCAGTGGAGAAAGTAGATGACAACACAATTCGTATTACCTTGAACAAAAAAGATGCGACTTTCTTGGCAAGTTTAGGTATGGATTTTATTTCTATTTATTCCGCAGAATATGCGGATGCAATGCTGAAAGCAGGTAAGCCTGAAACAATTGATAATCGCCCAGTGGGAACGGGGCCATTTGTTTTTGTTGATTACAAAACGGATCAAGCTGCTCAATATATAGCAAACGAAAACTATTGGAAGGGTAGAACACCATTGGATCGTTTAATTATCAATATTGTGCCAGATGCGACAACACGTTATGCAAAATTACAGGCGGGCTCTTGTGATTTAATTTTATTCCCGAATGTAGCGGATTTAGCCAAAATGAAAACAGATCCAAAAGTACAACTTTTGGAACAAAAAGGTTTGAACGTGGCGTATATCGCATTCAATACCGAAAAAGCACCGTTTGATAATGTCAAAGTTCGTCAAGCATTGAATTACGCAGTGGATAAAAAAACGATTATTGAAGCGGTTTACCAAGGCGCAGGAACACCAGCTAAAAATCCACTTCCACCAACAATTTGGAGTTACAACGATGAAGTTCAAGATTATCCGTACGATCCCGAAAAAGCAAAACAACTTTTAGCTGAAGCAGGTTATCCAAATGGTTTTGAAACTGATTTTTGGATTCAACCTGTTGTTCGTGCCTCTAATCCAAATCCAAAACGTATGGCTGAACTTATCATGGCTGACTGGGCTAAAGTTGGTGTAAAGACTAACCCAGTTACCTATGAATGGGCGGATTACCAAAAACGTGCGAAAGCGGGTGAGTTAACTGCTGGTATCTTTGGTTGGTCTGGTGATAATGGTGACCCTGATAACTTCTTATCTCCATTATTGGCAAGTTCAAACGCGGGCAATTCCAATATGGCTCGTTTTAAAAATCCAGAGTTTGATGCATTACTAGATAAAGCAATCGGATTAACAAATAAGGAAGAACGCACCGCACTTTATAAACAAGCGCAAGTTATCATTCATAATCAAGCACCTTGGATTCCAGTGGCACATTCCGTAGGTTTTGCACCACTTAGCCCTCGCGTAAAAGGCTATGTACAAAGCCCATTTGGCTATGATGCTTTCTATGGCGTGAGTGTTGATGGTAAATAATTAATACTATTTCAGTTCTTTTG
Source organism: Haemophilus quentini (assembly GCA_001752465.1). Classification (GTDB taxonomy): domain Bacteria; phylum Pseudomonadota; class Gammaproteobacteria; order Enterobacterales; family Pasteurellaceae; genus Haemophilus; species Haemophilus quentini. The sequence goes on from MDJB01000045.1 coordinate 90,182, forward strand.
GGCCCTTATTTCGTAAGGGCCTTTTTCTTTGGAATGTTATTATTTTGTGAAAAATATGTTAAATATATTTTACTTGAGTATAATGCTCAACATTATTCCTCACGGAAGATAATCCGTAGAATAATGAGATTAATCGTAAATATAAGGAACAAAAATGGATTTCAATCGAATTATCACTCACATGAATGATCATCACCAAGATGATATGGCTGCCCTTTGTAAAAAATTTGGTGGCGTAAATGAAATTACGGATGTGACATTAGTTAATGTAGATTTTGGTAGTTTAGATTTTAAATATAATGGTGGCAAAACATTACGCGTGGAATTTCCACAACAAGCTGACGAAGGTTCAATTAAACAAGCGATTATCAATCTTTGTGTAGAAAATAAACCAGTTGCAAATTACGATCGTATTAAAGCTAGAATTGATGAATTTCGTCAAGAATTTAAAAGCTGTATGCTTGCCACTTTAGATAAAGATGGCTTACCGATGGCATCTTATGCACCAATTATTTCGCTTGATGGAAAATATTATATTTATATCAGTGCTATTGCAGAGCATTATGACAATTTAAAACGTAATCCGAATCAAGCGGAAGTGATATTTTTAGAAGATGAAAGCAAAGCGAAATCAATTATTGTACGTACTCGTTTACGTTACAAGGCAAGTGCACGTTTTATTCCTCGTGAAGATCCAATTGTTGAAAAAGCCTTAGATAAATTAGCGGAAACGATGAATGATGTAGGCGGAATTAAAACGATTCGTGAATTTACTGATTTTGATTTAGTTGAACTTACATTTGGAACAGGTCGTTTTGTAAGAGGTTTTGGCCAAGCTTATTTGATTGATGCTAATGGGGAAATTTCTCATATTGGTGTAAAAGGCAATCCACACGAAAAAGAAAGTGATAAATAATATTGTCTCTTAATGAGGATAAAGGGTTGAGTATAAATTCATACTCAACCCTTTTGTTTACGATAAATGCCAATGAAATTGAAATTTCTTTATTTTTCACCGCACTTTATTTTCGTTAAGGACAAGCCTTGCTCACCATAATTTCGATAACCTGTTTGTCGATATGTTGCATGCTTTTTGATGCAATAGCGCAGAGATTATCAATGGTTCGATCAAGATCATGTTCGACAATACCTTCATTGCCAGTAACATGGGTCTCATCCATTGCCATAAGCACCGATTTATAGCCTGAAGCAACGCTGGTGGAGACTTTCATTGCACAGCTATTGGCGGCGCCATCACAGATGATGCCACTAATATCGCCAATCATGCTACAGATGCCCATGCTAGCTGTTTCAAATTTACCTGTGAGTAAATAAGCAATACCTGCACAGCTTCCCATTGATGCCGTAGTCACAGCACAAAGTGCGGAAAGTTTTGGCAATTTACTATGAATATAAATGGCCATTAAGTGAGATAAGAAAAGTGCGCGTATTCGTTTTTCCTCACTCACCTTGAGATAATCTGCAACAACGACAACAGGCATCGTTGCCGTGATCCCTTGATTGCCCGAACCAGAATTACTCATCGCAGGCAAAGTTGCTCCGCCCATTCTTGCATCTGATGCGGCGGTGGTTTCAATCATAATTTTGCTTAACAAATCATCAGAAATTAAACCGCTACCTACTTGTTTACGCAATGTTCTGCCAATGTGTAAGCCATAATTTTCACGTAATCCTTCGTTAGACAGCGCTCGGTTGAGTTCTGCAGTCTGTCCGATAAAGCGGATTTTATCGAGCTCAACTTTGCAAGAAAATTCAAAGATTTCACGTGCGCTCACCTGTTTGAAAATATCATAAGGATCGCAATCAGCACATTCATCCTGTTCTTTCTCAAAAACAACTTCGCCATTTTTTTCAATCAAAATGATGTTTGTATGTTGATCTTGAATTGCTACTTTCACTCGGTCATTATCGGCAAATAATGTTGATTCTGAATATAAAATATGTTCGGTTTGATGAATATCTACACTCACTAATTTTTGTTCAAGCATAGATTTAGCGGCAATAACTTGTTCTGGCGTAATATGTTTTAATACTTCTAAACCGCCATCTGGATTACCGCCCAATGCGCCAATTGCCGCAGCAATAGGTAATCCCACCATACCTGTTCCTGGCACTGCAACACCCAATCCATTTTTCATGAGATTAGGTGAGACTTTAGCTTCAATGCGTTCAGGTGTTTTGCCCAAATATTTCGCTGCTGTAGCAGATGCGAGCGCAAGAGAAATGGGTTCAGTACAGCCTAGGGCTGGCACAACATCATGTTTAACGATGTGGATCAATTTCGTTAAGTCTTTCTTGATTCATAAAATTCTTTTTAATTTGTTAAATACTGTCTTCTTTCTCTATGACTAATATACGCGCTTCACCTTGTGGATGAGCAACATGTTCGGTACCGATACCCGCATAAAAAATATCACCCGTATGGAGCAATACGGCTTTCTCTTGACCATCTTCTTTGTAGCGCATTTCCACCGTACCATCCATGATAGCAAAGACTTCTTCACCGTCATTGATATGCCATTTGTAAGGTTTATCTGTCCAGTGCAGACGCACCGAAATACCATTCATATTGGTGATATCGAGGGTTCCCCAAGCACGTTCTGCCGTAAAGTGGCGACTTTTAATAACTTTATTCATGATTAAATTCCTTAGTGCGCTTCATCCCAATTTTGTCCAACACCCACTTCCACAATCAATGGAACAACTAATTCAGCTGCGGCTTCCATGTTTTGTTTAATTTGTTCAAGGAAAAACGCGACTTTTTCTGACCGCACTTCAAACACTAATTCATCGTGTACTTGCATAATCATTTCAATATCTGGATCGTGACGGATTACTTCATCAAGTTTAATCATCGCTCGTTTAATAATATCTGCTGCAGTGCCTTGCATCGGTGCATTAATTGCTACACGTTCTGCCCCTTTACGACGCATTGCATTGCTAGAATTAATATCAGGTAGATATAAACGGCGACCAAATAGCGTTTCCACATAGCCTTGTGCTTTCGCTTTTTCACGGATATCGGTCATAAATTGCTGTACACCAGGGTAGCGTTGGAAATATAAATCCATGTATTTTTGTGCATCAGGACGGGAAATACCCAGTTGGCGTGAAAGTCCAAACGCAGACATTCCATAAATTAAGCCGAAATTAATCGCTTTAGCATTGCGACGTTGCTCGCTGGTGACTTCATCTAATGATACACCGAAGATTTCAGCTGCCGTGGTTCGGTGAATATCCTTGCCTTGAGAGAAAGCGTTAATTAAACCTTGATCGCCCGAAAGATGCGCCATAATGCGTAACTCAATTTGAGAATAGTCAGCGGCGATGATAGAATAACTTTCACGCGCGATAAATGCTTGTCGAATACGACGACCTTCTTCATTCCGAATTGGAATATTTTGTAGGTTTGGATCACTTGATGATAAACGCCCTGTTGCCGTCACCGCTTGATGGTAAGAAGTATGCACTCGCCCTGTTTGTGAATTGACCATTTGAGGCAGTTTATCCGTGTAAGTAGATTTGAGTTTGCTCAAACCACGATGTTCAACCAAAATTTTTGGTAATTCGTGGCTATAGGCTAATTCTTCCAATACTTCTTCATTCGTTGATGGTGCACCTTTTGGCGTTTTTTGTAAAACAGGTAGCCCAAGTTTATCGAACAAAATTTCTTGTAATTGTTTAGTGGAGGCCAAATTAAATGGCTGACCTGCTAATTCGTAAGCTTGTTCCTCAAGTGCGGTTAATCTTGCGGCAATTTCGTTAGATTGGATAAAGAGGGCATCACTATCAATCAAAACCCCCGTCCGTTCCATGCGAGAAAGCACATGAAGTAATGGTAATTCCATTGTTTTATACAATTCAACAAGCGTTGGTTCTTCTTGCAACTTCAACCACAGCACTTGTTGTAACTTCATTGTCACATCTGCATCTTCTGCCGCGTATTCTGTGGCTTGTTCTAATGGAATTTGATTAAATGTAAGCTGACCTTTCCCTTTTCCTGCAATGCTTTCAAATTCGATAGTTTCATGCCCTAAATAACGTTTAGCTAAATCGTCTATATTATGACGACCCGTACTATTTAGCGTATAAGAAAGCAACATCGTATCAAATTCAACACCTTGTAATTCAATGCCATGACGGGCAAAAATACTTTCATCAAATTTAATATTTTGTCCAATTTTGTGAATATTAGGGTTTTCTAAAATGGGTTTGATAGCCGTTAGTGCGGTTGATTTTTCGAGTATTTTTGGTGCATCTAAATAATCCAATTGTAATGGTAAATAAGCAGCTTCGCCATTTTCAAGAGCAAAAGAGATACCCACTAAATTCGCAGACATATAATCAAGACTGTCTGTTTCAGTATCGACTGTAATGAGTTTTGCTGCATTGAGTTTTTCAATCCAGCGTGTTAAATCCGTTTGAGTGAGCAAGGTTTCATATTTTGTGCGATCGATTTGAATTTTAGGCGTATTTTCCACCGCACTATTTCCCACAGAATTTTGAGCTGGTGATGTCGCCTGATACTGGTTCATTTTCACAGGCTGTTCAGTGGTTTGGGTAATCGAGTCAGAACCATTCATCACTTCATTAAGCCAGCGTTTAAATTCGTAGCGAGCAAAATATTCGATGAGTTGCTCGTTTTGGCTTTCTCCAAGCAACAATTCATCTGTTGTCACATTAAGTTCAACATCCGTTTTGATGGTTGCTAATGTATAAGAAAGATCGGCATTAGTTTTTTCGGTCAATAATTTTTCACCTAGTTTTTTCGCACCTCGAATTGGCAATTCTGCTACTTTCTCAAGATTGGCATAAATTTCAGCCATACTTCCGATGCCTTGCAGTAAACCAAGTGCGGTTTTTTCGCCAACGCCAGCAACGCCTGGAATGTTATCTGCACTATCGCCCATGAGTGCTAGATAATCAATAATGAGTTCAGGTGGAATACCGTATTTTTCAATCACACCCTCGCGATCCAATAAGCTATTATTCATAGTGTTGATGAGCATAATATTGTCATCAACTAACTGTGCCATATCTTTATCGCCAGTACTAATGAGCACTTTTTTACCCAAACGAGAGGCTTGTAGTGCGAGAGTGCCGATTACATCATCAGCCTCAATCCCTTCCACCACTAAAAGCGGAATCCCCAGTGCACGAATCATATCGTGCAACGGCTGAATTTGTTTGCGTAAATCATCAGGCATTGGTGGGCGGTGAGATTTATATTGTTCAAACATTTCATCACGAAATGTTTTCCCTTTTGCATCAAAAACAACGGCTATATGAGTGGGCTGTACTTGTGAGATGAGGCTTTTTAACATATTTAAAACGCCGTACATCGCACCTGTTGGCTCACCTGCGGCATTAGTTAAAGGAGGAAAGGCATGAAATGCACGATATAAATAAGAAGAACCATCTATTAATACAAGTGGATTTGTTGCAATTTGGGCCATAAAAATCTCGTTTTAAACTGAAAAATGCGGGCATTATAGCGTAATTTATGGTGATGAGTGAACGGCGGATTCAATGTAAAATTTGTGACGAACGTTTTTTGCTATGGCATAATATCAGCCACTCAAATATTTAATTTAAGGAAATCAAATGTTGTTAAAATTGGTCGAAATTTTAGTTTTGGGTCAGATCTTGCGTTTAAATGTGCCCGTTGAACAAGAAGAATTATTGCGCCAAGCTGCACGTAATTTAGATATATTGGTTTCCGAAATGAAAGAAAAGACAGGTCTTATTCAGCTTGATCGTGTGCTTTCTATTGTGGCACTCAATTTGAGTTTTGAATTAAGCCAAGAAAAAAATAAAGCGGCTAAAATTGAAGAGGTATTGAGAACGGGGATCCAGCAATTAGATCATTCGTTAGAAAATATCCGTGTAAATAAAGAACAATATTAAATTGGAAAGTGCGGTGAAATTGGGTCGAGATTTTTTCAAATTAAAAGATGTAGCTAATTCAGAGCAATCCGTTAAAAATAACTTAAGTCACCGCAATATTCTTTAGATTCTCCTCTCCAAGATAAAGAAATACCTAAAACTAATTTGTGTTATCACACTCTTTTGTCGTTTTATAATCAACTCGTTAAAATTGACAAATAAATGCTAGTCAATACTGATAATTTGGGCTAGTATAAACCCATAAGAATTACCTGGAGTGTTCGTCAGTAGGCTATGTCCCTGAGCCGATACTTTAAATCTTATAAATTGGTTTCCTATCGTTGGTGTGTAGGCTTAACCTTTGACTCGTTCATTGGGCTAAGAAACCTGAAAACGGTATCAACTGATTTCCTTGAACCGTCGGGTTCAAGGACTACTGCCCGCAGCGGCACTCTGGGTCCTATCTTCTTCTTTCATTTCTATGAATATTCAAAAACGCCAGCAAATTCGCTCTGAAATTCGAAAAATACGCGCAAATTTAACCGCACTTCAACAGCAACAAGCTGAACAATCAGTGACTCAACAGGCGTTAAATCTTATCGAGCAACGACAAGCCAAAAATATTGCATTATATTTTTCTTTTGATGGTGAAATTTCGACAAAAGCCTTAATCCAATCCCTTTGGATACAAAACAAAAATGTGTATTTGCCTGTTTTACATCCTTTTACTAAACATCATTTATTGTTTTTACACTATTTACCTGATACGCCAATGAGACAAAATCAGTTTGGTATTTGGGAGCCGAAGCTGAATGTTCAAAATGTTTTACCATTAAATGAACTGGATATTTTATTTACGCCATTGGTGGCTTTTGATAAACAGGGAAACCGACTCGGCATGGGCGGTGGATTTTATGATCGTACGTTACAGAATTGGCAAAATAAGTCTTTTATTCCAGTTGGTTTAGCACATCAATGTCAGCAAGTAGAAAATCTTCCCACTGAGCATTGGGATGCCCTACTATTCGATATTTTTGTAGGTTAAAACCTATCATCAAATTTTTATTGATAGATAAAATCAAAAATATTTCAATTTTTCTCTTGAAATCCTTTCAAACGATCTTACTTAATTTGGGCAAACGGCGAAAGCCAAAAACAAATTGAGGAAAGTGTATGAACATTGAAAAATTTACGACAAAATTCCAAGAAGCTTTAAGCGAAGCACAATCACTTGCTATCGGAAAAGATAATCAATTTATTGAACCCGTGCATTTATTGACCGCACTTTTAAATCAACAGAGCGGCTCTATTGCGCCAATTTTAACTGCAAGTGGCGTAAATGTAACTTTATTGCGTAATGAATTAAAAACTGAACTAAATAAATTGCCACAGGTTATTGGCAATGGCGGTGATGTACAACTTTCACGCCAGCTCATTAATTTACTTAATCTATGCGATAAATTTGCACAACAAAATCAAGATAAATTTATTTCGAGCGAATTGTTTTTGCTGGCAGCTTTAGAAGAACGAGGAGCGCTCAGCGATATTTTGAAAAAGTGTGGTGCGAAAAAAGAGCAAATTTCGCAAGCCATTCAGCAAATTAGAGGGGGACAAAACGTGAACGATCAAAATGCAGAAGAAAGCAGACAAGCATTAGAAAAATATACGATTGATTTAACCGCTCGTGCAGAAAGTGGCAAACTTGATCCAGTGATTGGGCGTGATGAAGAAATTCGTCGAGCGATTCAAGTATTACAACGTCGTACCAAAAATAACCCCGTGTTAATTGGTGAACCAGGTGTGGGTAAAACGGCGATTGTAGAAGGCTTGGCACAACGCATTGTAAATGGCGAAGTTCCAGAAGGTTTGAAAAATAAACGCGTACTTTCATTAGATATGGGCGCATTGATTGCTGGTGCGAAATATCGTGGTGAATTTGAAGAACGTTTAAAAGCGGTGCTCAATGAATTGTCGAAAGAAGAAGGTCGCGTTATCCTCTTTATTGATGAAATTCATACTATGGTCGGCGCGGGTAAAACCGACGGTGCGATGGATGCGGGTAATTTGTTAAAGCCAAGTTTAGCACGCGGTGAATTGCATTGTGTGGGTGCAACAACGTTAGACGAATATCGTCAATATATCGAAAAAGATGCTGCACTTGAACGTCGTTTTCAAAAAGTATTTGTGGATGAACCAAGCGTAGAAGATACCATTGCGATCTTACGTGGTTTGAAAGAACGTTATGAGATCCATCACCATGTAGATATTACTGACCCTGCGATTGTCGCTGCCGCAACGCTTTCACACCGTTATATTTCCGATCGTCAATTGCCGGATAAAGCCATTGATTTGATCGATGAAGCGGCGTCTAGCATTCGTATGGAAATAGATTCTAAGCCTGAACCGCTTGATCGTCTTGAACGTCGAATTATCCAACTAAAATTGGAACAACAGGCGTTACAAAAAGAAGAAGACGAAGCAAGTCGCAAACGTTTAGAAATGTTAGAGAAAGAATTGACCGAAAAAGAACGTGAATATGCCGAGCTTGAAGAAGTGTGGAAATCTGAAAAAGCAACGCTTTCTGGCTCTCAACATATTAAACAAGACTTAGATACTGCAAAAACCGAACTAGAACAAGCTCGTCGAGCGGGTGATTTAGCTAAAATGTCTGAGTTGCAATATGGCCGCATCCCTGCTCTTGAAAAGCAACTTGAGCAAGCTGAAACCAGCGAAGGAAAAGAAATGACGCTTTTACGCTATCGTGTTACGGATGAAGAAATCGCAGAAGTGCTTTCTAAAGCCACAGGTATTCCAGTATCAAAAATGATGGAAGGCGAGAAAGAAAAACTCTTGCGTATGGAAGATGAACTACATAAACGAGTGATTGGCCAAGAAGAAGCAGTTGATGCGGTAGCAAACGCGATTCGTCGTAGTCGTGCCGGTCTTTCCGATCCTAATCGCCCAATTGGTTCTTTTTTGTTCCTAGGGCCAACAGGTGTAGGTAAAACAGAACTTTGCAAAACTTTGGCTAAATTCTTGTTTGATAGTGAAGATGCCATGGTGCGTATTGATATGTCAGAGTTTATGGAAAAACACAGTGTCTCTCGTTTAGTGGGTGCGCCTCCAGGCTATGTCGGCTATGAAGAAGGTGGTTACTTAACTGAGGCTGTACGTCGTCGTCCATATTCGGTGATTTTGCTCGATGAAGTGGAAAAAGCCCATGCGGATGTATTCAATATCTTGTTACAAGTATTGGATGATGGTCGTTTGACAGATGGTCAAGGTCGTACCGTGGACTTCCGTAACACCGTGGTGATAATGACCTCTAACTTGGGTTCTGATTTAATTCAGGGCAGCAAAGACGAAAGTTATAGCGAAATGAAAGCCTTAGTGATGTCTGTAGTGGGCCAACATTTCCGTCCAGAATTTATCAATCGTATTGATGAGACCGTGGTATTCCATCCACTTGGTAAAGAGAATATCCGTGCGATTGCAAGTATCCAATTAGAACGCTTAGCAAAACGTATGGAAACTCGTGGTTATGAATTGGTGTTTACCGACGCTTTATTAGATTTCATTGGTGAAGTGGGGTATGACCCAATTTATGGTGCACGTCCATTGAAACGTGCAATTCAACAAGAGATCGAAAACAGCTTGGCACAACAAATTCTATCTGGTGCATTATTACCTGGTAAGATTGTCACCATTGATTACGCCAACGCAGAAGTTCAAGCTAGACAATAGGTGTTAAAAAAGTGCGGTAAATTTGATCTGAGTTCAAAAAACCAGGCTATTTACTTAAGGACTGATGACGATATTGTATCGTATTCAGTCCTTTTTAATTTCAGTTTACAATCTTTATATTTAATATAGATTATTTATGCTATGCCTTCCGAGAGTTAGTAAGATATTAATATGGGCAAAGTGCGGTAAAATTTAACCGCACTTTAATTGAATGGGAGAAAAATATGCTATCAAAAGAACGATTATCTCAACTTGTCGAAATGGAAAGTATTTTAGATGAGGCAAATGGTTTTCTTGCAGAGGCGGTGCAGTTTTTGGAAAAATGGCAGGCGTTTTTGCCCAAGATGAAACGCTTAGAACATTATTACTTCGAAGGGGATTGGCGAGAGGATTTCGAGGCTTACGAAAATGGCGAGGTACCGAAAGCGCAACCTTGTGGCGTACTTTCCGAAGACTTAGTTTTTAATGCCAGTGTTGCGCAACATAGCTTGGCGATTGAGTATTTGAAAGTGGTGACTAAAATTCTCGAACCAACGAAATAATTGCAACCAATAAATTAGAAATTGCATTATCTAATTTTACTTGAATTTATAAAACAAAAGTTCTGTAAATTGATCTGCTAAAAAGGAGTGTTCATTTAAGGAGTAGTAATGATAGTAATATCTTACTGTATCAATTATCTCCTCGCTACAGTTAAATTCTCAACTATAAAAACATTCCGTTTTTAATCGACCAAATAAACTTTCCATTTCCGCACTGTCTAGATAGTTTTCTTTTCTTGACATACTTTGTATGTCATCGATCGCTTATTTAGTCCAATTTTTAGGGCTGCAGATCAATTTACCGCACTTTGTGTATGATTAACTTAGTTTTGTTGTCTGTTTTAAGAATAAATACCCAAGCGTTGCCGAAACCGTTGAACCGAGTAAGATTCCTAAACGAGAAAGCGTATTGACGCTTTCTCCAGCATCCGCATCAAAAGCAAGGCTTGCTAAGAACATTGACATCGTAAAGCCGATACCACATAAAACTGCGACGGCAAAAATTTGTTTAAAATTGATTCCATCCGGTAATTTAGCTAATCCCAACTTAACGGAAATATAACTAAATCCGAAAACGCCGACTGGTTTACCAATAATTAAACCGCACGCAATAGCCAATAATAATGGCGATGAAATCATACTCACATCAATACCGTCAAAACTAACGCCTGCATTGGCAAATGCAAAGAGCGGTAAAATAACGAAGGATGACCAAGGCGCTAGAATGTGCTCAAAATCGTGTAATGGTCGTTCACCTTTTTTACCTTTTAATGGAATGCAAAAACCAATAATTACGCCAGCCAAAGTCGCATGAACACCAGATTTTAAAACAGATGCCCATAAAATTGCCCCTATCACCATATAGGCACAAAGCGTGCTAACTCTAAAGCGGTTTAATAAAACCAAAGTCAAAATAGAAATACCTGAGAAAATTAGAGCCTGCACACTTAATTCATGAGAGAAGAACAGCGCAATTACAACAATCGCGCCTAAGTCATCAATAATAGCGAGTGCGAGTAAAAAAATCTTTAGAGGCAATGGCACTTGCTTGCTCAATAATGCCATGATGCCAAGCGCAAAAGCGATATCTGTCGCCATAGGAATAGCCCAGCCATTTGCAAAGCTAGGATCCTGTTTTGCAATAAACCAATAAATCAACGCGGGTACGATCATTCCACCCACTGCAGCAATGGCAGGGAAAATAGCTTGTTGGTAGGAGGAAAGTGCGCCTTCAAATAATTCTTTTTTAACTTCCATTCCCACTAACACAAAAAACACAGCCATAAAACCATCGTTAATCCAGTGGATTAAGGTTTTATTAATAGAGAAACTGCCAATTTGCAAACTAACTGGCAAATTCAAAAAATCATTATATTGACTGCTTAATGGCGAATTAGCCAGCAACATCGCTACGGCAGCAGAAAAAAGCAATAAAATACCACCAGCGGATTCTAATTTTAAAAAGCGTTGAATCAGTTGTACCACGCAAACTCCTTCTAAAAATAATTAACAAAGGCTGAATCCTAGCATATTTTTGTTCACAAAGGGAAAAGAGCGGTGGATTTTGCAGGGATTTTTATCGAATTGTCGATAAGATTCTTCATATTGTGACGAAATTCACATTTTTAGTTTTACAGAATAGGGATTTTCTACACTTTGTAGTAGAATGCAGGCCTTTTTATTTTTAGAGTTAAAAAATTATGTTTTCACGTAAAGATATTATCGTTTTAGGAATGATGATCTTCGCCTTATTTTTAGGCGCAGGTAACATCATTTTTCCTCCAATGGAAGGCTTCACTGCTGGACAACATTGGGCAGGAGCCTCCTTCGGTTTTGTATTAACTGGCGTTTTAATGCCTTTTATTACACTTGTTATTGTATCTATTTTAGGTTGTGGTGAAGAACTAACGAAAGATTTACCTAAATGGGCGGGCACTGGTTTTCTCGTTATACTTTATCTAACCATTGGCTCTACTTTTGCAATGCCACGTATCACGAATGTTGCTTACGAAATAGCGTGGTTACCTTTAGGATTAGTGGAAGATAATACGAGTGTTCGTTTCCTCTTTTCATTAATTTTCAACTTAATTGCGATGGGCTTTATGATTCGCCCAAATACCATTATTTCAAGTGTTGGTAAATTCATGACACCAGCATTGCTTGTGTTATTAGTTGCTGTAGCCGTCACTGTCTTCATTTCACCTTTATCTGAAATTCAAGCGCCAAGTAAAGCGTATGAAAATGGCCATTCTTTATTAATCGGCTTAACCAGTGGTTATCAAACCATGGACGTACTCGCAGCCATTACTTTTGGTGGAATCGTCGCTCGCGCACTTGCAGCAAAAAATGTAACTCAACCTAAAGACATCGTTAAATACACTATCTCAGCTGGATTTGTTTCAGTCATTTTACTTGCAAGTTTATATTTTTCGCTTTTCTATCTAGGCGCGACTAGTGCTGAAGTTGCAGAAGGTACAACTAATGGCGGGCAAATTTTCTCTCGTTATGTAAATGTATTATTCGGTTCTGCTGGGATTTGGATTATGGCAGGTATTATTGTATTAGCGAGCTTAACAACTCTTGTTGGTGTAACGAGTGCTGCCGCTGACTATTTTTCAAAATTCTCTGTGCGTTTTTCTTATCCGTTTTGGGCCGCACTTTTTACCGCAATGACAATCACTGTTTCACAATATGGTTTAACGGATCTACTTCGCATAACGATCCCAGCTTTGTTATTAATTTATCCGGTAGCTATTGTGCTTGTATTATTGCAATTCTTACGCAAAAACCTTCCATCAATAAAATTTACATACAACAGCACATTAATCGTAACTGTTTGTTTTAGTTTATGTGACAGCTTAAATAACGTTAAAATGTTACCAGAAAGCATTAATTCATTATTGGAACACTTCCCTCTTTCATCTGAAGGAATGGCTTGGTTGGTTCCGACTTTAGTGATGTTAGTTGCAAGCATTTTAATTGGAAAAGCATTGCCTAAAGCAAGTCATTAATATTCAAAAAAATTAAAACTAATTTTCATCAGCCATCAAACATAGGACTATATAACCACTGTTTGATGGCTGATTTTTTATTCCAATCTAGAAACCTCCCCTAAAAAATACAAAATAAAAAGGACTGAGTCCGATAAATATCCTCATCAGTCCTTAAAGCTAGTATTTATTTTGCTCTAAATTTCTACCGCATTTCTACCAAGTAAAGCCGACCTTTAATGAAGCAAATTTCTGTGGTGCCACATCAGAGCCCTTAAGTATTCCAACATTCGTGCTAATATTCCACTGTTTCATCTGCGCATTAAAACCAAGTTCATGAGTAAAATAACGCCCGAATTGTTGTTTTAATGCAACATCATTGACACTTAATATACCATCAAGGGCAAGTTTTTGTTGAGTGGCATCATAGTAATTGCTTGAGAAACTTGGAGTGAATTTTACACCATTTATATCAAAGGTTTTATCTAACATTATACCTGCTCGGTAAGTAGTTAAATGTAACGTTTTACTGTTGATATTTGCACCATCTAATTGGTAGTTTGTGCTAGATAGACGGTAGTAGCGCATACCAACTGAAGGTGTGACGTGAATTCCCCAGTCCAAAGAAGCCCCAATATTTCCACCTGCACTAAAAATATTACGGTGGAACGTTTTGTTTTCTTCATCAAATTTTACATTGTTACGGCTGTGCCCATAACCTAAGTCAAAACTTGTAAAGACACCATTATTCCACTCACCTTTAACAAAACTATTTATGGTAGTTAGTCGGCTTGTGCCTGATACATTTTCATCAAACTCATTATTTGCACGAGAATGAGAAAGCACCGCACCAATTTGCATGTTCGAATTTAATCTCTGAGCTACACCAATTTGAGTCAAAGTTAAATTTTGCTTATATGGTCGATTATAGTCGGAGCGATAAGTTCTCTGACTTGCTTCCGTATTCACCCAAACATTTGATTTATCGTGGCTTAATAAATGACGATCTAAATTTCGTCCAATTTGTAATACCGAATTAACGTTTGCAGAAAGCTCTGATAAAGCCGTATTGGTATAACGACTAATCAGTTGAGCTTGCACTGGCAGAGCAACAGTCGAAGATTGAGAACTTAAAAATTGCTGAATTTCCTGCTCAGTTTGATAAGCCTTTTCAAGGCTATTCAGTAATGCTAATACCGCCTCATTCAAGGAAACTTGCGCAGAATTAACCGCACTTTGATTGCCAGAGATTTGAGCGTTCATTAAAGTTTGTTGAGCTGATTCAACACGTGTAATGTTCGCATCAATTTCCGCTTCAAATGCAGTAGTGTTACTTTCATCTGCCACTTTTGCAACTTTACGACAAATATCAGAAGAAAGTCCTTGAACTTCACAAAGCCACTGTGCATAACTTTCCTTATTCATTTGTGAATCATTTTTCAAACGATTAAATTCTGCTTGTAACTTATCGTGTTGAGTCGAAAGTGTATTCACAGTATTTTTCATACCAGTTAGCATTTGCAGTAATTTTTGAGCTTGATTTTCACTTCTTTCTGCCTGAGCTCTTAAGTCTCGATACTCATTACGCTGATTTTCTAAACGGGCTTTATATTGAGTAAATTGGTTATACAAGTTACGACGTTTAATAAAGCGAATACGCCAAGTACGATTATATTCATAGAAAACATTATCAATTTGATTATTAGTTTGACGAATATCAGCTAACAAACGCTCAATCCGTGCATCATCTTCTATTTTTTGTTTTTGTGCGTGACTATATTCACGGGCTAAATTAGCAAGCTCTAGTCTTTTGCTATTTAGTTTATTCTGAACCGCTTCAAATTCACGTTGACTATTTAATATTAATTGGTTGTTATCCTGAGAATGTAATTCTGCATCACGTAACGGATTATATAATCGATAATCATTGCTACGATTTGTTAAAATATAACGATAAGCCCCTAAATCGACATAGCCATTTTCAAGAGAAAATTGCGCATCCCCAATAGCTTGTTCAGGATGATTTAATTTAACTAAACTTAATGGATTTACCTCATTGGGTTCTCTCCCCGTATTTTTCACAGAAAGAAGATATGCTCCTGATGCTAGTCCATTTACTGTAATATGATCGCCACGACGTTCAGCAACATTAGTTAAAAAACGAAAATGCCCATTACCCGTCAATTTTCCATTTATTGTCAATTCATTAAATTGTACCCAACCACGATAATCCTTATTTAGCTCATCATAGCCCGTATTTAATGTAACTTGACTATTTGGCGAAAATTCGAGATTTCCCACCGTACTATTACCTGTTAGCAGCCATTGGCTATAGGATTGTAAACGAATTTGAGTCATCGGTGTTGCATTTACACGCCCCACTAAATGCGCTTTACCTAGATTAAATTGACTCGTTTCTTTTAAATCGATATTACCACTTACTACTGTTACAGGAACACTATCAAAGGCTGCCTGACTTAGTATTTTATTTTCAGTACAACTCGTTACTCCTGTATATGAGGCACGGATACACTCACTGGATTTATTCTGAGTAAAACCGAGTTGGATTTGAGCTTGATGACGAGCATTAATATTCCCTTCTAACAAGCTCACATTACGACTACTTTCTAATTTGCCATTACCTGAAACATTAAATTCATGAGCCTTGAATTGACGATTAATCCAACTATTTTCATCTATGATTTCTTTTTGGTTTAAATGATCGTAAGCATGCGGAGTTGGGATGCCAGAAAGCACTAAATGACCCGCAGACATGTTTAAATTGCCATTTAAGTTAGTACCTCCATTCAAAACAAGCACACTATTGTGATAATTCGGGGTGTAATTAAACGTTAATGCACCGTTATAACGCTGAGAATCATACTCACCAAGGAAACCACTAAAGGTATCTAAATGTTTTTTTGCATTTTCTTGAGCAAGTGCATTCTTTATAACTTGTTGTCTGTCGTTACCTAAGAATTCCCAATCATTTGTTGTTTCCATATCCCAAGGAAAATAAGCATGTGGATTTTTTCCCTCTTTTAGACGGAAATAATCTAATCGGTTATTTCTATAATTATTTTTGTATTCATAAATAGCTAATGATGATGTTGGTTCTTGTCCCCATTTTACCCATTCAATATTTTGTTCAGTAAGAGCATCTCGACCAATAATGTAAATATCGGCAGATTGAGTTCGGTTATTATTAACAATCTTTGCACCCTCATCTGCATTTTGAATTCGATGGAAAGTCAGATTATTGCCATTTATATCTAAACGTCCTCCTCGGAAGCCAAAATAAATGTTATTTGGATTAACCTGTTTGCTATTTGCCAGTATAACAGTTGCCCGACCACTGGTAATTCCAACTTGATTAAAGGCCTGTTGCTGTCCATTAAGCATTTTTTGATCAAGAATAACTGTACCATCACCTATACTAATATCGCCTAGATTTTTACCTTGGCCATCAATATATAGCGTACCAGTTCCCAATTTTGATAAACGATCATTTTCTGGATTTTTTATGCGCCAATGAACAGTTTTATCACCATTCACCACAATGCCTGCACCAAGCCAAGTATAATCATTGTTATCAGCTTGAACGGTCATATTCTGATTAAAATGCAGCGCACCAGCTCCCTGATTAATATTGTTTTTTAATATCAATGTTGAGCCGTCTCCGCCTTGAAAATGAATTGTCTTACCGTTTTCTAATGAAGGGCGAGATTGATTATTATCTTGAGATTTCTTAGTCAAGTCAGCAACTGGCAAGGTAATATTCTGATTACCAACTTGTAAAATACTTATTCCATTATTCTTATTATCCCAAGTTATTCTTTTTGCATTTAGTTGGATGGTTGTTTCATCATCCTTGAATGCTTTTTCAATGGTATCGGGCTGAATAATTGTATAGATATTATTTGAACTATCATAACCTGCATAAGTTGATAATACTCCTACCAATACCCAACGTTGTTCTTTAGCATCATAGGCTAAAAGCGCAGAACCACTATCTCCTGGCAAGCCATAGGTTCCTAACGTATCATAAAGATCACCGTTAAATAGCACCCAATTATCCATTGAGCTATTAGGTTTAAGTGGTGTACCGCCTGTAAGATAGTTATACGCAGATGTTAATGACGTTTTTACTTTTCCATCCTTACTGCGTAAATATTGAGTACCAGATCCGACTCGCACAAAATATGGGTAACGATTCTTATTTAAGAATGCATTATTATATGGTCCAGTCCTTCTAGCATTATCAAAAGCAATATTATTTAACGAAATTGGCGCAACTTCGGTAACTAATTTATGTAAACGTGGTGCATGAAAATCAAGGCTAGGGTGGTTATTACGTTCTGTAATAAGATAATTAAAGTGATGATTATCAGTGTTGTTGCTATTTTCACCAAATTGCACTGAGCCATAACCTAAGTTATGCTTTACGCTAGTAATATATTGAGGATTAAACAAGGTAGCAACGCCGCTTACCCGACTTGCTACGTGTAAATCAGGCATAGCCCAATGGGGTAACATAGTTGAAACTTGCTGACCCTGTTTATTAAAAATTGGAATATTCTTCGCCCCCACCGAAAATACACCTTTATTTTCGGCAAAATCACGGAAGTACTGATAGTCCACATCATTGCGAACCATAGACGCTTGAACATTTGAACTAGCTAAAGCAAGACTTAATGCTAATAGCGTTGGACGAAAAAAACAAATTCGATGCATAAAGTTTCCTTAATAAAATAAAACAAGGAGACCTTTGTACTAATGCTTTAGAGAAAATAAAATTGAGTAAAGTATAGTGAAAACCTGAGAGTTTTTTTATTATGCACAGATAATAATAAATTTGAAGCAATAATGCATACAAATAATTTTAATTCACTCATGTAAAATGATTCAATTGCTCTTTTATTAAATAATTAAATCATATTTTTACTATTCAAAGAACTGCTTATCCTTCAACACTCTCAAAGGCTGCATATCACTATTTCCCATGATGACACGACTCGAATCGGAACGTAGGCAAGTGCCGCCATAATGCCCTCCCACGGTAAAAGTACAGATTTGCAAATATTGATCTTCCACTTGTGGTAAGCACCAAAGCTGTTGATAAATACTATCTTGCTGACCAAACTGTCCATTGGTTGTGTCTAGCATGTAATTATTTTCACCAATCAATTTAACGTTATCACCTCGGCGACCTGCAATTGGTTTTTGTGCATAGCCGTTTTGAATTAAGTTTGGTGTGAGATGAAAACTTGCCTCTAACAAATAACGATGATTAGGGAATAAAGACCAAAGCACAGGCAAAATCGCCTTATTACTTGGAATTGCCGTCCAAAGCGGTTCATAAACCAACACTTCTGGGCGAAGTAGTACGTCAATTAACCGCACTTTATCTTCAGGATAACCAGTGCGAATAGGTGGAGCAACTTCCATTTCTGTTGCATCTTCACGAAGTTGTTCCAGCATGGTTTCCCAGACCCAGGTTTTCCAAACGGTTTGAACTTGGTTATTTTCATTATCAATCAGGCGACTACGATTATCCCAATGTAAGCCTTCTGTGCCGTGAATAATTTTAGCTTGGAACCCTGCTTGTACCAATGCTTGTTGCATAAACATGGCGTGGTAATCTTCTTCATCATCGTGATCTTGCAGAATATGAACTAATTTTGAGGCTTGACTATGTTGCCAACAATCAGCTAACGCATTACGCAAACCATCGGATGGATTTTCCCCCAATACGCCACCAGCTTGTTTTGCCCAGCGATTCATAATATCGCCTGCCTCAGCATGGCAAGAAGCTGAATCTGCATTATATTCATAGACTTTCAAACCTCGCTCACTCATACAAAAATCTAAACGACCTGTAATCGTCTGATAACGGCGATTTTGCCAAGAAAGTCTTAAGCGTGGCCAAAGGAGCTTCGGAATATTGAAATACTGCAACAGATTATCATCTTTAAGTACCTTGTCTGTCGCATGCAAATACATTAAATGCAGTTCGTTAGTTGCGTGAATTAATTCTTGTTGAGCACTTTCGGACATAGCAAAATAGCGATATTGATCAGAATGGTTCACTTTGTGCCCGCGCATTGCCTTAATATATGCCGCATCAAATGGCTCATTTTCATTTAACCATTTCCCATTAAATTGACCGTGATTGTCAACATTATGAGCGTGTAACCGAAGTGCGGTGGATTTTGGAAAAGGTTGGGGTTCTGAAAATTCAGTGTCGTTTGTTTGAATCATCCAGCCAAGAATTTTAGTATCATCAAAAGTATCTTGTAGAAAATAACCTTGTTCTGAAACAATCATCGGCAATTCACGCGTCCATTGCTGACCACTTGGCAAGCGGGAATGAATCACATTTTGCTCGGCGATTCGAACGCTATTAGGCAACACCTCGGTGATAATTGCTACATGTCCCGTGTGTTTAAATTCGCCCCCTTCTTGCCAAATTAATAAGGAGACTGCTTGAGGTTTACGTTTACAACCATTAGCAAATGCCTGCAAGGGCAACAAAGCATCGTTCACCACTTGGCGTAAAAAACGTAAAGAAAAGATCTCGTACGCCATACCAACATTGGCAAACACAACGCCATGATTGAGATATAAATAACGACGTGCAAATTCCACACACTGCCATTTATAGCCCATATATTCTCGCCCTAGATAACTGCGAAATGCGGCATCATTCGGGAACTCTTTATCATCTGCAGTATTGTAATCAGAGGAATAAATTGCCACGCCACCAGGTGCATATCCAAGCAAGCTACCAAAAGGATCGTGGGTAATGATATTGGCTGAACGTTCTGCCATAGTATCTTCCGAGTAAAAAATGAACGCTATTAGTATAGATCTTTTATTTTCATTACGGAAATCAATAAAATTTTTACCGCACTTTCGTCCTATCAAATTTTTGATTTATCTCATTTTTTCATCAAATCATTCTTTATCATTTAACTTCTTAGATTAAAATGGAAGTGCTTTTCGAGTATTCGAGAGTACACAATTTAGTTTAACTTTAGATATCACAAGGGTTTCATTATGAAAGGATCAAAATGGCCTGTGGTTGCAGGTGCTGCACTTGGTATCATCGCTCCACTACTTACTTATAGCGGAAATCCCAGCAATATGGGATTCTGCGCGGCCTGTTTCTTACGCGATACAGCTGGCTCCATTGGCTTACATCAAGCCGCTCCACTTCAATACATCCGCCCCGAACTCATCGGATTAATATTCGGTGCATTAGTGAGTGCGTTATTTGCAAAAGAATTCCGTGCTCGTGGTGGTTCATCGCCATTCATTCGCTTAATTTTAGGGGCATTTGCCATGATTGGCGCCCTAACATTCTTAGGTTGTCCATGGCGCGCATATCTGCGTCTAGGAGGCGGCGATTTATCTGCGATTGCCGGTATTGTCGGTTTATTTGTCGGCGTACTAGGTGAAATTTTCTTTAGCAATCGAGGGTTTTCGCTCGGCAAAGCAAAAGAACAAGCTCCTGTTACAGGCTGGATTTCTGTCATTATTGCGGGATTATTACTTATTGGCGTTATCACCCAATTTAGTTTTGGCGAAGGTTTACCGCTTTATTTCTCACAAAAAGGCCCTGGCACACAACATGCATTTTGGGCGTTATCTTTAGCTGGTGGGCTAATCATAGGCGTATTAATGCAAAAATCACGTTTCTGCTCAATTGGCGCATTCCGTAATTTTATTCTATTCCGTGATTCTTCATTATTGAACGGTATCATCGCTCTAGTGGTATTTGCCGCAATTACAAATGCTTTACTTGGTCAATTCCATTTAGGGTTTGAACAACAACCTGGTGCACATAATCAATATCTTTGGAACTTCCTCGGCATGGCACTTTGTGGATTATGCTTCGCCCTTGGCGGTGGTTGCCCTGGCAAACATTTAGTTCATCTTGGTGAAGGCGATAATGACTCCGCTATTTTTGTACTTGGTATGCTTTTAGGTGCAGCCGCTGCACATCGTTTAAGCCTTGCAGCTTCAGGTTCTGGCATTGGTGAATTCACACCTTACGCTTTAGTTCTTGGATTTATATTTTGCGCCTATATTGGCTTTACCAAAAAATCGGCTTAATTCACTTTCTATCTGCACTCATCACGAGTGCAGATTTTCTTTTCCTTGCATTATCCCCCTTACAGTGTCAAACTCTCCGCACTTTTTAAAATTGTAAAAAATAATGACAAAAAAACGTAAAAACTTAATCAACCAAGATCCTCATTACAAACGAGAGTTGGAAAAATACGGCAATCCAATCCCGAGTCGTGAGTTCATTTTAAGTGTTATTCGAGACAATAATGCGCCAATGAATCGGGATGAAATTTTGACCGCACTTTCCATTCGAAATGAAGAGCAAATAGAAGCGATGCGCCGCCGATTACGCGCGATGGAAAATGACGGCCAATTAGTGTTCACCAAACGTAAACGCTATGCCTTACCAGAAAAATTAGATTTATTTAAAGGCACGATAATTGGCCATCGCGAAGGTTTCGGTTTTTTACAGGTCGATGGCAAAAAAGATGATTTATTCATTCCAAACCATCAAATGCAAAGAGTCATGCATGGAGATTTTGTCTTAGCTCAGCCTGCAGGATTAGATCGTCGTGGTCGCCGTGAAGTGCGAATTGTACGCGTATTAGAAAGTCGTAAAAAACAAATTGTGGGTCGCTTTTTCTTAGAAAACGGTTTTAGCTATGTCGTGCCTGATGACAGCAGAATTGGCCGAGATATTCTCGTGCCGAATGAATATCGTAATGGTGCTCGCATGGGACAAGTTGTGGTTGTCGAATTGCAAGAACGATCTGCTAGTTTTAACCAGCCAATTGGCGTAATCACTGAGATCCTAGGCGATAATATGGCAAAAGGAATGGAAGTGGAAATCGCCTTGCGTAACCACGATATTCCCCATAAGTTTCCAAGTGCGGTGGAAAAATACGTAAAAAAATTCACTGAAGAAGTCCCTGAAGAAGCAAAAAAAGGCCGTGTGGATTTACGTAATTTACCGCTTGTGACCATTGATGGTGAAGATGCGCGCGATTTTGACGATGCTGTTTATTGTGAAAAACATGGCAAAGGCTGGAAACTTTGGGTAGCGATTGCGGACGTTAGTTATTACGTACGTTTACGTTCCGCTTTAGATGTGGAAGCGCATAATCGTGGTAACTCGGTCTATTTTCCGAATCGAGTTGTACCAATGCTACCTGAAATTTTATCCAACGGCTTATGCTCTCTTAACCCACAAGTGGATCGTTTATGTATGGTGTGTGAGATGCAAATTTCTGCCAAAGGTAATCTCACAGATTATCGCTTTTATGAAGCGGTGATGAATTCTCACGCCCGCCTCACTTATACCAAAGTAGCAAAAATGCTCGAAGGCGATGAAGAATTACGTGCTCGTTATTCTACGCTTGTGCCTCACTTAGAAGATCTTTATAAACTCTATCAAGCGTTGCTTAGTGCTCGTCATCAACATGGTGCAATCGATTTTGAAACCATTGAAACTAAGTTTATTTTCAATGCAATGGGGCGAATCGAGCGCATTGAACCCGTTGTTCGTAATGATGCCCACAAAATCATTGAGGAATGTATGATTCTTGCGAATATCGCAGCAGCCAATTTTATGGAAAAACATAAAGAGCCTGCGTTATATCGTATTCATGCAACTCCGAGCGAAGAAAAATTAACATCGTTCCGCACTTTCTTAAGTGAGTTTGGTTTAACTTTAGAAGGTGGCTTAAAACCAACCATAAAAGACTATGCTGCTCTGTTAGAAAAAGTTAAAGAACGACCAGATCATGAACTTATTCAAACAATGTTGCTACGCTCATTAAGCCAAGCTGTCTATCACGCTGATAATATCGGGCACTTTGGTTTGGCTTTGGAAGAGTATGCACACTTTACTTCGCCAATTCGCCGTTATCCAGACTTAACACTTCATCGAGGCATCAAGTATTTACTCGCTAAAGAACAAGGCGCAAAACGTAAAACAACGGATACTGGTGGTTATCATTACTCTTTTGATGAAATGGATTTACTTGGCAATCACTGTTCAATGACGGAACGCCGTGCCGACGACGCAACTCGTGAAGTGGCAGATTGGCTAAAATGCGAATATATGCAAGATCATATTGGCGAAGAATTTAGCGGTGTGATTTCATCTGTGACGGGATTTGGTTTATTTGTACGCTTAGATGATTTATTCATCGATGGTTTAGTCCATATATCCACCTTGGAAAACGATTATTACCAATTCGATGCAGCAAAACAGCGTTTAATTGGCGAAAATAGCGGAATGCAATATCGCTTAGGCGATAAAGTTCGCATCAAAGTTGAAGCGGTACATTTAGAAAATAAAATGGTCGATTTCTCGCTGATGGGCAGTGAACGTAAACCTCATCGAGCTGGAAAAACTGCGAAAGAAAAAGCCAAGAAAGTCTTTAAAGAACTACCGTCTAAAGCCTCCAAAAAACGAAAAAGTGCGGTAAAAAAGAAAGAAGTTTCTAAGAAAACATCTAGAAAACGCAAATAATTCACTCCCTATTGTAAGAATGAATTAAAAATTCAAATAAGAAAAAGAGAAATTTATGTCAGAACAAATCTACGGCATTCATGCTGTTAATAGTATTTTAACCCATTCGCCAGAACGTTTAATTGAAGTCTTCGTACTTAAAGGACGTGAAGATAAACGTCTACAGCCACTCTTAAACGAACTTTATTCCCTCGGAATTGGTGTACAATTCGTTAATCGCCAAACTCTTGATAAAAAAGCCGATGGCGAAGTTCATCAAGGTGTCATCGCTCGAGTGCAAGCCACAAAAGAACTCAATGAAAATGATCTTGATGAAATTCTTGCGAATAAACAAAATCCGCTTTTATTAGTTTTAGATGGCGTGACTGATCCGCACAATTTAGGGGCTTGTTTGCGAACAGCTGATGCAGCGGGGGTAGTGGCAGTGATCGTACCGAAAGATAAATCGGCACAATTAACATCTATCTCGCGTAAAGTTGCTTGTGGGGCAGCAGAAACCGTGCCGTTAATTCGTGTAACCAATCTTTCTCGCACACTACGCGATTTACAGCAAAATCATAATATTTGGGTGGTTGGCACGGCTGGCGAAGCAACTGAAACCATTTATCAAAGCAAACTGACAGGACCACTAGCACTTGTTATGGGAGCTGAAGGCGAAGGAATGCGTCGTTTAACACGTGAACATTGCGATCAACTGATTAGCATTCCAATGGCTGGTTCAGTTTCATCATTAAATGTATCTGTCGCAACAGGGGTATGTTTATTTGAAATTGTGCGCCAGCGTTTAGGTTCATAAGAAAAGTGCGGTAAATTTGCTTTGACCTCAAAAACTAGATTATTTACTTAAGGACTGACGACGATATTGTATCGAACCCAGTCCTTTTAATTTCAGTTAAATTTATCGGTAATTATTTAGCCCCACTTTGTGGGAGAAGAGCAAAATTTATTGCGCTGTTCTATAAGATAATTCCACTATCTGCTTTAGTAAAATTCATTATAAATAAACTTTTATAAGTTCTTACATGAAATTCACCCGTCAATACTCGACGTGTGAATGCGTGATAGCTTTCCATATCTTTTGCATGGAGTAGCAACATAAAATCATAGTCACCTGAAATTTCGTAACAGCTCACCACTTCGTCTTCTTGGCGCATTTTTCGTTCAAATTGCTCTTGATAATAAGAGTGTTGATTATCCATTTCGACCATGACAAACACACTAATCGTACGCCCAACGGCTTTTGGGGAAACTACTGCAACTCGTTTTGTAATAACGCCTGAATCAGTTAATGCTTGTATACGTCGTTGACAGGTTGCAACGGAACTATTCACTTTTTCTGACAGTTCTTTTAACGGAATCATGGCATCTTGTTGTAATACATTCAAAATATGACGATCTAATTTATCCAGTATTTGCATAAGATAATTTCTCAAAAATGTAATAATTGGGAAAAATATTATCACAATAAAAATAAAGTTGAGATTTTTTATTGTCTTGGGCTTTTATAATAATCATATTGATGAGATGAGGTCCAAGATGAAAGTAGTCACTCAAGGCGTATTATTGTGCATTTTTTCACAATGTTTATTTGGCATATTGTATTTATTTAGCATATGGCTCCAACCACTTAGCGGAACGGATGTTTTTGTGTGGCGTATGTTAACCATGATCTTTGGGCTACTTTTAATTTTATTCCCGACTATTGGTTGCCGCTCTATTTTGTCTCTTATCACGACAACGTTAGGAAAAAGTTGGACGAGTTGGGTTTTATTTTTACTGGGGACATTAGATGCGGGAAGTCAATTCTGGCTCTTTATGTGGGCACCGCTAAATGGCGAAGGGATAAATATTGCGATGGGATATTTCCTTTTCCCTCTGATCATGGCTATTTTAGGATGGACTTGGTTAAAAGAACGCTTATCATTTATTCAGAAAATCGCGCTTTTACTGGCTGCCTGCGGTGTTGCACATGAATTATGGCACACTCAAAGTTTTTCATGGACAAGCTTGTGGGTTTGTACGGTTTATCCATTTTATTATCTAAGCCGTAAATTAATGAAAATCCCTGCCCTACAAGGGATTACATTGGATATTATTTTAATTTCGATTCCTTGTTTTATTTATATTCTTTCTCAAAGCGATACACTTTCTTTGGTTACGCAAGAATATCGTTATTGGTTATTACTACCATCACTTGGCATGGTGAGTGCGATTTCCCTTTCAGCCAACTTAAAATCTAGCCAACAAATTCCAGTCAGTATTTTTGCAGTGTTGAGTTATATCGAACCCATATTGCTTTTTTTAATAGCTGTCTTTGTGCTGGATAATCAAATAACCACAAGCGACTATTTTACTTATGTGCCTATTTGGTTAAGTCTCATTGTGATTGGTATAGAAGGGATTTTAAACAAAAATAAAGTGTGGTGAAAATTAACCGCACTTATGCGTGTTCATCTTATTTAGTCATATCGTGAAATTGAACTCAGGATAATAACAATCCGCACGTA
>MDJB01000046.1 GCA_001752465.1 Haemophilus quentini
AAATGTCTAAAGAAAAATTTGAACGTACAAAACCGCACGTAAACGTGGGTACAATCGGCCACGTTGACCACGGTAAAACAACTTTAACAGCAGCAATCACAACCGTATTAGCAAAACACTACGGTGGTGCAGCTCGTGCATTCGACCAAATTGATAACGCGCCAGAAGAAAAAGCGCGTGGTATCACCATCAACACCTCACACGTTGAATACGATACTCCAACTCGCCACTACGCACACGTTGACTGCCCAGGACACGCGGACTATGTTAAAAACATGATTACTGGTGCGGCACAAATGGATGGTGCTATCTTAGTAGTAGCAGCAACTGATGGTCCTATGCCACAAACTCGTGAGCACATCTTATTAGGTCGCCAAGTAGGTGTTCCATACATCATCGTATTCTTAAACAAATGCGACATGGTAGATGACGAAGAGTTATTAGAATTAGTAGAAATGGAAGTTCGTGAACTTCTTTCTCAATATGACTTCCCAGGTGACGATACTCCAATCGTACGTGGTTCTGCATTACAAGCATTAAACGGCGTAGCAGAATGGGAAGAAAAAATTCTTGAGTTAGCAAACCACTTAGATACTTACATCCCAGAGCCAGAGCGTGCGATTGACCAACCGTTCCTTCTTCCAATCGAAGATGTGTTCTCAATCTCAGGTCGTGGTACCGTAGTAACTGGTCGTGTTGAGCGTGGTATCATCCGTACTGGTGATGAAGTTGAAATCGTAGGTATCAAACCAACAGCGAAAACAACTGTAACTGGTGTTGAAATGTTCCGTAAATTACTTGACGAAGGTCGTGCAGGTGAGAACATCGGTGCATTATTACGTGGTACAAAACGTGAAGAAATCGAACGTGGTCAAGTATTAGCGAAACCAGGTTCAATCACTCCACACACTGATTTCGAATCAGAAGTTTACGTATTATCAAAAGATGAAGGTGGTCGTCACACTCCATTCTTCAAAGGTTACCGTCCACAATTCTATTTCCGTACAACTGACGTAACTGGTACAATCGAATTACCAGAAGGCGTGGAAATGGTAATGCCTGGTGATAACATCAAAATGACAGTAAGCTTAATCCACCCAATCGCGATGGACCAAGGTTTACGTTTCGCAATCCGTGAAGGTGGCCGTACAGTAGGTGCTGGCGTTGTTGCGAAAATCATCAAATAATTGATGTATTCTTGAATGTCTTAAGGACATAGAGAAGACAAAAGAAAGTGCGGGGAAAGTTCTTCGCACTTTTTGTTTAT
>MDJB01000047.1 GCA_001752465.1 Haemophilus quentini
CAAGGCACAGTGAAGGTTGAGTTTACATTAAAGAAAATGGATAGCGATAATCCATCCGTTCAAATTCAACACAAGCTAAGCTATATCAAACCTACAAAACGCGGGAAATCTTCCGAAGAGGATACTACTGCGACACCAATGTACGTACATAAAGGTGGTGCACTTTATGCAACGCCTGAAAAACCAGAGCCAACACCAAATGGCACTTTAAAAATTGTAAAAGCAGCATAGGAGCTTTAAATGAACGAAAATTTACAACAACTTAAAGAACTTGTTTTATCTAGTGTTCACGTAGGAAAAAGCGATTATCCAATCGCTATCCTGCCAAGTGATATGAAAATCCATTCATTGGAATCACAAAATCAATTCCGCAATCAATTTCGTGCCGTATTTTCAACATATAACTTTGATAGTTTTACTGCTTATGCCGCACAGTATCAGCAAGAAAATGCTCAATGTTTTATTGATGAAAAAAATCTTGGTGCAGAAATTGTCTTTGATATTGGCTCTCTCAAACAACCGCTTCACGCCAATCATCGCGCACTTTTAAATATGGAAAAAACGTCGGCATTTAAAGCACTATGTGATTTCCAAGGTAAAAAATGTGATCAGCGTGAATTTTCTGAATGGCTTGAAGATTGGCGCGATTTCATCACTGCTTACAGTGAGGATGATGAATTAATGTCATTCACTTCAGCAATTCAAGCGGTGCGTAAAATTACTTTAGATTATGCTAGAAATGAAGAACACGAAGTTGGGGAGTTTGCTGCATCACGTTCAGCGATGGAAAGTGTAGAAGCGAAAAGCAAGTTACAACTACCGAAATATTTTGTGTTTAACACGCACACATACAAGGGCTTAGATAGCCAAGCATTTACGCTTCGCTTATCAATCCTTACGGGTGGTGATAAGCCAATGCTAGTAGCTCGTTTGATTAAAGCAGAACAAATCCAAGAATCTATTGCGCAAGAATTTGCGGATAAGCTCACGCTTGCTTTAAAAGAAACAAGCATTTCAGTCAGTGTTGGCACAATGCAAATCTAAACTAAGCTTGAGCCTTGCAAGCATAAAGAAAGGCACCCTATCTAGACAAAATCAGCAAAGACTGATTGCACTACTCCACTGACCGCCTGAAAAGTGCGGTCTTTTTTTACGCCAAAGTCGAGGTTCAAAATGAAAAACCATCAACGTTAAAGAAGATTTACTTACG
>MDJB01000048.1 GCA_001752465.1 Haemophilus quentini
GATAATGAACAACAAGCACGCTCACGTTTTACCGATGGCGATACCTTGTTATTTGTTGGCAGAATTAATCAAAACCCACTGAAAAACAACCGCACGTTTTCAACTAATGGAAATAATCACAGCTTGCCAGCGTTCCAGAAAGTCGCTATGATTTCCCTGCAATCAGAAAAAGTGATTGCCAGCCGTGAGAAGCTGAACTATCTATCACAGGCGAACGATAGCACGCCACAAAACCGTGCTTTTTTTGTTCGTGACATTCGCACACCTAAAGAATATGCGGATTTTGTTTTTAATCTAAATCCGATCATTCTCTCAATGGTAGAGCGTAATGGGCAACCCTTAGTGGTTGGCTGCTTTCCTGTGGTGGCAGTTTCTCACCTCGTTATGCTCTACCGCCCGACCGTGAGAAGTCTAGCGGTAGATTCTGAAAATTTATCACAGGACACCGCAGAAATGATTTACAAATTTCTTTGCGTCAATCGCACACAATCGCATTTTAACTTATGCGTCATATCTCTTAATTCCACCACCGAAGAACAGGCACGTTTGAGCCTATCTGCTGATTATCGTTTTATTGCGGTGGTGGCGAGAATCAATCCTCAAAACAACCGCACTTTAGCCGCGCGTTTTCCTCTCTCTGTAAATAATCACAGCTTGCCGAAATGTGAAGATGTAGGTAGTATTGAAAGCACTATTACACGAAAGGGCAACCGCAACCCTTATCAATGCGGTATTTTTTTACCTAAAATTCATTCCTTGCACGTTCCTGAAAAATCGGGTGCGTTGTCTTATATCGAATTTGCGGTACGGTTGAGAGATCGAAATAAGGCTTTAAGCACGAATCAGATCCGCTCTTTTCGTGGAGTAGTTGAGACCGTATCGCACCCTATGGGCGATACTTCCAAAAATACTAAACACGGAAATCCAACAATGAAAATCTATCCCAAAAATAACCGCACTTTAGCGGCACTTCCAACCCTTTCTTTATCTGCAACACAAGGGGGC
>MDJB01000049.1 GCA_001752465.1 Haemophilus quentini
CTTTATCAGAGAGACAAACAAAGTACTTCACAGATCTTGCTAAAAACAGTAAATCGGGTTTTATTGGTGTTTCTTGGTACGAGCCTGAACGGAAATGGAAGGCGACAATTACCAGTAATGCTCAGTTATTTACGTTGGGATTATTTGATGACCCAGTTAAAGCAGCAGTGGTTAGAGATAATAAAGCTGTTGAATTATGGGGTGCCAATGCCGTAACAAATGATAGGCTGGGGCTTTTTAAAAAAGAGGAGCGGCACTTTTGGGTGTCCGATGAAGAGAATCTACAAAAGCGAATTAATAATTGCTTGCCTCGGCATCTTCAATATTTTGGCAGAAAGTTTTTTGGCCTAGTTACTTTCGCCAGAGAAAAGGGTATCACTTTTCAAGAGGCTATCAAACATCAATCGGAGTTAAATAGTTTATCTAAAAAAGATAGAGCCAAAATCATTACTAGACTAGAACGCGAAAAGCTTATTTATATTGATAAACAAAATAACAATAGTGTAGATAAAAATAACATCTACTCTATCAGTTACCAACCAAAGAAACTCATTAAGGAGCAAAAAATGAGCGTTAAAAAAGACACATCAATAACCCTAGAAAAAGCCAACTCATTAGAGCATAAATCCCCAGAAGAGTTAGCGGCAATGGCACAAGAGCTGCTTAAACTTTCAGAGGTAAAAAAACAAGAAATTGCGAATGGAGATGTACTTAAAAAACAAATTAGACCATTAATTCTCGCATGTTTCCAGGCTAAAGGCAAAGTTGAACGCTCTCTAAATGAACTCCTCGATGTGACAACTGAATTAGATAACTCTCTAAACGCTCTTCGTGATGCGATGAAATAATTTAATTACGAAGATGATGCTTAAAATCTGCCGCTATTAATTAG
>MDJB01000050.1 GCA_001752465.1 Haemophilus quentini
TTGCCTTGAGATTGTCCGTTAAGTAACTCAATATATTTATCTTGGCTAATTTCTACCGCACCTTCTGGGACAAAACCACCGTCTGCGTCATCAAAAAAGCCGTTTTTGTAGTACATAGTCATTATTTCCATCTCCCAATAGTCATCCAATCTGCAGACCCTAAATACCAGCTTGTTACTGTCGCTGTTGTATTCGTTTTGGCTTGCATAAATACCCAGTTATATTCTCCCTTACCGCTTGCCCTTGATTCGTATCGTTCTGTAATAAAACATCGATACTCTTTATCTACATATGCAATCGGCAGCACGAGATCTGTATGCACTGTAGTATTGCCTCGAGTAAAAACAATTAAACCTGTTTGAATCATCGTCCCGTCAGGATATTTTCTAATTTCAACATTACCAATTCTTTGATAGGTAATTGACTCATTAATAATTTGAGAGGTAGCTTGATTAAAATCCGTAATCTGGCTAACGGTATGGGTATGATTGAGCTCTGCTTTATTTTGCAGTCCTTGCGCTAATCGCCCTGCATCAAGCTCACCAGTATTAGTTACCTCGCCGTGAGATTTAATCCAAAAGACTACATCATCAAAACTATTAATGGCTTTGATGCATAATTTGAGGATTAATGATTTAGGGCGAGTTTCGGCACCACCTGTTGCCATTTGAGAGGTGTTTTTAGGTGAAACAAAACCATTATCGCCATCTCTATCATCATAACTATTGACACTCCACAAATCTGAAGAATGAGTAAATGTTGTATAGTCAAAATACGAATTATTTCTTCCTTGACTTGAGTCGTCGAACCAAGAATCGTAGTCTATCGGTACTCTATGTACATGTCGTTTTAACTCGTCTTCTTGTGTTTGTCCTACCGATAGCCCATCACCCACATT
>MDJB01000051.1 GCA_001752465.1 Haemophilus quentini
GGTATGGCTCGTTATCGCTGTATAGGCTCATAAACGTGAAGATTTGATGCGATTTTCTATAGTGTTGAATGGCTTGTTTAAGTAGAAAAAGATTGTTTTTTGCTATGGTGCATTTCACTATAAATTCTCCTCTTGGGGTTCATCGCTAAAGGTTACGTTAATCACGGCTGGCAAGGGTTTTATATCGCCCTCAAGATTGATTGTTTGTTTATCAAAGCCTAAAACTTTTGCTTGCCCCATTACGGCAGATACTGCAGAGGATAGATTGCCCTTTTTCATTGCCTCGCTGTAAATATCTTCTAGCTTGTTCAGAATGTCGCTCACAGTAATGTTATGTTCTTTGCGGTGTTCTACCTGCAATGCCTCAATCCTTGCCTTAATCTTGCTGTTTTCCATTAAATCAAAGGCTCGGCGATTGACGGTTTCAGGCTTCATATTTTCAGCGTCATAGGCTCGGCGATAGGCTTCGCTTGCGTTACCTGTTTCAATGTAAAACAGACAAAAATCACTTTGTTTAACCGTTAATTCATTCATCATTTCTTCTTCCTTCGCCTGTTAATCCACCAGCGGTAAATAATTCGCATCGGCTCTATGTTCTTGATGAATAGCCAGTACTTCGATTTGCAGTTTCAAGTCGTCAATATCTGATAGCACTGCACTTAACCTATCTAAAACGAACTCTAAGCCGTCTTTGTGAGTGAATGGGATTTGTACTTTCTCCCCGTCTTCGGTGGTGGCTGTTTTGGTAATTTTGCCATCTAATGTTGCATCTGCTATTTCGTAAGTTTCCTCAATAGCTCGGTAAATACTCCA
>MDJB01000052.1 GCA_001752465.1 Haemophilus quentini
CTTTCGCAGTTTTCATTCACAACGCCAGTATTTACAAGGGTTTGTGAGGAAATTAGCTCTTTCGCAAATCGCTTCGCACTTTCGCAGTTTTTAACCGAACCAAAATTGGATTGGTTCATTTCATTCACGAACTGATTTATCTTTCTTTGCTCGTTGTTTTTCTTCCATTGCTCAAGCTGTGCCATTGCATTAGTTGGTTTCATTTTCTTCCCCTTTCAAAATCGTGATCACTTCTAACACTCGACCGCAAATATCGGATTGTCCTATTTCGTGTTTACATCTGATTTTTGCCTGTAACGCCTCTCTAAGCGTGCCATATTCGCCCGCTATGAATTGGTCGCCATTGTCATAAACAAAGATTAATTGATAGGGTAGGTTCGGTTTAATCGTCATTTCTTTCAATCTCCCCATCTAAGCCACCTGCAAGATAATATTCGCTTAAGCTCGCCGTTTCTCTTAACGCATTGAGTAGATAGGCATTTGCCTTGATTAATCCCCCGATATGTTTCACGTTATCGTTATTCATTGCTTTACGAGTAAAATCCTGCTCTGTGTCGGCAAGATTGCCTAAGGTTTGCATTAAGTCGCCTAAGTGCATTAAGCCATATTCGATAGATTCGCAAAGATTTTCAGATTCACTGCGTAAGTCTTTTAATTTTTCCTTACTCATTGGCACAGGGATTTGCTTGTAGTTGTTAATGTCGTTAAAGTCCGCCATCTCTTGAAGTGCAGATAAAATTGATTGATTAAACATTTGCGCCCCCTTGTGTTGCAGATA
>MDJB01000053.1 GCA_001752465.1 Haemophilus quentini
ATTATAGCCAGCCAAAAGTCTGGCTATAAAAACCATACGCTATGCGTATGGAGCCAAATAGCTTAAGCGATGAACAGAAAAAATCCTCGCTATATAATGAACAAGGCTGACAACCAAAATTCAACATATAGGAGGATTATCATGGTAAGTAAAACCAGTGACGATTCAAGTCTATCACACACAAAATGGAACTGTAAGTATCACATTGTATTTATCCCGAAGTATAGAAGAAAAGCAATTTATGGAAAGTTAAGAGCAGATATAGGTCAAATATTGAGGCAGTTATGTGACTATAAAAATGTGGAGATAATAGAAGCGCATGCAATGCCAGACCATATCCATATGCTCTTAAAAATCCCAGCTAAAATATCAGTATCAGGTTTTATGGGCTATCTGAAGGGGAAGTCAGCGCTGATGATTTTTGAAAGACACGCGAACTTAAAATATAGATATGGAAATAGGCATTTCTGGGCGAAAGGATTTTTTGTAAGCACAGTAGGGTTAAATACAAAAGTGGTAGAGGATTATATAAGAAACCAAGAAAAAGAAGATATGGTTCAAGATAATTTATCAACGAAAGAACATGTTGACCCCTTTAAGGGGTAATCAAGGAAATAATTAGACGCGGTTGTCAGTTCTCACAAGCCCCTTGAGGGGCTTGTGAAGTATAGGCTCTTATAGGGGAGCCTAAAAACCGCACGTTTTACGTGCGGATTGTTATTCAAAGAAGGGAGATATATGAAAAATAGATGGAAAACA
>MDJB01000054.1 GCA_001752465.1 Haemophilus quentini
GCATTGAGCCTTTTTTGTTATAAAGCAATATAAATCACTATTTACACCCGTTTATATTTAAATAACGACCTTTGAATGTTGCTTTTTGATGATGTGCCTGTAAAATTCTTGCTCAATCGAGGGGAACGCCTAAGAAAAACATGAATTAAAAAAAGGGGGGAGATTATGCTGACTTGTTATGATGTAGCAGATTATTTTCTAGCAAAATATGGCACATTTTCTAAAGAAAATGACTTAATCTCAAACTTAAAACTTCAAAAGTTAGTTTATTATGCGCAAGGGTTTTCTATCGCATTATTCGATGAGCCATTATTTAATGACCCTATAGAGGCATGGGATTACGGCCCAGTTGTTAGCGCACTCTATCAATCATATAAAACCTATAAATCTGATGCTTTGCCAACCCCTAGTAACTTTGATGAGTCTATTTATCCTAAACATATAGGCAAGCTATTAGATGATGTTTATTGTGAGTACGGTCAATTCTCCGCATGGAAATTAAGGGATATGACACACGAAGAAGAGCCGTGGTTACAAACTTACGAGGCGGGGAAAAACAAAATAATTTCAATATCCCTATTAAAATCATTCTTTCGCACACAGGTTGGTAAAATCAATCATTATTCTTTTACTTATGATTTAGAGCGAATAACGCAACGCGTAAATGATGATTTTGACACGATACCAAATCTAGCTAGTGCAAAGGA
>MDJB01000055.1 GCA_001752465.1 Haemophilus quentini
CCTGCTCGGGTCATAGTTAAAAGCTGAAATTGCACTAGCCAGCGTGTTTGTGTTTCTATGTTCGCGTTGGCTAAATCCTGCATAAATTGCGGTAATTCTTCAATCTCGATATGCGGGTTATTTTGTTTCTTGTGTTTCTTGAGAGCCTGCCCCATCTTGGCGCAAGGGTTGAAAGGAATAAGCCCACCATTCACGGCAAAGTTTAAAATCTCGTTGATGTAGCCTGCTAAACGGTTAGCCATATCAACGTTATTACGCTGCTCTACCCGTTGCAATGGTGCCAGCGCAAGAGTAGGCACTATTTCCGCCACTGGATAACGCCCAATAAAAGGGAATATATGCAAATTTAAGGATCCCCAATATTTGGCTAGCGTCTTTTCGGCAATTTCGCCCCGCTTTTTATCCCGCCATTTTTCCGCCACCGCTAAAAAGGTGTTAGCTTCGGCTAGTTCCTGTTCACGCTGAACTTTCTCTTTGTGGGTTTTCGGGTCTATCCCCTGTGCAATTAAAGCGCGGTATTCTTCCCGCCATTGTCGCGCCTGTGCTATGGATATTTCGGGATAGTTTCCTATGGTTATATTTGTGCGCTTTTTGGTTGTAGGGTGGTAATAGTTAAAAAGCCACG
>MDJB01000056.1 GCA_001752465.1 Haemophilus quentini
TACGTGCGGATTGTTATTTTATATGTAAGTAAAAAGTGCTTTATTTACTGAAATATTATTTAGATAGATAGTTCAAAACATAATCTTGAATTTAAGAGCAGATTCGTAAATGTCTTGTATTTTTGTCTAGAATTCCTTGTTTCTTTAATTCTTGACTAATACGAATAGCAGTTTCTGTTTCGCATCCACAAAATTCAGCTACTTCTCGGTAGGTCCAAGGATAATCGGGATAACTTTCAGTTAGATTTTCAATTGCATCAATTATACGCTCGTAGCTTCGTTTATAGGCTGTACTACTTACTCGGTGTTCTGCGTCATATAATTCATTCGAAAGTTGTTTTATAAGATAGCAGGAAAAATCAGGATTATTTGCGATAAAAGTAGTGTGATTTCCAGGAAATATACGAATAATATCTGTTTCTAGTAACACCTTTGCACTACAATGATAAGTTGTTTCACTAAAGATTGTTCTAAACCCAAAATACTCGTTAGCATGATAAAGTCGAATCAAGGTTTCTTTACCATTTTCTAAGCTATGATAAAGCCCAACTAGCCCCTGTCTTAAAAAATAAAATTCTTTAGGTTTTTCACCTTGAGTATAAATTAAGCTGTTTTTCCCTAGTGTTTTACTTTCAGAAATAACGCATTGGTGTAGGTTTTGAGGTAAATAAGGTGATGAGCTTGACATAAATATCCTTTTAATACATAAAGAACTTTAGGTTACTATACAAATTTCTGTTTTTATCCGCTATAAGCAAGTTTTAAAAGTGTTAACTTGGTAACAAAATTTTTATTTTAAATGAATAATGTTATTTTGCTTTACCAAAGCATTTTGCAAATTCTTTCAAATAGGGTTCCATGTGAGAGAGCGCTGCATAATAGGCTTCACATAGTTGATTATGTGGTTTTCCAAATCCTTGAACCGTTCGATGTTTTGGGCAACCTCCATGACGGCAAAACGAAATTTACAGCTTTTGCATCGTTCGGAAAGAAAGGATTTCGCTGAACCGAAATGTTTTTGTTTTATGTTATCAACCAATGTTACTAGTGGTGTTTCTATCAGGTTTCCCAACTTGTACTCAGAGTAAACATAATGATCGCAACTATAAATATCTCCATTTTGTTCAATAACTAATTGATCACCACAGGTTTCACGAAAAATACATAAATCAGGTTGTAATTCAAGATAGGCCATAAACCATTGTTCAATAAACTGAATCCCAATTTTTCCTACATCATTAGCGTACCATTCATCAAAAATATTAATTAGAAACTGCCCATAATCCTTTGCAGAGGCTTGTTGCTTATAATCTCCCGTTAGTGGAATAAATTGCATATATGGCGATCCAATTCGTTTTAGAAAATGATAGATTTCTTTTCCATGTAGGACATTTAGGTTATGCACTACTGTGAGAGTATTAAAAGACACTTGATAGTTATGTAGTAAATCTAGTGCATCTATTACTTGTTGAAATGTGCCTTTGCCATTTTTAGTTAAACGATAGGCATCATGTAAGTGTTCTGGACCATCTATAGAAAGCCCCACAAGAAAATTATGATCATGTAGAAAACGGCACCAATCGGCATTAAGTAATACACCATTGGTTTGTAGAGAATTTTCAATTTGTTTTCCATTAGCATATTTATGCTGAAAATCGACCGCTCTTTTATAGAAATCAAGGTCTGCCATGGTTGGCTCACCGCCTTGCCAGAGGAACGTTATTTGTTGTTGAGGGGCTGTTTCTATGTAAGATTTGATATAGGTTTCTAATACCTCATCACTCATGGATCGTTGATTTAAATGAGGTTTTTCCAAGTAAAAGCAATACTGGTAATCTAAATTACAAATTGAGCAGTAGGTTTTGCCATTAATTGAAATGCGTTCATACATCATATCCTTTCTATTTTTTCATCATAACAGAATATTTTTAAGTGTATATGATGCTGATCATAAGATATGCTTATCTCCTTACGTCACAATTAGAATACATTATTAAGCTGATTTTCTTGATAGGAGTAGCAATGGCAATTAGTACAGTTTTTATCTTACTGATTTGCGGTATTTGTACCAATATGGTTTCTGCTATTTTTGGTATTGGCGGTGGGGTATTGATGGTGCCAATTTTACGTACATTATTTCCTGAATTGCCGATTCAAGTTATTTCAGCTACGTCACTCACAATTGTAATGTGTACCGCATTGATTAATTTATTATTTTTCCATAAGCAAAAAATTAAAATTGATCATATCAATATGATTTTATGGTCTATTGCTATGGTGATTAGCGTGCAAATTGGTTTTGAATTAAGTTTTTATTTTTCTACAGCGATAATTAGTTTAATTTTTACGGTTAGTTTAAGTGCGCTAGCGATTAAAACATTTTTAAACAGATCGAGAACACAAATAGAAGTGTTTAATATGTCTCCTATGGAACGAGCTAAAGGTAGTATTAGTTGCTGCGGAGGAGGTTTAATTGCGGGTATTACAGGTATTGGAGGCGGCTCTATCCTTGCTCCGCTTGTTGGCCAATTAAAAGGGGTAAAAACACAGCAAATTGCCGTTTATACGAACTACATGATGATTATTGGTGGTATTGGTAATTTATATGGTTATCTCACAAGAGTCTTCCCTTATGATGTCAGTCTAAGTGGCCAATTAGGATATGTAAATTTTCTTGTGGTTGGTATTGTTACCTTGAGTTCATTTGGAATGAGTTTCTTCTCAATGAAATTGCGTGGATTAATGAATCCGGCTTTAACAAGAAAATTATTGGCGATTATTTTATTTTGTATTGCAGCCTATATGTGTATTTTGGAATTTGTATTCCGTTAAACCGAATAAACTAGACCTAGTTATTCTAGGTCTATTCCACAATTAGCGTTTTCGCAATCTCTCTTGCTTGTGCATCAATTTCGAGTACATCATCAATATTTTGAATAGTATAAGGCGAAATTTTCTCAATTGTTTTCGAATTAATTTTTGCAATATCCATAAAGCTAATTTGACGATCTAAAAATGCTTGTACAGCAATTTCATTAGCTGCATTCATTGCTGTTGTCGCATATTGACCCGCGGCAAAGGCATCAATAGCCAGTTTTAAATTTGGATAGCGATTAAAATCAGGTTCAATAAACGTCAGTTCTTTGACTTTAAAGAAATCGAGTGGTTCTACCCCAGCAAAAGTGCGGTGAGGATATGCCATAGTTTCTGCAATTGGTGTACGCATATCTGGATTTCCCATTTGAGCAATGACTGATCCATCAACATAACGTACCATAGAATGAATAATCGATTGTGGATGAATAATGACTTCCATTTCTTCCGCACTTGCATTGAAAAGCCAGCGAGCCTCAATGTATTCCAAGCCCTTATTCATCATTGTAGCTGAATCGACAGAGATTTTTTTACCCATAGACCAATTAGGGTGTGCAACCGCTTGTTCTGGTGTGATGTTGGTGAATTGTTCGAGTGGCGTGTAACGGAATGGCCCGCCAGATCCAGTGAGAATAATTTTACTTACACCTAATTCAGAAAGTGAGCAAAAACCAATTTTTTCTTGTGCTTCTGGCGGTAACGATTGAAAGATAGCATTATGTTCACTATCTACTGGTAAAAGCTTCGCACCATAGTTTTTTACGGCATCAATAAAAAGCTGCCCGCAGGTTACCAATGATTCTTTATTTGCTAGTAATACACGTTTACCCGCTTTAACCGCTGAAAGAGTCGGTAACAATCCTGCTGCACCAACAATCGACGCCATTATCTGATCGGCATCTGGGTGTGCTGCGAGTTCGCAAATAGCTCGTTGTCCGGCTAATACTTCCGTTGGAATATGATGTGCAATTAATTTCTCACGTAAAATTTTAGCAGCATTTACATCATCAAGAGCCGCAAAGTGCGGTCGGAATTTTATGCATTGTTCAAACATTGCTTCTACATTTTTTCCACCTACGAGTGCAAATGCATGATATTTCTGAGGGTTATTTTCGATAACAGAAAGGGTACTCTTACCGATTGATCCCGTTGAGCCAAGAATGACAATGTTTTGTTTTTGCATAGAATCTTTACCGCACTTTTGTTGATTATATTTTCATTGGTACGTCTAAATTCGCATACCTAATAAAATAAAGGCAGACAAAACTGTCTGCCTTTCGCATTTTTTATGATTAGAAATCCATTAATTCTTTTTCTTTATCCGCTAATACTTCATCTACTTTTTTAATGTAAATATCTGTGATTTTTTGGATTTCTTCTTCTGCTTTATGTTGTTCGTTTTCGCTGATTTCTTTGTCTTTTAATAATGCTTTGATTTTATCATTCGCATCACGACGGACGTTACGAACCGCAACTTTACCTTGTTCACCTTCGCCTTTTACAATTTTGATTAAATCGCGACGGCGTTCTTCTGTTAATGGAGGAAGCGGAACACGGATTGTGGTACCCGCTGAAGATGGGTTTAAACCTAAATCTGAGGTTAAAATTGCTTTTTCTACCGCAGAGATTAAAGAACGATCAAAAACAGTTACAGCTAAAGTACGCGCATCCTCTGCCACTACGTTTGCTAATTGGCGAAGTGGGGTCGCGGCACCGTAATATTCAACTTGAATTGCATCAAGTAAACTCGGTTGTGCACGACCAGTACGGATTTTCGAAATATGGCCTTTTAATGCTTCAAGGCTTTTTTCCATACGATCCTGAGCATCTTTTTTAATTTGGTTAAGCATTACATTGTCCTTTTAATTGACGAAAGTTAAAACGTGGTGATTTTACTGGATTTTTGTCAATTTTTGAATACATTTATCAGCTTGAAAACAGATAAAAAATGACCGCACTTCAGTTACCCAAAGTGCGGTTAATATTTTTAGTATTTTTAATTAAGCTTTAGGACCAGCTGCAATTAAAGCTTTGCCTTCTTCGTTAGTTGCATATTTAACAAAGTTTTTCACAAAGCGGCCTGCTAAGTCTTCAGCTTTTGATTGCCATTGTGCTTTATCTGCGTAAGTATTACGAGGATCCAAGATCGCAGAATCTACACCTAGTAATGCTTTAGGAATTGCTAAGTTGAAGATTGGTAATTCGCCCATTTCAGCTTTTTCAATTGAGCCATCTAAGATTGCATCAATGATTCCGCGAGTATCTTTGATTGAGATACGTTTACCTGTGCCATTCCAACCAGTATTCACTAAGTAAGCCTCAGCACCTGCTGCTTGCATACGTTTTACTAACACTTCAGCATATTGAGTTGGGTGAAGGGTTAAGAACGCCGCACCGAAACATGCTGAGAAAGTTGGAGTTGGTTCAGTAATACCACGTTCAGTACCTGCTAATTTTGCAGTGAAACCAGATAAGAAGTAGTATTTAGTTTGTTCTGGTGTCAATTTAGATACTGGTGGTAATACGCCAAATGCATCTGCAGTTAAGAAAATAACTTTAGTTGCGTGACCTGCACGAGAAACTGGTTTTACAATGTTATCGATGTGATAAATTGGGTAAGACACACGAGTATTTTCTGTTTTTGAACCATCATCGAAATCAACAGAACCATCTGCACGAACAACTACGTTTTCTAATAATGCATCGCGACGGATAGCGCGGTAAATATCTGGTTCATTTTCTTCTGAAAGGTGAATAGTTTTCGCATAGCAACCACCTTCAAAATTAAAGATGCCCACATCATCCCAACCGTGCTCATCATCACCGATTAATTCACGTTTTGGATCGGTTGAAAGGGTTGTTTTACCTGTGCCAGATAAGCCGAAAAAGATTGCTACATCGCCATCTTTACCAACGTTAGCTGAGCAGTGCATTGCGCCTACTCCTTTAAGTGGTAGGAAGTAGTTCATCATTGAGAACATACCTTTTTTCATTTCACCGCCGTACCAAGTACCACCGATTAATTGAATGCGCTCAGTTAAGTTGAAAGCAACAAAGTTTTCTGAATTTAGACCCTGTTCTTTCCAGTTTGGATTGGTTACTTTAGAGCCGTTCATTACAACGAAATCTGGTTCAAAA
The DNA here is from genome assembly GCA_001752465.1 of Haemophilus quentini. GTDB lineage: Bacteria > Pseudomonadota > Gammaproteobacteria > Enterobacterales > Pasteurellaceae > Haemophilus > Haemophilus quentini. The sequence goes on from MDJB01000056.1 coordinate 6,013, forward strand.
TTTTTTAGTTGTTCTTCAGTAGGGCGAATAAACATGTTTTTTACAAAATGAGCTTGCCATGCAACTTCAGTTACAATACGTACTGCAATACGGTCGTGTTCGCTAGCGCCACAGAAACCATCAACTACAAATAAGCGTTTACGAGAGAGTTGGTTAGTTACCAAGTCTTTTAAGCTTTGCCATGTAGCTTGGTTCATTGGTTTGTTGTCATTTTTCGCTGCTTCAGATGTCCACCAAACAGTATCTTTGGTTTTTTCATCTAACACGATATATTTATCTTTTGGTGAACGGCCAGTGAAGATACCAGTATCTACAGCTACTGCACCAGTTGTAGTTAAAGTACCTTTTTCAAAGCCTTCTAAACCTGGATTGGTTTCTTCTTCGAACAATTGCTCGTAGCTTGGATTGTAGACAACTTCTTTTACGTCATAAATGCCTAGAGCTTCAAGTTCTTTTACTACTTTGTTTAAGTCTGTCATAAGTCACCTCTAATATTTAAGATTAAAATTTAACTGTCGCCTATTCTAAAGAATGTCAATGCAAAAAAATGTTAACTAGATCTCATTTTTGAAAAATTATAGTTCTTTATTACCTATTTTTAGGTGTATTGATGATGTAGATCAAAAATCCCGACATAGCGTCGGGATTGTTTTTAAAGTTTTGTTGATTTTAATTTTTCAATCGCTTCTTTATTAAAGAAGTAGTGTGTACCACAGCACTCACATTGCATATCAATACTGCCTTTATACTCGGCTAATATTTCGTCAATTTCTTCATCAGAGATGAGCAGTAATGTAGAACCAGAACGTTCTGCAGAGCAGCCACAGAAAAATTGTACATCTTGTGCTGGATAAAGATTGACAGTTTCTTCATGATACAAACGATAGAGTAACCCTTCTGCAGGGAGACCAAATAATTCTTCATCTTTTACTGTTGCTGCGAGCGTAGTTAAATGCTCAAAATCTTCTGGTGTACCAGAACCATCAGGCATAATTTGTAATAACATACCTGCTGCTACTGGCTTGCCTTCATATTTTCCAGTACGAATAATTAATTGAGTTTGAAGCTGTTCTGAACGTACAAAATAATCTTCCAAGCATTCTGTGATCGTCGGTTTATCCAGACTAATTACACCTTGATAGCGTTCGCCTTCTTTTGGTGCAATAGTAATGACCAATACGCCTTTGCCAACCATATTGTGCAGACTCATATTTTCAGTGATGTTGCCATCCACTCGAGCGAGGGCGCGGATTTGTTGTTGATCATTGCCATTTACTAATGCTAAGCGTAATGGGCCATCGCCTTGAATTTGTACGGTGATATTGCCGTCAAATCTTAGTGTGGCAGTGAGCAAATTAGTCGCCACCATCATTTCACCCAATAAATCCTGTACTGCTTTCGGATAGTGATGAGTATTTAATGTATCAGTGAATGCTTTATTTAAGCGAACCCATTCCCCACGAACCGCACGGTTTTGGAAAAGATAACGGTAAAGCTTGTCATTGTCTTGAGTATAGTCTTGTTGATTGGTCATTGATCATTCCTAATTGAAATAAAAAGTGCGGTAGTTTTTCCCGCACTTTTTGTTTTTATCATCTTATTTAAGTGTCGCTACTCATAATTGGGACTATTCACTGGATTGCAAGGGAGTCTTGTGAAATCCAATTGTGATATGCGTGTTAAAATATGATTAAGCAAATCTTGTTTTGGCTTCAGCAATAGCTTCGGCAACACGCAATGGCGATACACCACCTTTTGCACAACGTTTGTCTAAGCAAGATTGGAGGGAAAGAATCTCGTAAACATCATCTCCCACTACTTCACTAAATTGGCGGAATTCAGGGATAGTAAGATCTTCTAATCCTTTGCCTTTCTCGATGGCATAAACAACCGTTTCACCCACGATATGATGGGAATCTCGGAAAGGTACGCCCTTAGAGACTAAATAATCCGCTAATTCAGTTGCGTTTGAATAGCCTTTTAACGCGGCTTCACGAGTACGTTCAACATTTACTTTCAATTCATCTAATACGAACTTTGCCATGTCCACACAGTTTTGCCAAGTATCTAAGGCATCAAAAATACCTTCTTTGTCTTCTTGCATATCTTTATTATACGCGAGTGGCAAGCCTTTTAAGGTGACTAGCATGCCTGTTAATGAGCCGATCACTCTGCCGGCTTTGCCTCGAATTAACTCACATGCATCAGGATTTTTCTTTTGTGGCATTAATGATGAGCCAGAAGTCACGCGGTCAGATAATTCCACGAAATTTGCCTCTCCGCTGTTAAAGATAATCATATCTTCAGCAAAGCGGGAAAGATGCGCCATACTGAGGGATGCGATGGAAAGCAACTCTACGATATGATCGCGATCAGAGACGCTATCTAAGCTATTTCTAGTCGCGAAAGCAAAACCAAGATCGTGCGCAAGTGAATCACGATCTACGGCATAAGCTGTACCAGCCAGCGCACCACTACCAAGTGGACAGGTATTCATACGATTATACGCATCTGTTAAACGTGAATAGTCGCGGTCGAACATTTCCACATACGCCATACACCAATGAGCAAAAGTGATTGGTTGAGCTCGTTGTAAATGGGTATAGCCAGGCATTACTGCTTGTTGCGTGTTCTCTGCGGTTTGAACTAAGTGACGTTGCAAATTACGTACTGATTCTTGTAATTCAACCACACGTTGTTTGCACCATAGTTTTATATCTACAGCCACTTGATCGTTACGGCTACGGCCAGTATGTAATTTTTTACCAAGATTACCAACTTTATCGATTAGCTTACTTTCAACCCAACTATGAATATCTTCAGCATCATCTTGTAAAATTGCTTGCGGATTTGACCGCACTTCAATAAGTAATTCATTTAGTGCTTGTTCAAGTTGATGCTGTTCTTCGATAGTTAATACATTGACTTTCACCAAGGCTTTGGACCAACCAATTGAGCCTTGAATATCCTGTTCTGCTAAACGATAATCAAAACGTAACGAGTCATTAAAATCTTTAAAACGTTTATCCGCAGCCTGCGTAAAACGCCCACCCCAAAGTGCCATAATCTTTCCTTTTTATTTTAATTAATTATTCTATTATTGTGCATATTTATGCATAAAGCAATATTCTATATTAATAATAAAACAAAAATGGACAAAATCTTTCATTTTGTCCATTTTATCTGCATTAGTGCTATTTATAGCGTTTTTGCTAAATTTTTGATAAAGGTTTTGAATTCTTTACCTAATTTTTCGTGACGAATACCGTATTCTACGAACGCTTCCATATAGCCAATTTTATCACCACAGTCGAATGTTTCACCTGTCATATGGAATGCTTCAACAGTTTCTTTTTCAATGAGCATATCAATAGCATCGGTTAATTGGATTTCATCACCAACACCAATTGGCGTCTTTTCCAACAAGTCCCAAATTGCTGCTGAGAATACATAACGACCAACTACAGCAAGATTTGACGGCGCATCTTCAATAGAGGGTTTTTCAACAATGCTATTAATTTTTGCACTTTCACCAACACTAAGATCTGCACCTCCACAATCTGCAACACCATAGCTGCTTACATTTTCTTGTGGAACAGGCGTTACCATAATTTGGCTTGCACCAGTTTCATTAAAGCGTTTAATCATTGCAGAAAGATTTTCTTTTTTCTGGTCTGCACTGAAATCAGCTAACAATACGTCAGGTAATACAACAGCAAATGATTCATTGCCTACAAGTGGGCGACCGCACAACACGGCGTGACCAAGTCCTTTTGCATTACCTTGGCGAACATGCATGATAGTTACATCTTTTGGACAGATAGAACGCACTTCTTCTAGAAGTTGACGCTTAACACGTTTTTCTAGCATTGTTTCTAGTTCAAAAGATGTATCAAAATGGTTTTCGATAGCATTTTTTGATGAATGCGTGACAAGCACAATTTCTTTTATGCCTGCGGCAACACATTCATTTACCACGTATTGAATCAATGGTTTATCAACCAAAGTAAGCATTTCCTTCGGAATTGCCTTCGTGGCAGGCAACATACGTGTACCAAGACCGGCTACAGGAATAATTGCTTTCATAATATAAAATCCATTATTTATGATTATGATGAACTGTCTAATTGTTCATCTTTCATCTGTTTAATTCGTTGATAAATTTCTTCTCGGTGAACGGATACTTCTTTAGGCGCTTCTACACCGAGTTTAACTTGGTTTCCACGTACACTCAAAATCGTGATAGAAATATCATTTCCAATAAGTACACTTTCGCCAACTTTACGAGTCAAGATTAACATCTTTTATCTCCTTAGTTTGCATTTATTAGATGTCCCTATCAATCAAGGAAGGGTTGGATCTCACCAACCGGCTTGTACTACAGATTTTTGTTTAACCAGTCCTGCGCCACTTTAACTGCTTGTGCCACATTTTCTGGTTGGGAGCCTCCTGCCATTGCCATATCCGGACGACCACCGCCTTTACCCCCGACCTGTTGAGCCATTAAATTAACGAGCTCCCCAGCTTTTACTTTGGTAGTTAAATCGTTTGTTACACCAACGACAAGGTTGACTTTTTCATCTAAGATCGATGCGAATGCGATTACGCCTGAGCCGAGTTGATTTTTTAAATCGTCGACCATCACACGTAATGATTTTGTTTCTATACCATCCAATTGTTGTGCGATAACAAAAACACCGTTGATTTTCACTGCACTTTTCACAAAATCAGAACCAGCCTGCATTGCGGCTTTTTCTTTTAGACCTTGCAATTCTTTTTCCACTTTCTTCGCTTTGTCTTGAAGTTGCTGGATTTTTTCCGCTAAGGTATTTACGTCTGATTTTAATAAGTCCGCGCTTTGGGTCAGAATACGTTGTTGATTATGTAACCACTCAATCGCATTTTCACCTGTTACCGCTTCAATACGACGAACGCCTGCCGCCACAGCGCTTTCAGTAATAATTTTAAATAGACCGATATCGCCAGTGCGTTTTGCGTGAATACCACCACAAAGCTCAATTGAGAAATCGCCCATGGTTAATACGCGAACGTTATCACCATATTTCTCACCAAAGAGCGCCATTGCCCCTTTGGCTTTTGCTGAATCAATGTCCATGATATCCGTTTGAACAGGGAAGTTAGCACGGATTTTTTGGTTTACTAATGTTTCAATTTGAGTTAACTGTTCTTTTGTAATAGCTTCTGGTTGAGCAAAGTCAAAACGCAAGGCTTTATCTGAAACAAGTGAGCCTTTTTGCACAACATGTTGACCTAAAACTTGACGTAAGGCTGCGTGCAATAAGTGTGTTGCTGAGTGATTGAGCGATGTGTTGTGGCGACGTTCTGCATCCACAATAGCATTCACTGATTGCCCTATTTTCAAACTTCCTTGCGTTAATTCTCCAATGTGTCCAAATACTTGCCCATATTTTTGGGTATCTTTCACATTAAAGGTCACGCCTTGTGCGCTTAAGTATCCGCTATCGCCAATTTGGCCACCTGATTCTGCATAAAACGGTGTATTTTCTAAAATAACGACCGCACTTTGACCTGCTTCGATACTTTCCACTGATTTACCATCATAGAAAAGTGCGGTGATTTTTGCTTGAGATTCGACTTCAGTATAGCCCTCAAACTTGGTTTCACCATCTACACGAATAATGCTGTTGTAGTCCACACCAAACTGACTCGCTGCTTGAGCACGAGTACGTTGTGCTTCCATTTCACGGTCAAAGGCTTGTTCATCAATAGTGATATTGCGCTCACGACATACATCAGCCGTTAAATCCAATGGGAAACCATAAGTATCATAAAGTTTGAATGCAACTTCACCTGAAAGAACGCCATCTTTCACTTGAGCAAGGGCTTCATCTAATAAGCTCAAGCCACGTTCTAGAGTGCGAGCGAATTGTTCTTCTTCTAAACGTAATAGTTTTTCAACATTTACTTGTTTTGCTTTTACGTCTTTGCCTGCTTCTGCCATTACTTCAATTAGAGTTGGCACGAGTTTATAGAAAAAAGCTTCTTTGGCACCTAATAAGTGACCGTGACGAACTGCGCGACGAATAATACGACGTAAGACATAACCGCGGCCTTCGTTTGATGGAATAACGCCATCAGCGATTAAATATGCACAAGAACGAATATGGTCAGCAATAACACGTAATGATTTATTACTTAAATCTGTTGTGCCAACAACTTCAGCCGTTTTTGCGATTAATGTTTTGAAAATATCAATCTCGTAGTTTGAGTTCACATGTTGCAATACAGCAGAAATACGCTCTAAGCCCATACCTGTGTCAACTGATGGGCGTGGTAATTTTTCCATTGTGCCATCGGCTAAACGGTTGAATTGCATGAACACAACGTTCCAGATTTCGATATAACGGTCGCCATCTTCTTCTGGTGAGCCTGGAGGGCCGCCCCAAATATGATCACCGTGATCGTAGAAAATTTCAGTACAAGGACCGCAAGGACCAGTGTCGCCCATTGCCCAGAAGTTGTCTGATGCGTAAGGTGTGCCTTTATTGTCACCAATGCGAATAATGCGTTCAGCAGGAACACCGACTTCTTTATTCCAGATATTGTAGGCTTCGTCATCGGTTTCATACACGGTTACCCATAGTTTTTCTTTAGGTAAACCAAGCCATTGTGGGGAGGTTAAATATTCCCAAGCAAAATTAATGGCATCGTGTTTAAAGTAATCACCAAAACTAAAGTTACCGAGCATTTCAAAGAAAGTATGATGACGCGCAGTATAACCAACATTTTCTAAGTCGTTGTGTTTACCACCTGCACGCACACAACGTTGCGCGGTGGTGGCTCTAGAATAAGGGCGTTTATCCATTCCAAGGAATACATCCTTAAATTGGTTCATCCCAGCGTTCGTGAAAAGCAAAGTCGGATCATTTTCCGGCACAAGTGAGCTACTCTCAACTACTTGGTGGCCTTTGCTATGGAAAAAATCAAGGAATGATTGTCTTATTTCTGCTGTTGTTTTCATTAAAAAGAATCCTTGTTACCCATAATAAAAATAAAAACTAAATCGTCCTATTTTTGCATATTTTTGAAATTTATAAAAAGGCTTTTTGCCAAAACCCCAAAATAAAACCGCACTTCACGACGCTATTTGAGAAGTACGGTTAAAATTTAAGTTATTTCAGATTATTCAAAAAACAATTTCTTGTTAATTATTCATCTCTAAGCGGAACAACCAACATATCAATTTTAATCGTATTCATCACTTGACGTGTTGAAGACATTAACTTACTCCAAAAATCTTGGTGATGTCCCGTCACTAATAAATCTACATCATATTGTTCGATGGCATCACTTAGAACTTGCCCTAAATCACCACTGCCACTCAATTTTTCTAAAATTGGATAATCCGCACTTTCAGCTAAATCTAATAAGGCTTTTTGTGTTTCCGTGGAAATTCTGTCTTGCATTGAAGACATATTCACATCAATCAATCCAGTGTAAAGATCCGAGAAGTTTACATCAACGTGGATGATAGAAAGTTTTGCTTCATGGCGTTTTGCAACCCCAACCGCTTTTTTAAGTAAAACTGGACTCTCTTCAGAAAGATCTACTGCCACTAATACGTGTTTGTACATAATCGACTCCTTAACTGATTGGTTCGGCTTTTAACTGGTTCTAATGCTAACATTTTAAGCAATAAAAAACTGTGTACTAGATCACAATTTAAACATTTTTATTAAAAATTCATTAAATTTTCAATGTCTGCAATTTCTTTAGGGGCCGCTGCGGTTAGGATTTTATTACCATATTCAGTCATGAGCAAATTGTCCTCAATGCGCACGCCAATGCCTTTGTATTGCTCTGGCACATCAGCATCTTCTGAAATATAAATACCAGGTTCAACAGTAATCACCATGCCGATTTCGAGTATCCGCTGTTTATCCTGACCATAGCTACCCACGTCATGCACATCTAAACCTAGCCAGTGCCCTAATCCATGCATATAAAATTGGCGATAAGCTTGTTGTTCAATGAGTGTATCGACATCTCCTTTCAAGATACCTAAATCCACTAATCCTTGGGTTTTAATACGAATGACTTCATCATTGGCTTGCTTAATGGAATTGCCAGGTACAAGTAACTCAATCGCACGTTTTTGTGCTTTTAAAACTAACTCATAAATTTCACGTTGAGGCTGGGTAAATTTTCCATTTACAGGAAAAGTGCGGGTAATATCGCCTGCATACATAGCAAACTCACAGCCAGCGTCAATGAGCACTAAATCTCCATCATTTAGTGGGCGATCATTTTCTGTGTAGTGCAAAATACAGGCGTTATTTCCTCCTGCAACAATTGAATTGTAAGAAGGAAATCTGGCGCAATGGCGATTAAATTCATGCAAAATATCGCTTTCAATTTCATATTCAAAGCGATTTGGGCGTGTAGTTTGCATTGCTTTAATATGCCCAAGTGCTGTAATTTGTCCCGCTTGTTGCATTAATCGGATTTCATTAGGCGATTTTATAAGGCGCATTTCGCTGAGCATTGGTCGCCAATCTAAAATATCGCTAAAATTTACCGCACTTTCTGACACCAATATATCACCCCAAGTATGAATTTCTGGCACATAGTAAAGTGCGGTCAAATTTTTAAGTATTTTGGGCAGCACGGTAGCAAATTCTTCAATAGAATAGGCTTCATTTACATTAAGTTGCTGTGGTGCATGCTCAACACCTAATCGGCGACCATTCCACGTTTCAAGTAACGGATCGCGTGGACGAAGAAAAATAATAGTTTTTTCTGCTTGTTCTGTTTTCAGTAATAACAGTGCTGCATTTGGTTCATTAAAGCCTGTTAAATACCAAAAATAGCTATCTTGACGGAAAGGATAGGTACAATCATTATTACGGCGTTTTTCGATTTCAGAAAAAAGCAATAATGCCGAATTAGGTTGCATTTGAGTGAATACTCGTGTGCGGCGTTCCCCAAATTCTTCTTTAGGCAATTCAGCCATATAAGCCAATTTCATTCGAGATCTCCTTAATGTAATACAGGTTTGCTCTCAATTTCTCCTTCGTTGAAATGAGAATAGAACAACATAGCAATAGTGCGAACATATTCAATGATTTCTTCTAGTGCTTCCGCTAGTTCTTCTTCGTTATCGTCTTCATCATAACCAAGTTGGCAAATATCTTGTAAGTCATCTACCGCTTCGCCAATTTCACCTTTTTCTTTTGCTAATTCAGGTTGTGCTAAGCCAAGACCAAGTAAGAATTGGTTTGCCCAGTCAGATAAGCTATCCGCTTGCGCAAAGACATTTTCATCTTCGGTTAAACCAAGTTCAAAGGTAAATCCTTCAACATCTGATAAGGTTTGACTAATTTGTTCATAAAGTTCTGTAACTGGTTGAACTAATGCTGTTGGGTAAGCGTGATTATCATTGCTGAATTGATATAAGAGCGGTAGCCAACTTTGATCTTTTAAGCCACCACAAAGTAAACCGCTTAAAAAGCCGTGTAGTTCTGTTGCATTAAACCCGATTCCAGCAGATTTAAGTTGTTGGTTAAGGTCAGAATGAGAAATGAGCATAATAGATTTCCTGAGTAAATTTGAAATTAGTGTAAACCTTTGTAAATAAAAAAGCGATCGCTTTTCCTTATGGAAAAACGACCGCACTTTTTACCTGATGATGAGCGAATTACATCATTCCGCCCATTCCACCCATACCGCCCATGCTTGCGCCTAGGTCAGCTTTTTCATCTTTTGGAAGCTCGGTTACCATACATTCAGTGGTAATCATTAAGCCTGCTACAGATGCTGCGAATTGCAACGCAGAACGAGTTACTTTAGTTGGATCTAAGATACCCATTTCGATCATATCGCCGTATTGTTCTGTACCTGCGTTATAACCAAAGTTTCCTTCGCCATTTTTAACTGCACTTGCCACAACAGATGCTTCTTCGCCTGCATTAGTGACGATTTGACGTAAAGGTGCCTCCATCGCTCGTAATGCAAGCTTGATACCCACATTTTGTTCTTCGTTGTCACCTTTTAAGCTTGCTGCAACTTTCGCGGCTGCGCGAACTAATGCAACACCACCACCAGCAACGATACCTTCTTCAACCGCGGCACGAGTTGCATGTAATGCGTCATCTACACGGTCTTTTTTCTCTTTCATTTCAACTTCAGTTGCTGCGCCTACTTTGATTACAGCCACACCGCCTGCTAATTTAGCCACGCGTTCTTGAAGTTTTTCTTTGTCGTAGTCAGAAGTTGATTCTTCAATTTGTTGACGAATTTGAGCAACTCGACCTTTGATTTGAGATTCATCGCCGATACCGTCGATAATGGTTGTGTTATCTTTATTGATAACAACGCGTTTTGCTTGACCTAAATCTTCTAATGTTGCTTTTTCAAGTTCCATGCCGATTTCTTCAGAAATCACAGTACCTGCAGTTAAGATCGCAATATCTTGTAACATCGCTTTACGACGATCACCAAAACCTGGCGCTTTCACTGCTGCAACTTTTACGATACCGCGCATAGTGTTCACCACTAAGGTTGCAAGTGCTTCGCCTTCCACATCTTCAGCGATGATTAATAACGGTTTACCTGCTTTCGCAACACCTTCTAACACTGGAAGTAATTCACGAATGTTAGAGATTTTTTTATCTACAAGAAGAAGATATGGATTATCTAATTCAACCGTTGCAGTTTCTGGTTTGTTGATGAAATATGGAGAAAGGTAACCACGATCGAATTGCATCCCTTCAACCACATCTAATTCATCTTCAAGACCCGTACCATCTTCAACGGTAATCACGCCTTCTTTACCCACTTTTTCCATCGCTTGTGAGATTAATTGACCCACAATGCTGTCAGAGTTTGCAGAAATGGTACCTACTTGTTCAATTTCTTTTGCTGTTTCACAAGGTTTAGATAAATTTTTAAGTTCAGAAACAACCGCACTTACTGCTTTATCGATACCGCGTTTTAAATCCATAGGATTCATGCCTGCCGCTACTGCTTTCAAGCCTTCATTTACGATAGCTTGCGCAAGTACAGTTGCAGTGGTTGTACCATCACCTGCAGCATCATTTGCTTTAGATGCCACTTCTTTCACCATTTGTGCACCCATGTTTTCGAATTTATCTTCTAATTCGATTTCACGAGCAACAGACACACCGTCTTTAGTGATAGTTGGTGCGCCAAATGATTTATCTAAAATTACATTACGACCTTTCGGGCCAAGGGTTACTTTTACTGCATCGGCTAATACATTCACGCCTTTAAGCATTTTTACGCGTGCGTCATTACCAAATTTTACGTCTTTTGCTGCCATTTTCTTTTCCCTTATCTAATTATTCTACAATTGCTAAGATGTCGTTTTCAGAAATGATTAATACTTCTTCACCATCGATTTTTTCGCTTTTCACGCCGTAACCGTCATTGAAAATGACTGTATCACCAACTTTCACATCTAATGGTTGAACCGTGCCATTTTCTAAAATACGACCTTTACCCACTGCTAATACTTTCGCACGGGTTGATTTGGTCGCTGCTGAACCTGTTAATACGATACCGCCAGCTGAACGGGTTTCGACTTCTTCACGTTTAATAATTACACGATCGTGTAAAGGACGAATATTCATGATTAATTTCCTTCTTAAGAATTTGTAAGTGCGGTTTTTATATAAGGAACATTTTTTCGCTTTCAAGGGCTATGAATAAAAAAATTCTGACAAAATGTTTTTCTTATTTAGATTTTTTTACGTAAAATTCGGCGCTCCTTGTGCGATAAATAAATGAAGGAATGAAGATATGCACTTAACATCAAGAGAACAAGAAAAGCTGATGCTTTTTCTTGCGGGCGAATTGGCGGCAAAACGCAAAGCACGCGGACTAAAATTAAACTACCCAGAATCCATCGCTTACATCGCTAGCCACTTGCAAGAAGCAGCTCGTGATGGAATGTCTGTGGCTGAAGTCATGCAATATGGCTCAACACTTTTAACCGTTGAAGATGTGATGGAAGGCGTCGCTGAAATGGTTCATGAAGTTCAGATTGAAGCGACTTTCCCTGATGGTACAAAACTTGTTACCGTGCATAATCCGATTAGATAAAAAATAGAAGGATTTAAATATTATGATCCCAGGTGAATACCAATTAGCTGAAGGCGATATTATTGCCAATGTTGGCAGAAAAACCGTCACAATTGAAGTAACCAATTCAGGCGACCGTCCAATCCAAGTCGGTTCCCATTACCATTTTTTTGAAACCAATAATGCCCTTAAATTTGACCGCACTTTAGCGCGTGGAATGCGCTTAAATGTGCCATCTGGCAATGCAGTACGTTTTGAACCAGGGGAAGTTAAATCAGTCGAGTTAGTGGCTTTTGGTGGTTCGCAAACCATTTATGGCTTCCATAATCAAATTGATGGCAAATTATAAGGTAGAGCAGAATGGCATTAACAATTTCAAGAGCGCAATATGTAGCAACTTATGGTCCAACCGTTGGCGACAAAGTTCGTTTAGGCGATACCAATTTATGGGCAACCATTGAACAAGATTTATTAACCAAAGGTGATGAGTGTAAATTTGGTGGCGGTAAAAGTGTACGTGATGGCATGGCGCAAAGCGGTACCGCAACTCGTGACAATCCAAACGTATTGGATTTTGTGATTACCAACGTGATGATCATTGATGCGAAATTAGGCATTATTAAAGCGGATATTGGTATTCGAGATGGTCGTATTGTTGGTATTGGTCAAGCAGGTAACCCTGACACCATGGATAACGTCACGCCCAATATGATTATTGGTGCGAGCACGGAAGTACATAATGGCGCACATTTAATTGCAACCGCTGGCGGCATAGATACCCACATTCACTTTATTTGCCCTCAACAAGCACAACATGCGATTGAAAGTGGAGTTACGACTTTAATTGGTGGCGGAACCGGCCCGGCTGATGGTACACACGCGACAACTTGTACACCAGGTGCGTGGTATATGGAACGCATGTTCCAAGCGGCAGAAGCTTTACCAGTCAACGTGGGCTTTTTCGGCAAAGGGAACTGCTCAACTTTAGATCCGCTACGCGAACAAATTGAAGCAGGCGCATTAGGTTTAAAAATCCACGAAGACTGGGGCGCAACGCCTGCAGTAATTGATTCTGCTTTAAAAGTGGCAGATGAAATGGATATTCAAGTGGCAATTCACACCGACACGCTAAATGAAAGTGGCTTCTTAGAAGATACCATGAAAGCAATTGACAGACGTGTAATTCATACCTTCCATACTGAAGGTGCGGGGGGCGGTCATGCACCTGACATCATTAAAGCGGCGATGTATCCAAACGTATTACCCGCTTCAACTAACCCGACTCGTCCGTTTACCAAAAACACCATTGATGAACATTTAGATATGTTGATGGTTTGCCATCACTTAGATAAACGCGTGCCAGAAGACGTGGCATTTGCTGATAGTCGTATTCGCCCTGAAACCATTGCTGCAGAAGATATTTTGCATGATATGGGCGTATTCTCGATTATGAGTTCTGACTCTCAAGCGATGGGACGTATTGGCGAAGTCGTTATTCGTACATGGCAAACCGCAGATAAAATGAAAATGCAACGCGGTGAGCTAGGCAATGAAGGAAACGATAACTTCCGCATTAAACGCTACATTGCGAAATACACCATCAACCCAGCAATTGCACACGGTATTGCAGATCATATTGGCTCGTTAGAAGTGGGCAAAATCGCAGATATCGTGTTATGGAAACCGATGTTCTTTGGGGTAAAACCAGAAGTGGTAATTAAAAAAGGCTTTATTAGCTACGCAAAAATGGGCGATCCAAATGCCTCTATTCCAACACCGCAACCTGTATTCTACCGTCCAATGTACGGTGCACAAGGTTTGGCGATAGCACAAACTGCAGTGTTCTTCGTTTCACAAGCTGCTGAAAAAGCCGATATTCGTGCTAAATTCGGCTTGCACAAAGAAGCCATTGCTGTCAAAGGCTGCCGCAGCGTGGGTAAAAAAGATCTTGTTCACAACAATGCAACACCTGAAATTACAGTGGATCCAGAACGCTATGAAGTGCGTGTAGATGGTGAACTCATTACCTGCGAACCCGTGGATACCGTGCCATTAGGACAACGATATTTCTTGTTCTAATAAAAATCCACGCTATTCAATAATAAAGAAAGTGCGTGTATGACACGCACTACTTTCGAATTTATAAGATATGAAAATCATTAATCCAATTCTCCCCATTATGGATACCATTTTAGGATATTTAACTAGCCTTCAAGCTGAAGGCAAAATTACCCATCAAACCATTGAACGCGTGGCATTGCAGTGGTATGAAAGTGAGCGCAATATTCTGCGTAAAACCACGAACACGGGGCGCGAAGTTGCTTTTCGCTTGCTAAAAGAAGGACAACGTTTAAAACACGATGATGTGGTTTTTATCAGTGATGAATTAGTGATTGCGATTGAAATTTTACCGAGTGAAGTCATTGTGCTGTCTCCGAAAACCTTACCTGAAATGGCTCGGGCTTGTTATGAGATCGGCAATAAACATTCGCCGCTGTTTTTAGATGGCGATGAAGTGACATTACCTTACGATAAGCCGATGTTCGAGTGGCTGCAAGCGGCGGGATTTCATCCTCAAAAAGCGGAACGCCGTTTAAGCCAAGCGTTAAGAGCAAATTCTGCACAAGGGTACGGGCATTCGCATAGTCATTCGCACGATCATCATGGCTATCACCATCATGGAGACGGCAATTGGCACCAACATTAAACCGAAGCCTGGCAGATTTAGGCGCATTGTTGCACTTGGTTGACCCAACTTTGCCAATCGGGGGCTTTAACCATTCAAATGGTTTAGAAACCTTTGTTCAACGAGGTGTTGTTTCAACGAAACCAAGCTTAGAAGAATATGTGCAAACTCAGCTTTTGCAAAATTGGGTGTATAACGATGGCGCTTATCTTTCGCTCGCATTTGATGCCATGGCTACCAATGATTTTGACCGTTTATGCGAATTAGACCATTCGCTATCTGCAACCAAAATTGCGCGAGAAAGTCGCGAAGGCAGTTTTAAACTCGGCGTGCGGTTATTAAAAATTTTTATCCGCTATGAACAACACTCAATGTTGAGCCAATTTCAGCAAGCGATTCAAAATAAAAGCGTGCAAGGCCATTTCCCGATGGTGTTTGCTATGGTGGCGCAAGCGATGGGGCTCAGCAAAACAGATACCCTTTATGCGTTCTACTACAACGCAGCAGTCGGCACCATTACCAATGGCGTGAAACTCATTCCGCTCAGTCAAATGGATGGGCAAGATATTCTATTTGATTTGCGTAGTGCACTCTTGCAAGCTGTCGAATTAAGCCTTGAACCCAACGAAGAATGGCTTGGTGCGGCAACGCTGGCGAATGACATTCGAGCAATGCAGCACGAAGTGCTTTATACGCGGCTTTATATGTCGTAAGAGCGGTCATTTTTTATTAAATTTTTACATATCGCAGAGGTTATAAGAATGAGCCTCTATGATAATCAACAAAAGGAACATTATGCGTAACTACATTAAAATTGGCGTAGCAGGCCCTGTTGGTGCAGGCAAAACTGCGTTAATTGAAAAACTGACTCGTGAAATAGCAAGCCGCTATAGCGTGGCGGTGATCACTAATGATATTTATACCCAAGAAGATGCGGAATTTTTAACGAAAAATAGCCTACTTCCGTCAGAGCGAATTATGGGCGTGGAAACAGGCGGTTGCCCGCATACGGCAATTCGTGAAGATGCGTCAATGAACTTAGAAGCAGTCGATGAAATGGTTGCACGTTTTCCCGATGTAGAAATCGTCTTTATCGAATCTGGTGGTGATAACTTATCTGCCACCTTTAGCCCTGATTTAGCAGACGTGACAATTTTCGTGATTGACGTCGCACAAGGCGAGAAAATCCCACGCAAAGGCGGGCCGGGTATCACTCGTTCAGATTTGTTAGTGATTAACAAAACAGACCTTGCACCATTTGTTGGCGCGGATTTAAGTATTATGGAACGCGATGCGCGTGGCATGCGTAATGGGCAGCCCTTTGTGTTTACCAATTTAATGAAAAAAGAAAATCTAGATGGCGTGATTGGTTGGATTGAAAAATATGCGTTGTTGAAGAACGTAGAAGAACCTAAGGCATTAGTGAGATAAAGAATTATCCCCTCTCCTTTAAAGAGGGGAGTTTTTTACAAATTGAAAAGATTATGAATAGTACCCTCAAACTTTCAACCAAACTTTCCTCAAACGGCAAAACTCAACTTGATGAATACTTTGTGACGCCACCTTTTAAAGTAATGACGTTATCTGCTTATGCCGATTCTTGGGAAAATGGACTTAGTGCAATGCAAATGTCTTCTTCGCCAGGGTTATTGGCTGGAGATCGAGTTGATATTCAAATAACGCTCGAAAAATATACTGCACTTTCTTTAAATACGCAGGCATTTACTCGAGTTCAGGCAATGAATGAGGGGGATTTTGCCGAGCAAAATACATTAATTCAGCTTGATAAAAAAAGTCGTTTATTTTATTTACCTCATCCGTTGGTTTTGCATAAGAATTCTGCTCTTAAGCAAAAAACGTTAATCAATATGCAACCTGAGAGTGCGCTAATTTATGGTGAAATTGTGGCTATTGGGCGAGTGGCAAATGATGAACGTTTTGAATTTCGCCAATTTTCTTCTCATTTAAAAGTTCAGCTTGTGCAAGAAAATGGGAAAGTTAAACCGCTGATGTTGGATTGTATTCAGTGGTTGCCGGTTAAAATGAATTTAACTGCTTTAAGCCAAATGGAAGGTTTTTCACATCAGGGATCATTGGTTTACATTAACTTACAAAAAACATCTGCAGAAATTAAGCAGATAGCGCAGCAGCTTCAACAGCAAGAAACAGATAAATCCTTACTTTTTGGTATATCTCAGTTGAATGAAGGCGGGGTGATTGTGCGAGTGTTAGGGCATAGGGCAGAGCAAATTCAGAAACTGTTTGAGAAAATTGGTGAGCAGTTAAAAGCTGCGTAAGATTGATAGATAAGTTATCTTCCCCTAAAAAAACTAATCTGAAAAATGAAAATATGTCTTGAGAGCATTTCTTGAAAATGTGATCTTGGTCAAGTTTTTTCTCCTTAAAATTTCTATAATTGCGTCAAATTAACTAACCAGAAAAGGTGATTCAAATGACTCAATTTAGAAAAGAAGTAGATTTACTCGGCGAACGTAATGTACCAGCAGATGCATACTGGGGTATTCATACATTAAGAGCGGTAGAAAATTTCAATATTTCTAACGTAACCATTTCTGACGTGCCTGAGTTTGTACGTGGCATGGTGATGGTGAAAAAAGCAACGGCTTTAGCCAATGGTGAATTAGGTGCAATTCCAAGTGATATTGCAAAAGCGATTGTAGCAGCTTGTGATGAAATTCTTACTACTGGAAAATGCTTAGATCAATTCCCATCAGACGTATATCAAGGTGGTGCAGGTACTTCTGTCAATATGAATACCAATGAAGTAGTTGCTAATCTTGCCCTTGAAAAAATTGGCCATAAAAAAGGCGAATATAACGTGATTAACCCGATGGATCACGTTAACGCAAGCCAATCAACCAATGATGCGTATCCTACTGGTTTCCGTATTGCAGTGTATAACAGCATCTTAAAATTGATCGATAAAATTCAATATTTACACGATGGTTTTGATAATAAAGCAAAAGAGTTTGCGAACATCTTAAAAATGGGTCGAACCCAATTACAAGATGCCGTGCCAATGACTGTTGGTCAAGAATTCAAAGCTTTCTCAGTATTACTTGAAGAAGAAGTGCGTAACTTAAAACGTACAGCAGATTTACTCCTTGAAGTAAACCTTGGTGCGACTGCAATCGGTACTGGTTTAAATACGCCACAAGGCTATACAGAATTAGTTGTAAAACACCTTGCTGAAGTAACTGGATTACCTTGCGTACCAGCAGAAAACTTAATTGAAGCAACATCTGACTGTGGTGCTTATGTAATGGTTCACGGAGCATTAAAACGTACCGCAGTGAAACTTTCTAAAGTATGTAATGACTTACGTTTACTTTCTTCTGGTCCACGTGCTGGTATTAAAGAAATTAACTTACCTGAATTACAAGCAGGATCTTCTATCATGCCGGCAAAAGTAAACCCAGTTGTTCCTGAAGTGGTGAACCAAGTATGCTTTAAAGTAATTGGTAACGATACCACTGTGACTTTTGCATCTGAAGCAGGTCAATTACAATTAAACGTAATGGAACCAGTGATTGGTCAAGCAATGTTCGAATCTATCGACATCTTAACTAATGCTTGTGTGAACTTACACGACAAATGCGTGGATGGCATCACTGTAAACAAAGAAATTTGTGAAAACTATGTGTTTAACTCAATCGGTATCGTGACTTACTTAAATCCATTTATCGGCCACCATAACGGCGACTTAGTGGGTAAAATCTGTGCGCAAACAGGCAAAGGCGTACGTGACGTTGTGTTAGAAAAAGGTTTATTAACAGAAGAACAATTAGATGACATTCTTTCTGTAGAAAACTTAATGAATCCAACTTATAAAGCGAAATTAAATAAATAAGTCTGAATTATTTATTCAGTCCTAGAATAGAAATAACCGCACTTTGATTACTCAAAAGTGCGGTTATTTTTTATATTGAATTATAGATTAAAGTTTTGCTGAAAGCATGGTTTCCAATTTTTCTTGGTCAACAGCAAATTTACGAATACCATCTGCTAATTTTTCAACAGCCATAGCATCGCTATTATGTTGCCAGTAGAACTCAGCTTCTGTTAATGGTTGTGGTTTCGCTTTTACTTCGCCTTTGTATTCTAGTTTGCGTACAAGTGCGGTTGAATTTTCTTGTAATTCTTTCAGTAATGCTGGTGTGATGGTTAAACGATCGCAACCTGCAAGTTCAGTAATTTCTCCTACATTACGGAAGCTTGCGCCCATCACAACGGTGTTGTAGCCATATTCTTTGTAGTAATTATAGATTTTGGTGACAGAAATAACGCCTGGGTCTTCTGCTGGCGCATATTCTTTTTTGTCTGAATTTGCTTTGTACCAGTCTAAAATACGACCTACAAATGGAGAAATTAAGTAAACGCCTGCTTCTGCACAAGCACGAGCTTGAGCTTCAGAGAATAATAAGGTTAAGTTACAGTTAATGCCTTCTTTTTCAAGAATTTCTGCAGCTCGGATACCTTGCCATGTTGAAGCAATTTTAATCAAAATACGGTCGTTTGAAATGCCTGCTGCATTATAAAGTGCGATTAATTTACGTGCTTTTTCAACCGTTGCTTGTGTGTTGTAAGAAAGACGCGCATCCACTTCAGTAGAAATACGTCCCGGAACGATTTTTAAAATTTCTAAACCAATATTTACCGCTAATTTATCTTCTGCATCAATAAGTTGTTGTGCTTTATCATTGCTTTGAGCTTTTGCATAAGCTACAGCTTCATCAATTAATGGCGCATATTGTGGAAGTGCAGATGCGCTTAGGATTAATGATGGGTTAGTAGTCGCATCTTGTGGTTGATATTTTTTAATCGCGTCGATATCGCCAGTGTCTGCGACCACAACGGTCATTTGACGAAGTGAATCTAATTGAGTTGTCATTTGTATCTCCTATTCGAGTGAAATGGAATGAATAATGTGGGCTACGATAGCATAAATTTAATCTTAAAAGGAAAAATTTTTCGATAGAAAAAATAGGCGCAGGCGTTGATCTGCGCCATTGTTTTAAAGCTTGAGGGTGTCTTTTATGGTGAGAGTTATTTCATCTAACATGGCATAGCGTTTACGATACATGGAGCGTTTCTTACTTGGGATATCATCGAGATTTCTATCCATTTCTAAAGGCAATTCCCAGTAATCTTTTAACTCTCCGCCCGATTCACCAAAAATTGCATCATAATCCACTGTGTATTGTTTACTTTGAATGAAGCGAGATTTATTTTGGTATTTTTGCGGAATGCCAAGCAATTTATCGTAGCCTAAGATTTTCGTGAGTGATTTCATGGTTTCAACCATTAAATAGGCTGGGCGCAAACCGTGGCATGACTTGGTGAGTTGTTTCACCATTTCTTTTGAACCTTCAAAATTTGGCCCTTGTACAACAGCAATGAGTAGAGCATCGCCCAATTTAGCAAAAGTAAGCAAATAGACTAATTCATTTCTTGGTTTATGCCATAGCTCCAATACCCAATACCCCTCCATCGGTTGATGGGTTGTCATACTTAATGTCATTTCAAAATCAGGAATGACTTCGCCAAAACTTAATGGTTTTTCCCATAATGGCGTAGAAAGTGCGGTGAGTTTTTCGGGTAAAAATAAAAGATTGTCGCAAATAGCATTAAAACGTTGTGATGCGTTGAAACGCTTATCCAAAAAACGACAAGCAACAGGATAACTATAATCCAAGTGCGTATTAAAAATATCGACGAGAAAAGGATGTTGATTGATAAATTGTTCAAAGCGACGAATTGAACCACGATTTAAAAAGCTACGTAAGTTATAACGCCAATGTTTTGGTGCATCAAAACGCCCTGGTCGATATGGATAAATATCCTTAGATTGAGGCCATTGGTAAGTTGTTTTTGTTGTCATCTAGATTGTCATGAATTGGTTATAATTTTGGTGCAAATTTTGACATAATTTCAGGAAATTTTCCATTTATGCTATTCTAAGCGCAATTTTAAAAGGAATCCTTATGTCTGAAATTAAACTTAATTACCATAAAACTCACTTTTTAACGAGTGCACCGAATATTCGTTCTATTCCTCAAGATACGGGCATTGAAATTGCGTTTGCAGGTCGTTCAAATGCGGGAAAATCGACCGCACTTAATGCATTAACCAATCAAAAAAGTTTAGCTCGCACCTCAAAAACACCGGGGCGCACGCAACTCATTAACTTATTTGAAGTAGAACCAAATTGTAAATTGGTGGATTTACCAGGTTATGGTTATGCGGTCGTACCAGAACAAATGAAAATCCAATGGCAAAAATCATTAGGCGAATATTTGCAAAAGCGCGAATGTTTGGCAGGATTGGTTGTGTTGATGGATATTCGTCATCCACTTAAAGATCTTGACCAACAAATGATTGAATGGGCGGTTTCTGCAGATTTACCAGTACTTTTATTGCTTACTAAAGCCGATAAATTGAGCCAAAGCGCACGTAGTAAACAAGTAAAGATGGTGCGCGAAGCGATTCTTCCATTCCAAGGTGATATTCAAGTAGAAGCCTTTTCTGCACAAAATAAAATTGGTATTGATAAACTTGCAGCGAAATTAGATTTTTGGTTTTCGCCACTTTTTGCGGAATAAAATGTAAATTTTGCGATCCAGATCGTAATAAAAGCACGTGATGAATGATTTCATGGCGTGCTTTTTTTATAGTGCAAAAACTATATTCATTTTTACCGCACTTTAAGGATTATCATGTCCCTTGCTATTGTTTACAGCCGTGCCTCTATGGGTGTGCAAGCACCGCTTGTCACTATTGAGGTGCATTTAAGCAACGGAAAACCAGGATTTACACTTGTTGGTTTGCCCGAAAAAACGGTGAAAGAGGCACAAGATCGGGTGCGTAGTGCGTTGATGAATGCACAATTTAAATACCCAGCCAAGCGTATCACAGTGAATCTCGCGCCTGCAGATTTACCGAAAGAAGGTGGACGATTTGATTTGCCTATTGCCATCGGAATTTTAGCCGCATCGGATCAGCTTGATGCGAGCCGTTTAAAGCAATTTGAATTTGTGGCAGAGCTTGCGCTGACGGGACAATTGCGTGGCGTACATGGTGTGATTCCCGCTATTCTTGCTGCGCAAAAGTCAAAGCGAGAGTTAATTATCGCGAAGCAAAATGCCAATGAAGCCTCGCTTGTTTCTGATCAAAATACTTATTTTGCGCAAACGCTTTTAGATGTGGTGCAATTTCTCAATGGTCAGGAAAAATTACCACTCGCCACTGAAATTGTGAAAGAAAGTGCGGTAAATTTTTCGGGCAAAAATACGTTAGATTTAACGGATATTATCGGACAACAACACGCCAAACGAGCATTGACCATTGCTGCAGCGGGGCAGCATAATTTGCTATTTCTTGGCCCTCCAGGCACAGGAAAAACGATGTTAGCCAGCCGATTAACAGGGCTTTTACCTGAAATGACCGATCTAGAAGCGATAGAAACGGCATCTGTAACGAGTTTAGTTCAAAACGAGTTAAATTTTCATAATTGGAAACAGCGTCCTTTTCGAGCCCCACACCATAGTGCATCAATGCCAGCTTTAGTTGGAGGTGGGACGATCCCAAAACCTGGTGAAATATCCTTAGCAACAAATGGTGTACTTTTTCTTGATGAACTTCCAGAGTTTGAACGAAAAGTATTAGATGCACTACGTCAGCCTTTGGAAAGTGGTGAGATTATTATTTCTCGTGCTAATGCCAAAATCCAATTTCCAGCTCGTTTTCAATTAGTGGCAGCGATGAATCCAAGCCCGACAGGCCATTATACTGGAACACATAACCGCACTTCACCACAGCAAATTATGCGTTATTTGAATCGACTTTCAGGGCCCTTTTTAGATCGTTTTGACTTGTCTATTGAAGTGCCTTTATTGCCACAAGGTAGCTTGCAAAATACGAACGGTCGTGGCGAAACCAGCGCTCAAGTACGCGAAAAAGTGTTAAAAGTGCGTGAGATTCAAATGGAAAGAGCGGGAAAAATTAACGCTTATTTGAATAGTAAAGAGATTGAGCGTGATTGCAAGTTAAGTGATAAAGATGCCTTTTTCCTTGAAAATGCGCTGAATAAGCTTGGGCTTTCTGTACGGGCTTACCATCGTATTTTGAAAGTTTCTCGAACCATTGCCGATCTACAAGGAGAACAACAAATTTCTCAACCTCACTTGGCGGAGGCCTTGGGCTATCGAGCAATGGATCGTTTGCTGCAGAAATTGTCGAATATGTAAAAACGCGTGGTGAGAATACCACGCGTGAAAGGGGGGCTAGTAAGTGCTTTGGGTATCTTGCGTGCCACTAATAATTGCAATGCCCGCACTTGCACCAATGCGTGTCGCACCCGCTTTAATCATTGCAAGTGCTGTTTCAGTATCACGCACGCCGCCTGATGCTTTAACGCCAATATTGCCGACCGTTTGTTTCATCAATGCAACATCTTCTACGGTCGCCCCGCCTTTATTGAAGCCTGTTGATGTTTTAACAAAAGTCACACCGATTTCTTTACAAATTTCACAGGCTTTCACTATTTCATCTTTAGTGAGCAAACAAGTTTCTAAAATCACTTTTAATGGTGTGCCATTACAAGCATTAAACACCGCTTGAATATCTTGTTTTACTGCATCCCATTTTTGCGATTTTATCCAACCTACATTAATTACCATATCAATTTCATCTGCGCCCGCTTTAATGGATTCTTGTGTTTCAAATGCTTTGACTGAGGTTAAATTGGCACCCAAAGGGAAGCCAACTACGGTACAAATTTTTACATTTGAGCCAGTAAGTTTTTCTTTAGCGAGTGGAATATAACCAGAATTGATACATACAGAATAAAATCCGTGTTCAATCGCTTCATTACAGAGTGTCGAAATATCTTGTTCATTTTTTTCTGCGGTAAGTGCAGTGTGATCGATATATTGAGCAAGTTGATTCGGTGTCATTATTTTCCTCCTTTTATTTATGTTTTACCTATTGTAGCAAAAATTCCTTATTTTTGACTGTGCTTTTATGCTTGATTACAATCATCTCAATGCGATAAGGAATAAAGAAAATGAAGATTAAAAAACTACTTAAGAATGGATTATCCCTCTTTTTAACTTTTATTGTGATGAGTAGCATACTGGATTTTGTTCGTCGTCCTGTGGTACCAGAGGAAATAAATAAAATCACACTACAAGATCTTCAAGGGAACTCTTTTTCTCTTGAACGTCTAGATCAAAATAAAGCGACGTTGCTTTATTTTTGGGGAACTTGGTGTGGCTATTGTCGCTATACTTCGCCGGTAATTAATTCTTTAGCGAAAGAAGGCTATCAAGTTGTGTCGGTGGCGTTACGCTCAGGCAATGAGGCGGAAGTAAATGATTATTTAAGTAAAAATGACTACCACTTCACTACAGTGAATGACCCGAAAGGCGAGTTTGCAAAACAATGGCAAATTAATGTGACACCGACAATTGTGCTGTTGAGTAAAGGCAAAATGGATCTTGTTACGACAGGCCTCACGAGTTATTGGGGATTAAAAGTGCGGTTGTTTTTCACAGAGTTTTTTGGATAAGCGGTAGAAAATCTATTACAATACGCAGACTTATTTTAAAGAGGACAGAATTATGATTATCGTAACAGGTGGCGCAGGTTTTATTGGCAGCAATATTGTCAAAGCATTAAATGATTTAGGGCGTAAAGATATTTTAGTGGTGGATAACTTAAAAGATGGCACAAAATTCGCAAATTTAGTTGATTTAGATATTGCAGATTATTGTGATAAAGAAGATTTCATTGCTTCTATTATCGCAGGAGACGAATTTGGTAATATTGATGCAGTATTCCACGAGGGGGCATGTTCTGCGACTACGGAATGGGATGGCAAATACATTATGCACAATAACTATGAATATTCTAAAGAGTTGTTGCACTATTGTCTTGATCGCAAAATCCCTTTCTTTTATGCCTCAAGCGCAGCAACTTATGGCGATACAAAAATATTTCGTGAGGAACGTGAATTTGAAGGCCCATTAAATGTGTATGGCTATTCTAAATTCTTGTTCGATCAATATGTGCGCAATATTTTGCCTGAAGCAAAATCGCCAGTATGTGGTTTCCGTTATTTCAATGTTTACGGGCCGCGTGAAAATCATAAAGGTTCTATGGCGAGCGTAGCATTCCACTTGAATAACCAAATCTTAAAAGGCGAAAATCCAAAATTATTTGCAGGCAGCGAACACTTCCGCCGTGATTTTGTTTATGTGGCCGATGTGGCTGCAGTGAATATTTGGTGTTGGCAAAATGGTATTTCTGGTATTTACAACCTTGGTACAGGAAATGCAGAAAGTTTCCGTGCGGTGGCTGATGCAGTAGTGAAATTCCACGGTAAAGGCGAGATTGAAACTATTCCATTCCCAGAGCATTTGAAATCTCGTTATCAAGAATATACTCAAGCAGATTTGACTAAACTTCGCTCAACAGGCTACGATAAACCATTCAAAACAGTCGCCGAAGGCGTGGCTGAATATATGGCGTGGTTGAATAGAAAATAAATTATTAATGTAGTAAATCCCCTATAGCTTATCGGTATAGGGGATTTTATTTAATATAATTTTGATAAATGTGTTAAATAACGCTCATAAGCACTTTGATAATTTTTCACCTGTGATAAGTTGGGATAAGCTTTTGAGTTTTCATCTAAGTGAATGAAGGTTTCGCATAAAAATTCCAGTTCTCCTTCTCCATTTGCCCACATAGCTTGAATTGCTCCTCCTAATGCAGCAGCTTCTTCTTCCTGCAAACATACCACTTCAGAATTCATCACATCGGCAATCATTTGCCGCCAAAATGAGCTTTTTGCGCCACCTCCAATTAGGCGAATGTGTGAGGTTTTGAGCCCAGCTTGACGAAATAAATCTAAACCATAGCGAAGCGTAAAAGTGGCACTTTCCATCATTGCTCGACAAAGATTTTCTCGTGTGAAATTACTTGAGTCTAATCCTAAAATGCTCGCTTTTGTATTGGGTAAAGGAGGAACTCTTTCACCATTAAAGAATGGCAAAATAGTGATGCCATTCGCGCCGATAGGTGCTTGTTGAGCAAGTTGATTTAATTCTTCAATATCAATATTGAGCAAATTCATTAGCTGTTTATTTGAGGAGGTTATATTCATCACACAAACCAGTGGTAACCAGCCATTATTACTTGAACAAAAATTTGCGATCATTGGTGGTAAATTAAGTAATGGCTTTTGCGTATAAGCATACAAGGTACCAGAAGTACCGAGACTCATCGTAGCAATCCCTTCTCGAATATTTCCTGTACCAATTGCTCCCATCATATTATCGCCTCCACCTGTGGATACTATGACATTCTCATTAAAACCAAATAAAGTCGCAATTTTGGGTTTAATCACACCAATTTTTTGTTCGGCAGAAAGTAATTTAGGTAACACTTCATCCATATTTAATTCTGGCGCAAGATATTTGAAGACCTCTCTCTTCCACTCTCTTTTCACAACATCGAAATAACCACTACCAGAAGCATCACCAAATTCACTGTAGAATTTTCCTGTTAGCCAATAATTTAGATAATCATGTGGCAGCATGATTTTTCGAATATTGGCAAATTTATCAGGATAATTTTGACGAAACCAACTCAGTTTTGAAGCCGTGTAACCAGTTTGGCAAATGATGCCTAATTTTTCAAATACGGCTGTTTGTCCGCCTAATTTTTCGATCAGTATATCATTTTCCGTAGCGGTTTCTGTATCACACCAAAGCTTAGCCTTATATAGCGGACGATCATTTTTATCTAACATTACCAGTCCATGTTGTTGTCCTGAAATGCCTATTCCCTTCACTAATTTAGGTGAAAAGTGCGGTGAATTTTTTGCTTGTTTCAATGCAATTTGTAATGATTGTTGTAATGCGTCAATCCACCAATTTGGTTTTTGTTCACGTCTTCCATTGGATTGTGTAATTAATTCATGTTTTGCGTAACCAGCTCCAATCACTTTTTTTTGGACAGAATCAAGCACTATCGCCTTTGTCCCTTGTGTGCCACAATCAATTCCGATATACATAATGTCTCCTAAAATAAAAAAGTGCGGTGAAATACAACCGCACTTTTGCTTCATTTTTAGCTATAAATAACTTGATTTACCAAATTTTCCAAATATTCTTGCTGACCTGAAACTGGTTTTGGATCTAAATCTTTTTGTTGGACAAGTTGCGCAAGTGTTTCAAGTGAAGTTTTGCCTTGCAAAATATGCTGGCCAAGTTCACTATTCCAACCTGCATAGCGTTCATTTACAATTTTTTGTAAGGTTTCCTCTTGTAACATTTTTGCTGCACGTTTTAAGGATAATGCCAATACATCAATTGCACCGATATGAGCGTAAAATAAATCATAAGGATCAATACTTTGTCGGCGAATTTTCGCATCAAAATTAAAACCTCCATTAGTAAAGCCACCGTGTTTTAAAATTTCATACATAACTAACGTGTTTTCTTCAACACTATTTGGGAATTGGTCGGTATCCCAGCCTAATTGTGGATCGCCACGATTAGCATCAATTGAGCCAAAAATATCTAATGCACAAGCTGTTGCAATTTCATGTTGAAAGGTATGTCCAGCAAGTGTCGCGTGGTTCGCTTCAATATTAACTTTAATTTCTTTTTCTAAACCAAATTGTTTTAGGAAACCATACACTGTTGCCACATCATAATCATATTGATGTTTAGTTGGTTCTTGCGGTTTTGGTTCAATTAATAATGTACCTTTAAACCCAATTTTATGCTTATGTTCTACCACCATTTGCATAAAACGACCAATTTGTTCACGTTCACGTTTCAAATCGGTATTCAATAAAGTTTCATATCCCTCACGTCCCCCCCATAATACGTAATTTTCTCCACCTAAACGTTGAGTGGCATTCATCGCATTAAACACTTGTGTTGCAGCCCACGCAAAAACCTCTGGATTAGGATTAGTTGCTGCACCAGACATATAACGAGGATTAGTAAAACAATTTGCAGTTCCCCATAAGAGTTTTACACCCGTTTCTACTTGTTTGCGTTCTAAAATATCAACAATATGATGAAAATTTTGTACATATTCCCGCACTGAATTACCTTCAGGTGCAATATCGACATCATGAAAACAATAATAAGGCACGCCTAACTTATTCAAAAACTCAAAAGCAATATCGGCTTTTTGTTCTGCGCCAGCAAGCAAATTTGGATTTTTCTGCCAACTTCGCTCCAAAGAACCTAGCCCAAACATATCATTTCCATTCCAGCAAAAGGTATGCCAATAACACACAGCTAAGCGTAAGTGTTCAGCCATAGTTTTACCTAAAATTACTTGATTAGCATCATAATGTTTGAAAGCAAAAGGATTTGTGGATTTTTCTCCCTCAAAGGAGATTTTTTCAATTTTATCGAAATAGGTTGTCATAACATTTTCCTCTCTAGATGATGAAATTTTTCGTATTTTTGTGAAAAACTAGCTTTTCATCAATTATGTTATTTAATTTTTCTATGTTGATTATTTGCAACTGTGGAGTGGATCACAGTTGTAAAAAAACGTAATAGATAAAGTAGTTTTAGTAATTTTAATTATTTTCTTCTTTGACTAAAGTAAATTTGTCTTATACATCAGGAGGAATAATGAATAATTTTTATAATTTTGATGTGATTATTGATCGCCTAAATACATTTAGTGCTAAATGGAATGTAGATAATGATATTATTCCAATGTCTGTTGCGGATATGGATATTCCAGCACCTCAAGTGATGATAGATGAATTAGAAAAATTTAATCGTTTAGGAATTTATGGTTATACTGAATTACCAGCCGACTATCACAAGATAATCAGTGATTATATTTTCGAACAATATCATTATTCTGTTCTATCTGAAAAAATTGTATTTTGCCCAAGAATAATACAAGCTATATCTATTTATATACGAGCGTTTACAAAAGAAACTGATGGAATATGCATTTTATCACCTTCATATAGTCCAATATTAAACACGATAAAATTAAATGACAGAAAATTATATAAATGTCCTTTGGTTTATGAGAATAGAAAGTATCATATTGATTTTAATTTATTAGAGGAATGTTTTGAACATTCTAAAATATTTGTTTTAATTTCTCCCCATAATCCAACTGGAACGATTTGGAACAAAGAAGTCCTTATTAAAATTATAAACTTAGCTAAAAAACATAATGTATTTATAATTTCCGATGATGTTCATGCAGACTTTACACTAACAAATGACTCTCACTATCTAATATCATCATTAGATGAATGGGTAGCAAATCACGCAATGATCTGTTTATCCCCAGCAAAAACTTTTAATATTCCTGGATTGGAAATAGCTAACCTAATTATTGAGAATAAAGAAATTCGAGAAAAATTTATAAAAGAAATGATAGCATTAGGTATACATAATCCAAATTATTTCTCTATACCAGCTATTATTTCGTTATATAAATATTGTACTGACTGGGTAATCTGTCTAAAAGAATACATAAAGAATAATAAGAAGATAGTAAAAGAATTTTTCAATGAGTATATTCCATTATTAGATATTACTGAAAGTGATGGAACTTATTTACTTTGGATAAACTATAAAAAGCTAAGTATAAATGAAAATGAATTAGCTTATTGGATTAATAATTTATCAAGAGTAAAAGTATCTTTGGGGAGTGAATTTGGTAAAGAGGGAGACGGTTTCTTTCGTATGAATGTCGCTATGCCTAGAGAAAAATTATTAGAAGCATTGAATCGAATTAAAAATGGGTTTTGTTTATTAAATAATAGGGAGATTTAATATGAAAACCACTTATCGCACAAGAATGCCAACAACATTAGAAGCTTTTTCACCAATCATAGTGATGCTATTACTGTTAGGGTTTGGGTATGCTTTATTTGATTTGCCAGCAGAGCCATTAATGATTATTTCAACGGTATTTGCTGGTTTTTTAGTTATTAAATTAGGTCATTGCTATTTAGATATTTTAGACGCCATTTCAGAAAAAATAGCTAAAACAATGCCTGCGCTATTAATTTTAATTACTGTAGGATTATTAATTGGAACTTGGATTAGTGGAGGAACAATTCCTATGATGATCTACTACGGACTAAAAGCGATATCACCTGAATATCTTTATGTGACAGCCTTATTCCTTACTGCTATTGTTTCCATTTGTACTGGAACCTCTTGGGGGTCAGCAGGGACTGTTGGTGTGGCATTTATGGGCGTTGCGATTGGATTAGACGCCAATTTAGCTGCTACGGCAGGTGCTGTGGTCGCTGGTGTGTATTTTGGAGATAAATTATCACCATTATCTGATACAACCAATATTGCATCTGCAGCTGCTGGTGTAGATTTATATGAGCATATTGCTCACTTACTTTACACAACATTACCATCTTTTATTCTTTCGGCTACTGTCTATGTTGTATATGGCTTAAACTACGATTTTTCTAATGTGGCCACTCCAGAAAAAGTAAATACAATGATTCATGAGTTAGAGCAAGTTTATCATTTTAACTTTCTATTACTCATTCCTGTCGCTATTGTATTATGGGGATCTATTACTAAGAAACCGACTATTCCAGTGATGTTATTCTCAGCATTTATCGCAATTATTAATGCTATCGTAATTCAAAAATTCTCTCTATCTGATGTGATTAATAGCGCAGTTAATGGATTTGATACCTCAATGATTCACCATACTTCAGTTAGCTCTGATTTAAGTCGTTTGTTGAATCGTGGTGGAATGAACTCAATGATGGGAACACTATTAATTTGCTTCTGTGCATTGTCATTTGCTGGTGTATTACAATTGAGCGGTGCATTAACCGTGATTATTCAAAAATTACTCACCTTTGTTCATTCAACTCTTTCTTTGATTATTACAACGATTCTTTGCGGTCTAACAATGATTGGGGTTACTTGTAATGGGCAAATTTCTATTCTAATTCCAGGAGAAATGCTTAAAGATGCGTATGTAGAAAAAGGATTACATCCCAAAAATTTAAGTCGAACAGCAGAAGACTCCGCAACAATTATCGAACCTATTTTGCCATGGACTGCCGCAGGTGCATATATGGCAGGTACATTAGGTGTTGCAACATTGTCTTATTTACCTTGGGCAATTTTATGTTGGAGCGGTATTATCTTTGCTATTATTTATGGTGCAAGTGGAATAGGTATTGCGAAGCTAAAAAAATAAATGTGGTATTGGATATAAAAATGGCCAGTTATTCTGGCTATTTTTATCTTGAAGCTAAATATCTTTTCTATTATAACTTAAATAGCAATTTCCCATAGATAAGGATATAAAATGACGGAACAATACTACAAAATTGCCCTCTTATTTAATGCAAACAAAGTATATGATCGGCAGGTGGTGGAGGGTATTGGACAATATATTCAGGCATCGCAATGTATGTGGGATATTTTTGTAGAAGATGAATTTATCTATCATACTGATACCATTAATCAACTTTCTATTGATGGCATTATTGCAGACTTTGATGACCCAAAAACTGTTGAATTATTGCAACACACTCTTATTCCTACTATAGCAGTTGGTGGATCTTATAAACAAGCTGATTTTTATCCGCACTTTCCTTATGTAGCAACAGATAATATGACATTGGTTGAAATGGCTTTATCTCATTTACAGGAGAAAGGACTGTCACAGTTTGCATTTTATGGTTTGCAAGTAAATACTCATAAGCATTGGTCTATAGAACGAAGAGATGCTTTTGTAGAGTTGATGGAGAAAAATCATTACCCTATTTACCTATATGAGGGTGTGCAGGTTCATGCTCAAAATTGGTTGGAAGAGCAACAAAAGCTAATTGTCTGGTTAAAATCTCTTCCTTCTCATACTGGTATTATTGCTGTTACGGATGCGCGTGCTCGTCATTTATTGCAGGCTTGTGAGTACAGTAAAATTGCTGTACCTGAAGAGCTTTGTGTGGTTGGTATTGATAATGAAGAATTGATCCAATATTTATCGCGTGTGTCCCTTTCCTCTGTAGAACAAGGCACGAGAGAGATTGGTTATCAAGCTGCGAAATTATTACACAAATTACTCAATGGTCAAAAAGTTTCACATACCCCTATTTTAATTCCACCGATTACCGTTCACTCTCGAAATTCTACAGATTATCGATCATTAACAGATCCGCTTGTCATTCAAGCAATGCATTATATTCGTCATCGTGCCTGTCATCGAATTAAAGTAGAACAAGTTTTAGATCATCTTGAAACCTCACGTTCTAATCTTGAACAACGTTTTAAGAATGAAATGGATAAAACAATTCACCAAGTCATCCACGAAGAAAAAATTTCCCGAGCAAAGAATTTATTACAACAAACAGATATTTCTATTCAAGAAATTGCTGAGATTTGCGGCTATCCATCAATTCAATATTTTTATTCTGTGTTTAAGAAAGAATTTGGAATGACTCCTAAAGAGTTTCGACTAAATTGTTAAAGGAGCATATTTTTATTCAACTCTGTGTCATAATAACAAGTGTTTTTGACCGCACTTTTATCTGAAAGACAGAAAATGAATATTCTAATTATTGGCCCATCTTGGGTTGGCGATATGATGATGTCGCACAGTTTGTACCAGCAACTGAAAATTCAATATCCAAACTGCAATATTGATGTGATGGCACCGAATTGGTGTAAGCCTTTGCTTGTGCGAATGCCAGAGGTGCGTAAGGCAATTGAAATGCCATTAGGGCATGGGACCTTTGAATTGGGAACGCGTTATCGTTTAGGAAAGTCTTTGCGTGAACAATATGATATGGCGATTATTTTGCCTAATTCATTGAAATCTGCGTTTATTCCTTTCTTTGCAAAAATTGCTCATCGTCGCGGTTGGAAAGGCGAAAGCCGTTACATTTTATTGAATGATTTACGAGCCAATAAAAAAGATTATCCAATGATGGTGCAGCGTTATGTTGCATTGGCTTTTGAAAAAGATGTTGTACCAAAAGCTGATGATATTTCTGTCTTAAAACCCTATTTGACGGTTGAGCCAGCGCAACAAGCTGAAACCTTAAAAAAATTTGAAAAACAAACCGCACTTTTAGGCGAACGTCCAATTATTGGTTTTTGTCCTGGCGCAGAATTTGGCCCTGCAAAACGTTGGCCGCATTATCATTATGCTAAATTGGCAGAAATGCTCATTGAAAAAGGCTATGCGGTAGAATTATTTGGTTCACCAAAAGATGTGGAAGCAGGTGAGCAAATTCGCAATGTATTGCCAGCAGAACTGCAACCATTCTGTTTGAATTTGGCAGGGCAAACGAATCTTAATCAAGCGGTGGATTTAATTGCCAACTGTACGGCAGTAGTGAGCAATGACAGCGGCTTAATGCATATTGCCGCTGCGACAGATCGTCCATTGGTTGCGCTTTATGGCCCTACTAGCCCAACTTATACGCCACCATTATCAGATAAAGCCATGATTATTCGTTTAATTGAAGGCGATTTAATTAAGGTGCGTAAAAGTACAGATAGCTCGGAAGGGTATCATCAAAGTTTGATTGATATTACACCAGAAAAAGTAGCAGAAAAACTGACCGCACTTTTAGAGGTTTGAGAAAGAGAGAATATAAAATGGAAGTGACATATCAACCCGTATTAGATAAAAATGAAGCTAAAGCAGCCCGTAAAATCAGTCGTGATATTTATAAACATAATAAATTTCGCAAGATGATGAGTATTGGCGATTTCTTATTATATTTATTCTTCTTGCTGCCAAGTATTTTTCTTGCTTTTGAACTGATGAATTGGGGAGAGTATTTGTATGATTGCTATGAAAATATCTTAGCCAATTATGCAGGACATATATTATTGCTCATCTCAGTATGTTGTTTTTTCTATGCAGTTTTGCTACGACCTTATTTAAATACCAAAGCTTTTCAAAGCTAAGTATATGAGGAAGCTAATAAGGAAAAAAGAACCATACGAATTCAAGAAGATGGTTTATATTCTGAAATAGCTCTCTGCCAAACTTTATATAATTATCGGTACATTCATCATATTGAAAATCATTATGGTTACTTAATGATTCGAGTTGATACGGGCTTGTTTTTCTTAATTCCTCATTCAGCTTTTCAAGATGATGCTCATCGAGAAGCATTTGAAGCCGTTTTACGAGAAAAAATAAAAGCTTACCAAGCAGAGCCTTTAAGTAAATAGAAGGTCTAACAGGATATGTTAATGATATGAGCCCTCTACGCATCCATTTACAATTAATTGGAATGGTGATTTTATGGGGCGCCTCTTGGCCTTGGGGGCGAGTGGTTGCTCAAGCTATGCCGACATTTGTTGCTTCAAGCGTGCGCTTTTTTTTCGCCATTATTCCACTCATTATTTGGCTATATGCGGCGAATCGTTTCAAATATGCTAAACAACTGCGACTTAATCAATGGGTGGGGTTATTGTTAACTGCTTTGCTTGGGATCTTTGGTTATTCGACTTTCTTTATTTGGGGGTTGAAATATGTTCCAGCAGGGCAAGGAACAATGGTGGTCGCTTCTA
The DNA here is from genome assembly GCA_001752465.1 of Haemophilus quentini. GTDB lineage: Bacteria > Pseudomonadota > Gammaproteobacteria > Enterobacterales > Pasteurellaceae > Haemophilus > Haemophilus quentini. The sequence continues at coordinate 40,390 of MDJB01000056.1, forward strand.
ACCCCGTCTTTACGATGTTTTTTGCTATTTTATTATTTAAAGAAAAATGGAATCGCTGGGTTGTATTAGGGATGATTATTGCGATTAGCGGTTCTTTGTTAGCCCTGACAAAAGGGAATCCAACTAATCTCTTACAAAATTTTGGATTCGGTCAAATGTTATTGCTTTGTGCTTTAGTTTGTTGGGTTGCTTATACTTTATTGGCTCGTAAAGTATTAATCGGAATTGATTCTCTCACCGCTACCACGATTTCTTCTACTTTTGGTTTTTTCATGCTGACGTTGGCAGCATTATGGACAGAAAGTGCGGAAGATTGGGCAACCGTATTTCAATTAAATGGATCGCAATGGTTTAGTTTACTGGGTCTTGCATTTGGCTCAACGGTATTGGCTTATGCATGGTATTTTGATGGAGTGAAACGCTTAGGGGCAGGCAATGCCTCGGCTTACATTATTCTTGTGCCGATTTTAGGTATTTTATTTTCAGCCGTTTGGTTGAATGAACAGGTGGATTCCTCCTTAATTATTGGAGGCATTTTAGCAGTATTAGGGCTTGGAATTATGCACTGGGGAAGAAGGTTAATTAAATGAAAGTATGTGTGATTAAAACTTCCTCTATGGGGGATGTGATTCATACTTTGCCGGCATTGACTGATGCACAGAGTGCTATTCCTAATCTCTCTATTGATTGGGTGGTGGAAGATAATTTTGCAGAAATCCCACGTTGGCATTCTGCAGTGAATCAAATTATTCCAATTGCTTTGCGCCGTTGGCGAAAATCGCCTTTTTCCATTCAAACAAGAAATGAGTGGAAAAATTACCGCACTTTGTTGCAGGCTGAAAACTATGATGCTGTAATCGATGCGCAAGGGCTCATTAAAAGTGCATTATTTGCAACTCGTTTCGCTCAGGGTGTGAAACATGGCTATGATCGTCAAAGCATTCGAGAGCCGCTAGCATCTTTTTTCTACGATAAAAAATATGCCATTTCTTATCAACAGCATGCGGTGGAACGAATTCGTCAGCTTTTTGCTCTGAGTTTAGGTTATGAATTACCTCAAGTTCAGGGCGATTATGGTATTGTTCGCCATTTTCTTCATCAAACTCCAGAACAAAATTATGTGGTATTCATTCATTCTACAACTCGGACAGATAAGCATTGGGAAGAATCAGAATGGCAAAAATTGATTGAAAAAATTACCGCACTTTCTGATTACGAAATTCGCTTGCCTTGGGGAAATGAACTAGAAAAAGCGCGAGCAGAGCGTTTGGCTCAAGTTCATTCTAATGTGATCGTGTTGCCTAAGTTAACTTTAACGGAGCTTACAAAACAGTTTGCGAATGCAAAAGCCGTTGTGTCGGTGGATACAGGTTTGGCGCATTTAACTGCCGCTTTGGATAAGCCCAATATTACGCTTTATGGCGCAACAGATCCTAAATTGATTGGCTGTTATGGTAAAAATCAGCATTACTTATCGGCTAATTCAATGAAAGAAATTTCAGCCGAACAAGTGTTATCACCATTGCTTCCTTTTATTTCATAAAAAATGCTCGCACTTGGCGAGCATTTTTATTTTTTATACTTTCTTAGTCTAAGGCTTTACCTTTTAATTCAGGGATTAAGAAAATTGTCGCTAACATATCAATTACGTAGATAATCGCAAGTAGGGCGATGGCCGTTTGGAAAGAGTAGGCGAGTACAACAGCGCCCACAACCACAGGTCCAAATCCCCCTACGGCACGACCAATATTGAAAAGTACGTTTTGTGCCGTTGCTCGAGCTTCTGTTGGATAGGCTTCTGCCATTAATGCACCGTAACCACCCATCATTCCGTTCACAAACATACCTAAAAATGCCCCTGCAAGAAGCATAATGTCAGGATCGGTAAGTTGTGAGTAAACCACGATACTTATCACTGCGCCTAATTGGAAAAGTAAGAAACTTGGTTTGCGTCCGATGCGGTCAGCGAGTTGTCCGAAAATCCAAATGCCAGCCATCATGCCGCAGACGGTAACGACCGTCCAAAGTCCAGATTTAGTTAAGCTGAATCCAAGTTGTTTTGATAAGAAATTAGGTAACCAAATCATAATGCCATAATAACCGAAGTTTTGTACGGAGGTGAGTACGACGATACCAAGGCTAATTTTACTCGTTGCTTTGTCTTTAATCAGAAGCTGGAATGAACGTAATTTATCAGTAAAGCTGGATTGCGTTGAAAGTGCGGTTTGTTTTTGAGTGAAAATTTCGGGTTCATGCAGATGAGAACGTAAGAACCAAGTGACAAATGCAGGGAAGATACCCACCAAGAACATTCCACGCCAGCCAATATGCGGGAGTAATAATGGTGTAAGTAATGCTGCACCTAACACACCAGCTTGCCAACCCAATGCAACATAAGATGCTGCTTTAGCTCGGTGGCGTGCGGGCCATGCTTCTGCTGCTAGAGCCATCCCAATTCCAAATTCACCGCCTAAGCCAATGCCAGCAATTGTGTGATAAATCAGTAAATCCCAATAACCTTGCGCAATCGCACATAAACCAGTAAACACCGCAAAAAGAAGAATGGTCCAAGTAAGTACGCGTACACGACCGTATTTATCACTTAATGCGCCAAATAAAATGCCGCCAAAAACTGCGCCAATAAGTGTCCAAGTTACGAGAGAGCCACCTTGTGCGGGTGTTAGATTTAAGTCTGCAGAAATTGCGCTAAGCATGAAACCTAAAATGAGAAGATCGAAACCGTCCATTGCATAGCCGACGGCAGAGCCAATTAAGGCTTTCCAGCCATAACTGTTTACTTTGTTTGTCATGATGTGTCCTTTTGTTACTCGCGGGTAACATTTAAAGTGAAAAGAAAGGTGATTAAAAATCGGTGGCTAGTTTACTGCATTGATGAAAAAATTCAATGAGCGTAATAACAAAAATAATTAGAATAAAAAAACTGAATTTGAAGAAGAAAGAAAAGGGGATTGATTAGGGAATAAAATTAGGATGGCGGTGAGAAAGGGATTCGAACCCTTGATGCAGTTTCCCACATACACGCTTTCCAGGCGTGCTCCTTCAACCACTCGGACATCTCACCGTAAAAGGTGCGCAAACTATAAAGATTTGCTCCAGTTTAGTCAAGTTTTTTGCGCTAGAACATAAAAAACTTTTAAAAGTTTCGCTAGAATAACCACACTTTATTTATCGTTTGTAGTTTTTTTATGCATATTAAAGCGTTATTTTCTAAAAATGTTTTTTTAGCCGTAAAACCTTTTAGCGCGCTGAAAGATTCCTTTCGTTTAGGTTATTCAAAAAAATCGCTGATTCGCGACATTATTTCAGGTTTGACCGTGGGGGTGATTGCGATTCCGCTTTCCATGGCTTTGGCTATTGCGAGTGGTGTGCCTCCACAACATGGTCTTTATACGGCAATTATTGCGGGTATCGTTATCGCGCTGACAGGTGGTTCTCGCTTTAATATATCTGGGCCTACAGCAGCTTTTGTTGTGATTCTGTACCCTGTTACTCAACAATTTGGGCTAAGTGGCCTTTTGATGGCAACGTTGCTTTCTGGGCTCATTTTGGTTTTGATGGCGTTATTTCGTCTAGGGCGTTTAATTGAATATATCCCCTTGCCCGTAACCTTGGGTTTTACTTGCGGGATTGGTATTACTATTGGTACTTTGCAGGTTAAGGATTTTTTGGGGCTTTCCATAGAAAAAATGCCAGCACATTATCTCGAAAAAATCCAAACAATTTTTACCGCACTTCCTACGATAAATTGGGCGAATGCAGCAGTTGGTGTGGTAACACTATTAGTCCTGACCCAATGGCATAAATTGCGTTTGGCAGTGCCAGGGCATTTACCTGCCGTGATTATTGGGACGATTTTAGCTCTAGCATTACAGCATTTGGGTTTTGAGGTGGCGACGATTGGATCTGCATTCCAATATACTTTGCCTGATGGTTCCATTGGCCATGGGATTCCTAATGTATTGCCAGATTTTTCTCTGCCGTGGAATATTCCTGATGCACAAGGTGAATTAATTCATTGGGATTTTAACAGCTTGCAAGCTTTGTTACCTGCTGCTTTTTCAATGGCGGTATTGGGCGCAATCGAATCACTTCTTTGTGCAGTGATTTTAGATAATATGACGGATACTAAACATCACTCTAATAACGAGTTATTAGCGCAAGGCTTGGGAAATATCATTTCTCCGTTTTTTGGTGGGATTACGGCAACAGCTGCGATTGCTCGTTCTGCGGCTAATGTGAAATCAGGGGCGGTATCGCCAATATCGAGTGTCGTGCACGCAATACTTGTTTTATTCGCTTTACTTTTGTTTTCACAAGCCCTTTCTTATTTGCCTTTGTCATCTATGGCTGCTTTGTTGTTGGTGGTGGCGTGGAATATGGCAAGTGTGCACGATATTATTCACCTTGCTCGCCGTTCAGGCAAAAATGAAATGGCAGTGTTGCTGACTTGTCTTATTTTGACTGTATTATTTGATATGGTGATTGCGATTAGTGTTGGGGTGTTGCTTGCGAGTCTATTGTTTATTCGAACCATTGCCGAGATGACAAAAGCCATTGAACACAATGCACCTGAAGATTTAGATGATGTTTTGGTTTACCGAATTAGCGGTCCGCTTTTCTTTGCTGCTGCGGATAAATTATTTGCGGATTTGCATGATAGAACGGTTCATACCGATCATGAAATCCGACATATTGTGCTGCAATGTGATGCAGTGACCGTGCTTGATGCTGGTGGAATACATGCGCTTATTCGATTTGTTCAGCACATGTTGCCACATCAACAACTTTACTTGTGTAATATGCAATTCCAGCCGTTGAGAATGTTAGTTAAATCTAATTCTTCGCCAGATATTCAAAAAATTAATTTTGCGACAGATTTAAACGAAACTTTCCATAAAATTCGTGACTTTGAAAAAACTACCCAATAATGAAAACTAAAGCGTGCTAGAATAGTGCGCTTTTTTATTACATCGTTCGAAACCATATCAAGGAATAACTATGCGTCCAAATAATCGAGAAAATAATCAACCCCGCCCAATTAAAATCACTCGTAACTATACCAAGCATGCTGAAGGTTCTGTACTTGTTGAATTTGGTGATACCAAAGTGCTTTGTACTGCAACCGTGGAAGATGCTGTTCCGCGTTTCTTAAAAGGACAAGGGCAAGGCTGGGTCACGGCTGAATATGGAATGTTGCCACGTTCAACACATAGTCGTATGCAACGCGAAGCGGCTAAAGGTAAACAAGGTGGACGCACAATGGAAATTCAACGTTTAATTGCCCGCTCTTTGCGCGCGATGGTGGATCTCAAAGCACTTGGTGAACGTGCGATTACTTTAGATTGTGATGTTATTCAAGCAGATGGTGGCACGCGTACTGCATCCATTACTGGTGCTGCTGTCGCATTATGTGATGCGATCAATGGTTTAATTGAGAATGGCACGTTAAAAACTAACCCAATTAAAGGTTTAGTTTCAGCGATTTCTGTAGGGATTGTTGATGGTCAAGCTATTTGTGATTTGGAATATGTGGAGGACTCTGCCGCGGAAACCGATATGAATGTTGTGATGATGGAAGATGGTCGCATGATTGAGGTACAAGGCACCGCAGAAGGCGAGCCATTTAGCCATGAAGAATTATTAACATTATTAGATTTAGCGAAACAAGGCTGTAATCAAATTTTCATCGCTCAACGCGAGGCGCTAGGCTTATAGACACAGTTTATAGGGATTAAAAAATGGAACAATATAAACGCGATTTTATCGAATTTGCTTTAAGCAGAAATGTATTGAAATTCGGAGAATTTACTTTGAAATCGGGGCGTAAAAGTCCGTATTTTTTCAATGCGGGTTTATTCAATACGGGGGCAGATTTAGCGCGTTTAGGTGAGTTCTATGCTGCGGCAATTCAGGCAAGTGCGGTAGATTTTGATGTTGTTTTTGGCCCGGCTTACAAAGGTATTCCAATTGGCACTTCAGTTTCGGTGGCGTTATTTAATCGTTATGGTATTGATAAACCCGTGTGTTTTAATCGCAAAGAAGTTAAAGATCACGGAGAGGGCGGCAATTTAATTGGTAGCCCATTGCAAGGAAAAATTTTGCTTGTGGATGACGTGATTACGGCTGGTACTGCGATCCGTGAATCTATGGAATTAATTAGTGCAAATGAGGCAGAGCTTGCGGCAGTATTGATCGCCTTAAACCGTAAAGAACGAGGAAAAGGCGAGCTTTCTGCAATTCAAGAAGTTGAACGTGATTATCAATGCCAAGTGCTATCAATTATTGATTTAGATGATTTGATGCAATTTATCGAACAAGATCCTCGATACAGTAGCCATTTGCCAGAAATGCGTGCTTATCGTGCCGAATTTGGCGTATAAAACTTGAGAAATAAATTTTTGTCATCATTATAAATAACATTATAAAAATAACCGCACTTTGACTTAACAGGGGAAAGAATGGGATTTATTGGAAAAATTATAGGTGTATTTTTAGGTTGGAAAGTTGGTGGATTTTTTGGTGCGATTGCTGGGCTCATTTTAGGTTCTATTGCAGATAAAAAATTGTATGAGCTTGGTTCGGTAAGTTCCAGTTTCTTTAAAAAGAAAACAACGCGTCAAGACTTGTTTATGCAAACCACCTTTGCGGTGCTAGGACATTTAAGTAAATCGAAAGGGCGTGTAACAGAAGAAGATATTCAATTAGCTAATCAATTAATGATTCAGCTTAAATTGGATGATGCGGGGCGTAAATTAGCGCAGGATGCGTTTCGTCGTGGTAAAGAATCTGATTTCCCGATTCGTCAAGTTATCCGTGAATTTCGCATTGGTTGTGGGCAACGTGCTGATTTATTGCGAATGTTTTTACAAGTACAAGTTCAAGCGGCTTTTGCCGATTCAGAACTTCACGAAAATGAGAAAGAAGTACTTTATGTGATCGCTGAAGAGCTTGGTCTTTCTCGTATGCAATTTGAACAAATGATTGCGATGGAAATGGCTGCTCGAGCTTTTACTCAAGGCGGTTTCTATCAGCAATATCAACAAGGTGCCTATCAAGGTGGCTACCAATATCAGCAACAAAATAGTGGTGGTTACCAACATGCTTCTGGTCCAACTTTAAATGATGCCTATAAAGTATTGGGTGTGACTGAGTCCGACGAGCAAAACACGGTTAAGCGTGCTTATCGTCGTTTAATGAATGAACACCATCCAGATAAACTCGTGGCAAAAGGGTTACCTCCAGAAATGATGGAAATGGCAAAAGAAAAAACTCAACAGATTCAAGCCGCTTACGATTTAATTTGTAAAGCAAAAGGCTGGAAATAGTGCGTGTTATTCTTGCGCCTATGCAAGGGGTTCTAGATCCCTTTGTGCGTCAACTTCTCACCGAAGTGAATGACTACGATTTATGTATAACAGAATTTGTTCGCGTAGTTGATCAACTTCTCCCTGAAAAAGTATTTTATCGTTTATGCCCTGAATTAAAAAATCAGGGCTTTACTTCTTCTGGCACGCCTGTGCGAGTGCAGTTGCTAGGGCAGCATCCAGAATGCCTTGCTGAAAATGCGATTCGTGCAATCGAGCTTGGTTCTCATGGCATTGATTTAAATTGTGGTTGCCCTTCTAAAACAGTGAATGGCAGTAATGGCGGTGCGGCATTATTGAAACAGCCTGAATTGATTTATCGTGCCACTCAAGCCTTACGCAGAGCCGTGCCAAGTGAATTCCCTATTAGTGTAAAAGTGCGGTTAGGCTGGGATGATATTTCTCAAGCTTTTGAAATCGCTGATGCGGTAGAGCAGGGGGGAGCAACAGAAATTATAGTCCATGGACGCACAAAAGCTGATGGTTATCGTGCAGATCGAATTAATTGGAAAAAAATTGGTGAAGTCCGAGAGCGTTTATCCATTCCTGTTATTGCTAACGGAGAAATTTGGCATTGGCAAGATGGTCAAGATTGCTTATCTCAAACAGGCTGCCAGGATTTAATGGTGGGACGAGGCGCGTTGAATATTCCGAATTTAAGTCATGTTCTGAAATCAAATGCAGAAAAAATGCCTTGGTGCGAGATTCAAAAAATCTTGCAAAAATATGCTAATGTTGAAAATGAATATGACAGTGGCTTTTATCATGTGGCACGAATTAAACAGTGGTTATGTTATTTGAATAAGGAATATGATGAAGCGAACCAAGTGTTTGATAAGATTAAGGCTTGCCACATATTGAGAGACTTTCAGGAAATCCTTAGTCATATCACGTAAATATAAAGGCGGTAAAATTGAAAAGATTTTACCGCACATTTTTTATCTGTTGTTTTCTAATAATGTTTTCACACCGTTATCATTAATAAATTTTTCATATCCTGATGCAATTAATCTATAGGTTTGGCTTGTGATCATTTCCCGTGGAGAACTTTCAAATTTTGATACAGTCACTATAGTCGGGGAGTAATCTTTGTCCCATACGATTTCCCCATTCTTTAAGAGCTTATAGTTAATAGTATAACTAAAATCAACACTGTATCCTAAATCATCAATTTTTAATTTTTTTACATTTCCCAAAATTGTTAATTTACCTATACCAACCTTGATTCCAGTCATCGATAACTCTTTTGCAGTAAAGTGTTTAACCATTTCTCCAATGCTTTGATCAAAATAGATCGTTCCCATAGCAGTATTTTCTGGTTGGCTTTCTCTAACTTTACCTAATTTAGCTGGTTCATAAGAGAATTCACCCAAAACTATAGATGAGTCTATTTTAGTGTAGTTTTGAGATTTATAAACATCTTCTCGTTGGGTTGTATTAACCGTAGCAGAACACCCTGTAATGAATAATATAATACTTAACGATAAAATTGAGATGAATTTTTTCATATTAATTTCCTTAAATGAAAATTGGTTCTAAATAATTGCTATGTTATATTTAGATAAAATTTAATCCAGTCACTCTAAGAGCTATTTAAAACGCTTAAAGAGTTAAAATATGACTTTAGGTGAATTATGGAATTATCAGAAAAAATAAAAATTATGCGTGACATGAATCATTGGACACAGGAGGATGTAGCTGAAAAATTGGGTATGTCCACAACAGGTTATGCAAAAATTGAATGTGGGCAAACGAAAGTTAGTGTAGAAAAATTGAAGCAAATTGCGCAAATTTTTAATATCAATATTGCACAACTTTTAGATGATGAGCGTTTTGTGATTTGTTCAATAGGAGATAATCATTCTAATTACAATAATTATTTTGGTACAAGTGAGAAACTTGCTGTTGAAAACGAGAAATTAAAGGAATTGCTTGCCGCGAAAGAAAATGAAATCAAAGCGTTAAAGAAGGTGATTTCATTGTTAGAAACTAAGGGCTGAATTGAAATCAATAAAAACCTGCTAATCAGCAGGTTTTCTTTTTCTAAATTATTTAAAAACTCACCGCACTTTTTAATTTTTTCAGTGCATTGGTTTCTAATTGACGAATACGTTCCGCAGAGACATTATATTTTGCTGCCAAATCGTGTAATGTAGCTTTGTTATCATCTAACCAACGAGCTTTGATAATATCCTGACTACGCGCATCCAGACTTTGTAACGCTGCACCTAATTGCTCGGTTGCTTGGCTTTCAAAGTTTTCATTTTCAAGCTCTGCTGCGAAATTGGAACTTTTATCTTCCAAATAAAGGGCGGGAGAATAAGTCTCTGTTTCTGCATCATCAGTAGGTAAATCAAAACCTACATCCGCACCGCTCATACGTGATTCCATTTCGATCACATCTTCTTTGGAAACACCCAATTCATTTGCAACGAGATCAACTTCATTTTCATTGAACCAGCCTAAACGTTGTTTAGTTTTGCGTAGGTTGAAAAATAATTTACGTTGAGCTTTTGTGGTCGCTACTTTTACGATACGCCAGTTACGAAGAACATATTCGTGGATCTCAGCTTTAATCCAATGCACGGCGAATGACACCAAACGTACACCAACTTCAGGGTTAAAACGTTTAACAGCTTTCATTAAGCCGATATTACCTTCTTGGATTAAGTCAGCTTGTGGCAAACCATAGCCAGAATAGCCACGTGCAACATGGATCACGAAGCGAAGATGCGACAAAATGAGTTTTTTCGCAGCATCTAAATCCTCGTGATAATACAAACGTTCTGCCAATTCCTTTTCTTCCTCTGCGGTCAGCATCGGATATTCATTTGCCGCACGAATATAACCTTCGATACTGCCTTGAGGAACTAACATCATTTGTGTTTCTTTATCCATTGTTTCCCTTCTTTATTTTGGCTTTTGCCAATCAATGTGCTTAGTTATAGCACAATAAGTTATCTTATTGAACCAATTTGTTAATAAGACAGGTTTTATCAATCAAAAGTTCAATTATTCTAAATAATTCTGATTAATTAGCAAAGTGGAATCAGGGTTAAATTAAGATTTTCATTAATTACTTTAAATAGTAAATCAATGTTCGGATGCTTGCCTGGATTCGCTTTAGCATCTTCTACGTGTTCTGCAAACCATTCAACACCTTGTTGTGCGGAAGTGCGGTTTAATTTCCCGTTAAATTTTTTAGCCAATGCATTATAAAGGCGAAGAGAACCTAATTTACCGGGTATGGCTGGAATGTTGTGGATAATAGTCTCACCATCCATCACATTTAAACCGGTTAAATGCTCGATTGTGGGTAAGGTTTCTAAAATTTCTTTAAAGCTCATGATTTATTTCCTTAATCTATATAAATTATGCGATAGTTTGCTCACTATTTACTTCGCCAGTTGCACCGATAAATCGTACTTCAGGCTGTAAATATACACCGAATTTTTCTGCAACAGTTTGGCGAACGTGATGGGCGAGTTTGACTACGTCTTGTCCTGTTGCCCCGCTTTTGTTAATTAACACTAATGCTTGTTTTTCATGAACGGCTGCGCCACCAATTTGAAAACCTTTAAGATTGCATTGATCAATCAGCCAGCCTGCTGCTAATTTCACTGAGTCATCTGCCTGCGGAAAGTGCGGCAGATTTTCGTGATGCTTTTTGATTTCATCAAAATGTTCTGAACTGACAACTGGATTTTTAAAGAAACTCCCCGCATTACCAAATTCATTTGGATTAGGTAATTTACTTCGGCGGATATGACAGATTTCATCAAAAATTTGTTTAGCGGTGACAGTTTTGGGAGCGAACTCTACAAGCGAACCATACTTTAGAATAGGCTGCCAATTTTTTGTGAGCTTTAACCCAACCGCTGTAATCACATAACCTTGTTGATAACGATGTTTGAAAATACTTTCACGATAACCAAATTCGCATTGTTCTGTGTCAAGTCGGAAGGTGTCATTCGTGTTTAAATTAAGTACATCCACATAATCGCATACGTCTTTAAATTCAATACCGTATGCACCAATATTTTGAATGGATGCAGAGCCAGCACATCCAGGAATCAGAGCCAGATTTTCTAATCCATAAATACCATTGTTAATAGACCACTCCACTAATTCATGCCAATTTTCACCGCCATTCACATGCAGGTAGTGAAAATCAGAATCCTGTTGGTGAGTAATGCCCATTAAACGATTTAAAATCACCACCCCATTAAAATCATCTAGAAATAGCATATTACTGCCTTGACCTAGAAAAAGTGCGGGTAAATTTTCCGCTTTTGAATGAGCCCATGCTTGTTGCAGTTGTTCAATGCTATGAGCTTCAATAATTTCACGAGCATTAGCATGAATATGGAAAGTGTGAAAAGGTTGTAAATTTTGCATTTAAAATACCATTGTCGGGAGCATAAAAAATTTATCTTTTATACCAGTTGCTATGAATCATTATATCCACCGTAATCAACATAAAGCGTGTGGAAGCGTGATTTTCACCTGTGTACCGCCTTGTTCGCGACGGATGATGTTAAATTCTGCGTTAAGTTGGCGACTACGTTCAGTCATAATATTTAACCCGTAATGACCTTCAGGCTCTTCAAGGTTTTGAATACCAATACCATTATCTTCAACTAAAATTTCGTATTCGCCTTCTGCATTAATTTTGGCGCTAATTTCAATTGCTGTGCCTTGAGAATGTTTGATCGCATTGGTGGTGGCTTCACGTACAATTTGTAGCACATGAACCAGTTGTTGTGGGTTCAAACTTTGTGATGGCAATTGGCAATTAACGTTCATTTGCATCGTTGTTTGTGAACGTAATGAGTCAATCACTTGTTCTAGCGCAAGCTGTAAATTAGCTTCTTGTATAGTTAAACGGAAAGTGGCTAAAAGCTCGCGTAATTGTGCATATCCACTCGAAAGAGCCTGTTCGAAATCACGAATAATGACCAAACTTTGTTCTTTGGATGAATCACCTTCTTTCTTCAAGTTATGTTTAAGTAATGTAAGCTGGATCTGTAAAAATGATAGCACTTGAGCCAACGAGTCATGCAATTCTCGCGCGATAATTGACCGCTCTTCCATCAATAAGAGCTGTTCTTGTTGACGTAAACTTTTTTGGAAATAAAGGGCTCGTGCAAGCATTTGAGCAAGGTTTTGCATCATTCTCGGATCGGGGCAAGGCAATCCTGCTTGCCAAGAGAGCGCACCGAATTCTTCGTTATCGACTGAAAGTATCTCAGTTTGTAAAGAGCAGTCTAAATCTTGAGTACCAAAAGCAATATCCCAATGCTCTGCACCCATAACTTCAACTTTAATATATTTCAAATTCTCGCTGACCAGAATGTGGTCAAGCACTTGGCTTAATACTTTATCGTTGATCGTGTTGGCATTAAGAATTTGAGAACTTTGATAAAGGGTCGTCAAAGAGTGGTTGGTTTGGCGTAACTTTTGTGTTTTTTCGTTTACTGTTTCTTCCAAACGTGAATAAAGCTGCCCAAGCTCCGTGGACATTTGTGTAAAAATACGCGCCAATGTACCGAGTTCATTTTGTTTTGTTGTATCAAGCGGAATGTGATTAAATTGACGCGTTTGCACTTGCATACTGGCTTTCGTCATTAAGTGCAGTGGTTTTACGACTTCTCGCTGTGTGTACCAAATCACATAAGACACCATGACTAAAATTAACAACATCGCGAAAAAGAGCACCGATACGCCCAAAATCCATTTTTGTTCACTGAAACGTTGTAGCTCAAACACAAAATAATCAACATCTGCCACATAGTCAGTGAGTTGATTGCTATAATTTTTTACATCGTGTTGGCGCGCATATTTTTCCATGTTCGTCCAACGTTGCAAAATGTTTTGATAGGAATGTTTTAATACATTAGGTGTGAAAAATTGATTTTGGACTTCCAATAAAGCAGATGAATGAAGGCTTATATGATAACGACGTAAGTTCGTTTCCACACTTTCTGGTTGTTCTTGCATTTCATAGAGCAGGCGATAACTTTGCATCCGCAAAGATCCTGAAATATTAATGGCTTCTGCGTCATATTTATTACTGCTCATAATTGCCAAACTTAGCGAGCTAATCACGCCAGCAACAATGAGAATGATGAATAAATATTTAGCAATACGAGTGGAAACTGAACGTTTAGTATGCACAGGAAACTCCAGTGGAAATTTAGAAAAGTGCGGTGAATTTTTTATTTCTTTTTAAATTTAGCCCAAACTTTATCTTCTTGACCGCGCCATAAACGTTGAACATTATCGTGATGACGATAAATTAATAGACAACAGACCAAGGCAACGGGAAAAGTAAATTCCGGTTTAAACCACCACACATAAAAAGGCACAAGTAAAGCAGAAATAACCGCACTTAATGAAGAATAACCGCTGATAAGAAAAACGAAGACCCAAGTGCCTAATGTAGAGCCTGCTACAGCCCAAGAAATTGGTGCGATTGCACCGAAAGCGGTTGCGACGCCTTTGCCGCCTTTGAATTGGAAGAAAATGGGGAAAATGTGCCCCAAGCAAGAACCTAGTGCTACCATACCTAATTCAAATTGTGTGAGTCCTAAATAGTAACCAACCCATACTGGTGTCATGCCTTTTAAAATATCAATAATCAGTACTGCGAGAGCAGACCAACGGCCTCCGATACGAAGCACATTTGTCGCACCTGGATTGTTTGATCCATTTTGACGAGGATCTGGCAAGCCTGCAACGCGACAAATTAGAATAGCACTGGAAATAGAGCTTAAAAGATAGGCACAAAGCATATAAAAAAGGGCAAAAAGGCTCATTTTGTACTCCAGCAAGAAAAATTATTCGTTATTCTACCCAAAGTTGATAGTATACGCCTACAATAATTTTAGAGGAAATCTTATGGATCGTGTTTTTATTGAAGAATTGACTGTTTTTGCTCAAATTGGCGTATATGATTGGGAACAGAAAATTAAGCAAAAGCTTGTGTTTGATTTGGAAATGGCTTGGGATTGTAAACAAGCGGCGGAAACGGATGATGTTGGATATTGTTTGAATTATGCTGAAGTGAGCCAAGTGATAATTGATTATGTGGAAAGTAAACCTTTCTTGTTGATTGAGCGAGTGGCTTATGAAGTGGCGGATTTGCTTGAGTCGCGTTATAAACTTCAAGGATTAAAAATTAAATTGAGTAAACCGAAAGCCGTAGCGCAAGCTCGAAATGTTGGCGTATTGATTGTACGTGGATGTTTAAAATAATGTGAAATTTTCGTAAAAATTTGTCGGCTTTTTAAACGAAATTGACTAAAATAGTCATGAGTTTTTACTGCAATAAAGGAGATTGCAATGAATATGAAAACCTTATTAGCACTAGCGGTTAGTGCGGTATGTTCAGTTGGTGTTGCCCAAGCACATGAGCATAATCATGATCACAATATGGCACCCAAAGGTGCTTCTATTGAAGTGAAAGTGCAACAACTTGATCCAGTAAACGGTAACAAAGATGTAGGTACAGTGACTATTACTGAATCTAACTATGGCCTTGTGTTTACCCCTAATTTACAAGGATTAAGCGAAGGCTTACATGGTTTCCACATCCATGAAAACCCAAGCTGTGAGCCAAAAGAAAAAGAGGGTAAATTGACAGCAGGTTTAGGCGCTGGTGGTCACTGGGATCCTAAAAGTGCAAAACAACATGGTTATCCATGGCAAGATGATGCACACTTAGGTGATTTACCTGCATTAACTGTATTATATGATGGCACTGCAACTAATCCTGTTTTAGCACCACGTCTTAAACATTTAGATGATGTTCGCGGTCACTCTATTATGATCCATGCTGGTGGTGATAACCACTCTGATCATCCAGCTCCACTTGGCGGTGGCGGCCCACGTATGGCATGTGGCGTGATTAAATAATTCGATTGTTCGAAACGAAAAGTGCGGTGAATTTTCACCGCACTTTTTTATGGTATTCTCCGACTGCCAAGGCTCTCACTGTTTCTTTCAATTTCTTTACTTTCTTGTTCATTTAAAATTTCATAAACGTGATATGAATTAATAATCTCATAATCTTTTCCTGCATGAGCTACAAACTTACTTGAACTTACATGTTCGTAACAAGTTTTAAAAAACCATGCCTCATCACAATATATACTTTTTGTATTTGGTAAGATTACTTCACTCTCAGCTGGTATAATAAATTCCCGATAACTTTTTTCTGCATATTTTTTGTAAAGCTTAGGTTTATTTGGCATGCCAAGAGAAATAATCTCCTTATCTGCTACATATCCATCAAGTAGAAATACTTTAAAGCCATATTCTTTATATTTTCCATTCTCTACTACTTTGAAATTCGTATATGATTGTCGTTGCTCCCCTTTTTCTCGTTCGAGAATGACTCTAATTCTTACATGTTTTTGTGGGTTGTATTGAGTTATAGGTGGTCTAGTTACAATTTGAGTACAGCCAATGATAAGAAAGCTTAAAAATAAAATGAGATAATTTTTCATACTTTTTAGATAAGTGTATAATTTATTTAACCACTTCCGCCGTATATTCCAATTTATGAATTGCATTAATCAATTGCTCATCAGGAACTTTTGGATCTTCTACAACAGTCACAGTCCTATCTTTAATGGAGGCTTTAGTGGAAATCACGCCATCAATATTTCGTAGCTCTTTATTCACTAAATAAGCGCAAAGCTGGCAATTCATTTCTTTTACTTTTAGCACAATTTGTTTGGTTTCATTCGCATGGGCGAAAGAAATAGCAAACAGAGAAAGCAAAAGTACGGTACATAATTTCTTCATTTTTATTCCTAATTAGCTAATTCTAAAATCCAAGGCAAAATTGTCGGATAGGTTAAGAAAAAAATCATCATGATAAATACAATCCAATATAAAACGATGAGTTTTTTACGGGAAATATATTTGCTACAAATGATTTTTTGGAAAACATCAACAGCCAAAATCCATAGGCGAAGGCGCATAATGAAACGATAAGCATAGGAATACGCAAATAATCATATTCGCCTAAGCCGATCAACCAAGTGGACGACACACCAAATACTAAATAAATTAATGGTGCGATGCAGCACAAGGTTGATGCCACCGCAGCGCTAAGTGCGGTGGCTATGGCAACTCAAAAGGATTTATTAGAGTTTTTTAGAGACGTAGTCATATTTAAATTCTTTTGGATCAAAGGAATTTAACGGATCACCACCCACTTCTGCATACGGGTAGCAGAAGTTATTGATTGGAGCCAGTTCTGGTTGTGGATATAAATCGAAATCACGGGCATGATTCAATCCGACCCAGTTTGCTTCCCAGTTACCAAACAAATATTTTGCTACGGCTTGTGTATCTTTATCTTCAATAGATTTTTTCTCTGCTAAACGCATTTTGGCAACGTCTGCGGAATCAACTGGTACCCATCCAAACCCTGCAAGGTAGAATTCAGCACGGCAGTGCTGACCGCCACTTACGTTTGCGATGCCTTGTTCATTTGCACTACCGAAAGCACCTTTGGAATATTTGCCCATTTTCTCTGCCGCACCTAAGCGAATATCAAAAATTTCACGGGCTGGGATGCCTGCCGCACGAGCAAGCGCCACAAATACAGAGTTAATATCGGTACATTTACCTTTTAATACGTCAGTGGTAAGAATTTTTTCTACATCGCCGTCACCACAACCTAAAACAGAATTATCACGTTCCATATTGTTGACGATCCATTGGTGAATCAACTCAGCTTTTTTTAATGGATTGGTTTCTTTACCTACGATTTTGTCAGCAAATTCTTTCACAATGCCATCAGTTTTAATGTGTTGAGTAGCTTTTAAGTACTCTTGTACATCCACGGAATACTGAATATCTTTTGGCGGAGTATAATTCTCTAAAGCACCTTTCACCATCGGTTCACGGTCTTTTGTTTCAATGACCATAGTGACTTTTAAATCACGTTTTTGTGCATCTTTATCCCAAGTGGCAAATAAGGTTTTCGCACCGTATTTATTGTTTTCTGTTGCATAGGCGTTCATGTAATTACCTTCAAAGTGAATCGATTTCACTTGTTGGTATTCTCCATTAAATGGCAATGGAACCCATAAATTGGTTTGTCCTTGCGAGCCTTTTGGCGCGACCAAATCGTAGGTTTGAGTGAATTCATACAGATGAGAATCAGTATTGTAGTTTGGGGTGTTGGTATTGGCATAAGCCATTGAACACGCGGAAAGCACCGCTGTGGCGATAAGTTTCCTCATGAAAAGATCCTTCTAGTTAGTTAACAGTTAAAACTTAACACATTAGATAAACTAATTGTGGATGAACCCATAGTAAAAGATTTTTAAAGATGAATTCAATTGATGATTTAGACAAAGTAATAACTAAATGATTAATAATAGTTATCATTATTTCACTTTGATTTTAATCATCTTTTTGCGATTTTTTTATTACCTATTTTTAATTATGTGATCTAACGCAAACTTTCATTTTTTAAAAGATGATTGAATCAACGCTCTTTAGTTATTACTCAATCTGACTGTGGGGGAATGATACTATGGGTAATTTTGATCAAATGAGTCGCCGAAATTTTATTAAAGCATCATCAGCAGGTGCAGCGATTGCGGCGGCAGATATTACCTTGCCTTTTAATGCCATGGCGGCAGAAACGCCTGTTGCAGCGGAAAGCAGTGAAGAAAAAATTGTTTGGAGTGCTTGCACGGTAAACTGCGGTAGCCGTTGTCCATTACGTATGCATGTAAAAGACAATCGCATTACTTATGTAGAAACCGATAATACTGGCACCGAAACCTATAATCTGGATCATCAAGTTCGTGCTTGCTTACGGGGACGTTCTATGCGTCGCCGTGTATATAATCCTAACCGTTTGAAATACCCAATGAAACGCGTAGGGAAACGCGGTGAAGGTAAATTCAAACGTATTAGTTGGGATGAAGCCTTAACTGAAATTGCCGATGCGCTCAAACGTAATATCGAAAAATACGGCAATGAATCTGTTTATTTGAACTACGGCACAGGTACGCTTGGTGGCACAATGGCGAAATCTTGGCCGCCTGCCTCCACCATGGTGGCGCGGTTTATGAACTGTATTGGTGGTTATTTAAATCATTATGGTGATTACAGCACCGCTCAAATTGCTGTCGGTTTAGATTATACCTATGGGGGTGGTTGGGCATTGGGAAATGGAATGGCTGACATTGAAAACACCAAATTAATAGTGTTATTCGGTAATAATCCTGCAGAAACTCGTATGAGTGGAGGTGGTTTAACTTATTGTATTGAACAAGCCAAAGCTCGTTCCAATGCCAAAATGATTATTATTGATCCTCGTTATAATGATACGGGGGCAGGGCGTGAAGATGAATGGATTCCGATTCGTCCCGGCACAGATGCAGCTCTCGTTTCTGCGTTAGCTTATGTAATGATTAAAGAAGATCTCGTGGATCAACCTTTCTTAGATAAATATTGCGTAGGTTATGACGAAAAAATTTTACCAGCAGGTGCACCCAAAAATGGCCATTACAAAGCCTATATCTTAGGTGAAGGCGATGATGGTATTGCTAAAACACCGGAATGGGCAGCAAAAATCACTGGTATTCCGGCTGATCGCATTATTAAACTTGCACGTGAAATCGGCGGTACAAAACCGGCATTTATTGCTCAAGGCTGGGGGCCACAACGCCGCAGTAATGGTGAATTAATTTCGCGCGCCATTGCTATGTTGCCAATTTTAACCGGTAACGTGGGTATTCATGGCGGGAATACCGGTGCGCGTGAAAGTGCTTATAGCATTCCTTTTGTACGTATGCCAACATTAAAAAACCCAGTAAAAGCTAGTATTCCAATGTTTTTGTGGACAGATGCAATTATTCGCGGCACGGAAATGACCGCACTTACAGATGGTATTCGTGGCGTTGATAAGTTATCTGCACCAATTAAAGTGATTTGGAACTATGCAAGTAACTGTTTGATTAATCAGCACGCACAAATCAATCGTACTCACGATATTCTACAAGATGATACCCAATGTGAAATGATCATTACCATCGATAATCATATGACATCTACTGCAAAATATAGTGATATTTTATTACCAGATTGTACTGCATCAGAACAAATGGATTTCGCTTTAGATGCCTTTGTATCCAATATGGCATATGTCATTTTTGCAGATCAAGTGATCAAACCATCTTTTGAATGCAGACCTATTTACGATATGTTGAGTGATTTAGCTGAGAAAATGGGCGTAAAGGAAAAATTTACTGAAGGACGAACACAAGAGGAATGGTTACGCCACATTTATGCACAATCTCGAGAAAAATTGCCTGAATTGCCAACTTTTGAAGAGTTTAGACAACAAGGTATTTTTAAAAAGGTTGATCCTAATGGTTTTAAAGTCGCATATAAAGATTTCCGTGATAATCCAGAGGCGCATCCACTTAAAACGCCATCAGGTAAAATTGAAATTTACTCTTCTCGCTTAGCTGAAATAGCAAAAACTTGGAAATTAGCAAAAGATGAAGTAATTCATCCTTTACCAATTCACGCCCAAAGTTTTGAGCATTACGGCGATCCATTAATGGAAAAATATCCGTTACAACTTAGCGGTTTCCACTATAAAGCAAGAACGCACTCCACTTATGGAAACGTGGATGTGCTAAAAGCCACGAACCCACAAGAAGTGTGGATGAACCCAATTGATGCCGCGCCACGCAATATTAAAAATGGCGATATGATTCGTATCTTTAATGATCGCGGTGAAGTGCGCATTAATGTTAAAGTTACTCCACGTATTATTCCAGGTGTCGTCGCCTTGAGTGAAGGGGCATGGTATGCACCTGATAAAGATCGTATCGATCATTCAGGTTGTATTAATGTACTCACCACTCAACGCCCATCGCCACTAGCGAAAGGCAATCCGCAACATTCTAATTTAGTTCAAGTGGAACGCTTGTAGGGAATAGATTATGGAACAATATGGTTTTTATTTTAATTCTGAACGCTGTACAGGCTGCAAAACTTGCGAATTAGCCTGTAAAGATTACAAAGACTTAGGCACGGATGTAAATTTCCGCCGTATTTATGAATATACAGGCGGCAACTGGAACCAACAAGCAGACGGTTGCTGGCATCAAGATGTGTTCGCTTATTATATGTCGATTTCGTGCAACCACTGCGCAGCTCCGGCTTGTACCAAGGTTTGCCCAACAGGTGCAATGCACAAAAACGAAGATGGTTTCGTGATTGTAAATGAAGAAACCTGTATCGGTTGCCGTTATTGCCATATGGCATGCCCTTACGATGCACCGCAATTCGATGCGCAAAAAGGCCATATGACAAAATGTGATGGCTGTTATTCTAGAGTGAAATCCGGTCAAAAACCGATTTGTGTGGATGCTTGCCCATTACGCGCATTAGATTTTGCGCCAATTGATGAACTTCGTGCAAAATATGGCGAACAAGCCTCTATCGCTCCATTGCCACCGGCAGATATCACGCATCCAAATTTAGTGGTGAAACCGAATAAAAATGCCCGCCCAAGTGGCGATACCACTGGGTTCTTAGGCAACCCAAGAGAGGTGTAAGATGAACGCAGGATTACATGAACTTCCATTAGTTTTTTTCACTGTATTGGCGCAAAGTGCGGTCGGTGTGTGGCTTGTTTTTACTTTTGTGCTACTTGGCGAAAAAAATGAGAAAAGCTGCGCTTACATCCACAAAGCCATGTTTGTGGTGTTAGCGTGTTTAGGTTTAGGTTTTATCGCCTCAATTATGCACCTTGGTACACCGGCTCGTGCGTTTAATTCATTAAATCGCGTGGGCGAATCCATGATGAGTAACGAAATTGCCGCAGGTGCCATTTTCTTTGCGCTTGCCAGTTTCTATTGGCTAATTGCTATCACAGGTAAAATGCCGTCGGCGCTTGGTAATTTATGGCTAATTTTAACCGCACTTGTGGGCGTGGTATTTATGTATGTGATGAATCAGGTTTATCACATCGCCAGCGTACCAACATGGAACACGCCATTAACATCTTGGGCGTTCTATCTTACTGTTGCATTAGACGGTTTAGCGTTATCTTATGCATTATTAATGCCGAACAAACAACGCGATTATCAAATTAATCTTGTGCCAAGCCTCTTTGCCCTTGCTGTATTATTCGCAGCCGTGGTTGCAGTATATCAAGGCTTTAGCTTGCAAGGCATTCATAGTTCTATCCAAAATGCCGCTGCACTTGTGCCGGGTTACGCTATGATGACAGCTGTTCGTTTATGCTTATTAGCCATTGCTACCTTCCTTTTATTCCGTGCGAAAAATGCAGGATTATTAGCTTGCGCAGTCATTTTAACCTTAGCTGCAGAAGGCATTGGTCGTGTGTTGTTTTATGGATTACATATGACTTATGGAATGGCCATTGCAGGGTAAATTATATGTATGGGCGTATGCGATACGCCCCTACGCTACAACCAATCACTAAATTAATAAATACCAAAGTGCGGTCATTTTTTTCGGAGATTTTATGCAAAACACCTTTCAACAGATTTCCCTTTACGGGCGCTTGCTCGGCGCGGCTTTTTATTATGAACCGAGCGATTCATGTCTTGCCAGTATTTTAGATTTTTTTCGGCAATCCACTTGGGCGCAAGAATGGGAAATTGAATGGGATGAAAAAACTCGTGAAAAAACAACCGCACTTATTGCACAAAGCTTAAATCAAGATCTGAACGATCAATACCAACGCCTATTTATCGGCCCAAACGAATTGCCTGCACCGCCTTGGGGTTCTGTTTATTTAGATCCTGAATGTGTGATTTTTGGTAATTCTTTACTGGCATTGCGCGATTTTCTCCGTCATCATCAAATTTCTTTTCAAGCCGAACAAGATGAACCGGAAGATCATATCGGATTAATGCTAATGCTGGCCGCTTATCTTGCAGAAAATCGACCGCACTTAGTGGTAGAATTTCTGCGTGAGCACTTCCTGACTTGGGCAAACCATTTTTTAACGCAGCTAGCGAACGCTGAAAATACGCCGTTCTATCAAGGGCTTGCCTTACTCACCGCACAAACCTTGCAGCAGTGGCAAGCTAATTTGCATATTGATGTGCCAAACGTTAGATTCTATCGATAATGAAAAACGAAGCCTATTATCAGGCTTATCTAAGCCACAACCAGATTTCCCGCCGCGGATTATTTCGCAGTTTATTTACCGCGAAAAAAACTGTTGTGTCTGAAAAAAATTTACCACGCCCACCTTTTGCAGCGAAAGAAGATTTATTTTCCGCAGTCTGTAACGGTTGCGGAGAATGTATATTAGCTTGCCCTAACAATTTAATACGCTTAGTACAAAATCAAGCTGTACTTGAAATTGACTATGCCCCCTGTGACTTATGTGGCAAATGCGCAGAAGTCTGTTCTACTCACGCACTTCACTCTCATTTCTCGGCAGATACCCTACTCCGCCCAAACTTTTCTTCCAAGTGCTTAATCAAGCAAAATCAACGTTGCACCGATTGCCAAACCGCTTGCCCACAACAAGCGATTTCCAGCATGTTAGAAATTGATAATGAACGTTGCAACGGATGCGGAGAATGTAAAATTATCTGTTTTGTCGCAGCCATTACATTTAAATAAAAACCTTTATTTTCCACCGTACTTTCCTTCTAACATTTGACACCCCTAGCCCTTACACCTATTATTCCTTCGTTATTTATTAATATTTATGGAATAAAATAATTATGGTGAATAAAACCGCTCAACTTAAACAAGCTCTAGAAAATCGTATTCTCATTTTAGACGGTGCGATGGGGACGATGATCCAAAAATATAAACTCACCGAAGCAGATTTTCGCGGCGAGCGGTTTAAGGAAAGTGCGGTCGATTTACGCGGTAATAATGACTTACTGACATTGACTCAGCCACTGCTAATTTCCGCTATTCATGAGAAATATTTAGCAGCGGGTGCAGATATTATTGAAACCAATACTTTTAGTTCAACTACGATTGCTCAAGCGGATTACGACTTGCAATCTATTGCTTATGAACTCAATTTTGTTGGCACAAAATTAGCTCGTTTGGCAGCAGATAAATATAGCACGCCAGAAAAACCTCGCTTTGTCGCGGGCGTTTTAGGTCCAACAAACCGTACAGCCTCCATTTCACCCGATGTAAATGATCCTGGTTTCCGTAATGTGACTTTTATGGAATTAGTGGATGCTTATGCCCAAGCAACAAAAGGCTTAATCGAAGGTGGGGCGGATTTAATTATGATCGAAACCATTTTCGACACGCTTAACGCGAAAGCGGCCGTTTTCGCCATTGAAAGTGTATTCGAAGAATTAGGCGTGGAATTGCCAATCATGATTTCTGGCACCATTACCGATGCTTCAGGGCGTACCCTTTCTGGGCAAACTACTGAGGCTTTCTATAACTCCCTCCGTCATGCAAAACCACTCACTTTCGGTTTGAACTGCGCGTTAGGTCCAAAAGAATTACGCCAATATGTAGAACAGCTTTCAAAAATCAGTGAAACCTATGTTTCTGTGCATCCGAATGCGGGCTTGCCAAATGCTTTTGGTGGTTATGATTTAGGGGCAGAAGAGATGGCCGCTCACTTAAAAGAGTGGGCAGAAAGTGGTTTTGTGAACATTATCGGCGGTTGTTGCGACACCACACCGGAACACATTAAAGCCTTTGCTGAAGCGGTAGAAAACATCCCACCACGCAAATTACCGCAAATTAAAACCGCAATGCGTTTGTCAGGCTTGGAGCCACTCAATATTGATGATGAAAGCCTATTCGTGAACGTGGGCGAACGAAATAACGTGACGGGTTCCGCGAAATTTAAACGTTTAATCAAAGAAGACAAATTTGCAGAAGCTATTGAAATTGCCATCGACCAAGTAGAAAACGGCGCGCAAGTGATCGATGTGAACATGGACGAAGCCTTGCTCGACGGCAAAAAATGCATGACCCGTTTCCTCAACATTATGGCAACCGAACCCGATGCAGCCAAAGTGCCGGTGATGATCGACTCCTCCAAATGGGAAGTGATTGAGGCAGGTTTGCAATCTGTACAAGGTAAACCAATCGTTAACTCTATTTCTTTAAAAGAGGGCGAGGAAAAATTTATTCATCAGGCTAAATTGGTGCGTAAATACGGTTCGGTCGTTGTAGTAATGGCATTTGATGAAGTGGGGCAGGCTGATACCGAAGAGCGTAAAGTAGAAATTTGTACTCGTGCCTATAACATCTTAGTCAATCAAGTAGGCTTCCCGCCAGAAGACATTATTTTTGACCCGAATATTTTCGCCATTGGCACGGGGATTGAAGAACACAATAACTACGGCGTGGATTTCATCAACGCCACAGGTCGTATTAAACGCTCTTTACCGCATGCGAAAATTTCGGGCGGTGTGTCAAACGTGTCCTTCTCTTTCCGTGGAAATAACGTCATGCGTGAGGCTATTCACGCGGTATTCCTCTATCATGCCATCAAACAAGGCATGGATATGGGGATCGTGAATGCGGGGCAACTTGCCATTTATGACGATCTTGATCCTGAATTGCGTAATATAATCGAAGATGCCGTATTAAACCGTACACCAGATGGCACAGAACGTTTACTGGATATTGCGGAAAAATATCGCAATCAAGGCAACGATGAAAGTGCGGTGGATTCTGTCGCCGAATGGCGTACGTGGCCGGTGGAAGAGCGCTTAAAACACGCCCTCGTGAAAGGCATTACCACGCACATCATCGAAGACACCGAAGAAGCTCGCCAAAAATTACCAACACCGTTAGAGGTCATCGAAGGCCCACTCATGGCAGGCATGGATGTGGTGGGTGATTTGTTTGGCGACAGCAAAATGTTCCTCCCGCAAGTGGTGAAATCCGCACGCGTAATGAAACAATCCGTGGCATATTTAGAGCCGTTTATCAATGCCACCAAACAAAAAGGTTCTAGTAACGGTAAAGTGGTGATTGCCACCGTGAAAGGCGACGTGCATGATATCGGCAAAAATATTGTGAGCGTAGTGTTGCAATGTAATAACTTTGAAGTGATTGACTTGGGCGTAATGGTGCCTGCGGACAAGATCATTCAAACTGCCATTGATGAAAAGGCGGATATTATTGGCTTGAGCGGTTTGATTACCCCGTCCCTTGATGAAATGGAATACTTCCTCGGTGAAATGACGCGTTTAGGTCTGAACTTGCCAGTGTTGATTGGCGGGGCAACTACATCGAAAGAGCATACCGCCATTAAACTGTACCCAAAATATAAACAACATGGCGTGTTCTATACCTCGAACGCCTCCCGTGCGGTAACGGTGTGTGCAACTTTAATGAACCCAGAAGGCCGTGCAGCATTGTGGGAAAAATTCAAGAAAGATTACGAGAAAATTCAGCAATCTTTCTCTAACCGTAAACCACTGCGTAAACAGCTTAGCATTAAAGAAGCACGAGCAAACCGCTTTGATGGCTTTAGCGGCGAATGGGCGGATTATGTGCCACCAACGCCAAAACAAACGGGCATTGTGGAATTTAAAAACGTACCAATTGCCGAACTGCGTAAATTTATCGACTGGTCGCCATTCTTCCATATTTGGGGTTTAATGGGCGGCTATCCAGATGCCTTTGATTATCCAGAAGGCGGTGAAGAAGCACGCAGAGTGTGGAACGATGCACAAGTGGTATTGGATGAATTAGAACAAAACCACAAACTCAACCCAAGCGGTATTTTAGGTATTTTCCCTGCGGAACGTGTGAGCGATGATGTGGTGCTTTTCGCTGATGAAGAACGCACACAACCTATTGGCACTGCTTATGGTTTACGCCAACAAACTGAACGCGGAAAAAACAGTAAAAGCCCATTTAACTTCTGCTTAAGCGACTTTATCGCCGATCGCGAAAGCGGTAAAAAAGACTGGTTCGGCATGTTCGCCGTGTGCGCCGGTATTGAAGAAATGGATTTAGTAGAAGGCTACAAAGCTGCAGGTGACGACTACAACGCCATCTTGCTACAAGCCGTAGGCGACCGCTTAGCGGAAGCCATGGCTGAATACCTGCACTTTGAGCTACGCACCCGCATTTGGGGTTACACGCAAGAAGAATTCGACAACCAAGGGTTAATCAATGAAAACTACGTTGGCATTCGCCCTGCACTGGGCTATCCAAGCTGCCCGGAACACACGGAAAAAGCCTTGATTTGGGATTTATTAGAAGTAGAACAACGCATCGGCATGAAACTCACCGAAAGCTACGCCATGTGGCCGGCAGCTTCCGTCTGCGGCTGGTACTTCACCCACCCAGCAAGTAACTATTTCACTTTAGGTCGCATTAATGAAGACCAGGCTCAAGATTATGCCAACCGTAAAGGTTGGGATGAGAGAGATGATGAAATGGTTGGGTGTGGCGATGAAGTAAAAACTCATCAGAAATTGACCGTACTTGTAGGGTAGGATTTATCCCACCTTTTATTAAATGGACGGCTAATATGAAAAAACTTCCTAATATATACCAGCATCTATTTCCTCTAAGTAACTTTCAAACTATAAAGGAATATTTTGAATATTTTATTTTTAGAAAGAATATTGCTGACTTAGATAAACCCTTGTTTAATTCTAGTAATAGAAAACTCTGGTTAGAGGATTATCCCACACTTGATTGTTTTCCAAAAACTTTAAGCTACATTGATGATCCAAATTCCTTTCCTTTATCAGAAGTAGCTAAGGAATTAGCCAATGTAGAATTGTATTTACCTAAAAATGAAATCCTGTTTCACTCAGGTAACTTACCGAATAAAGTTTCTTTAGCTATAGGACAGGAATTCCAATTAAAGGAAATCTTCTCTGCAACATTAGACCCCTATATTGCAAATGTCCACGATAGTGATGATGATATTTACTGGTATATACAAATCAAAAACGAGAATATTAGATGTTTACCTATTCCAGATGAATATGGAGAGTATGAAGTTATTATCTTAGATTCTCCAATAGCAAAAATAGTTGATATAAAGACTGCTCAAAGAGATAAGATGTGGCTAGGAGATATATATTACAAACCAGAAAACAAAACTATCATTTATGTTAATTTATATTAATAAACATTAGGAGAAATTTATGGGAAATAACATTAAAGCCCAAATTGGCAAAACTAATATTTCTGGTGATGGAAATAATATTAAGCAAATTGGCTACGGAAATCAGAATAATAGTAATAACATTGTATATAATCACTATCATCAAACCAATCAAAATTCATCATCAGATGGAAATGAGCTTATTCTATTTGGAATTTTTATAACTGGATTCATAATATTTATGAATTATATTCTATTTAAGCATGCATATTATATATCAAATATAATTAAGTACATTCATGCAAGCCTAGCATTAATACCTATAGCTTTATATAACATTTATAAAAAAGAAGCATTGTCAAAAAACAATATTTTAAAATCATCACTTATATTAATTATAGGAGCGCTATCATTTATATGTGTAAAAGAATTATTCACGATGAATGAGTTTAAGGCATTAGCTAATCACGCATATAATAAAAACCTTTCAGAATATTGGAATATGCAAAGAGAGTGGAAGATAATATCTATTTATTTCCTTATTGGAACAACATTGGTTACACTATTACTTAGTATAAATATATTTTTCACAATTGTATTCTTTAAATATTCATTAACATTAGAAAGAGTCATAAATCTAACAGGTATAATCATCATTTTTTTACTAGCAATTCTTATTTTCTATTTTATTATTTTTGATAAAGCTATATTGCTTAATCTTATTAATAAAATACCATTAATAAAATAATGTAAAACGACGATGCACATATCCAGCGGTCCTTGATAGCACAAGCGTCCTCGCTTGTGCCTATCAGCTAAAAGTGCAGTCAAAAAATCTAAAAGATTTTGAATATTAATTCTGCCGACGGTTATGTGTGAAATTCGCAATGTTTTATTAAACAGCACCAGCATGGACGCTGGCGCTATCTTTCCTTATTAGCACAATCTGTTGTGCCGAAATTCAATAAAAAAAGACTTGAAAAACTCACCGCACTTTAATCCCCCACGATGGCGCACGCTTCCCAGCGTGTGCCTAGTTTCACTAAAAAACACTTCAAAAACTCACCGCACTTTAATTTCTACGGCACGCGGTAGGAAATGCGCGCCGAAATAAGCGTTAAATACAAAAAGTGCGGTGAAAATTTTCAGCGTTTTGGGATTTATTTCAACAACCAATCCACCACATAAATCACCTCAATCCCATCAATCTCTGTTTGTTCGTAATATTTCCCCGTAATTAAGATCTTTTTGTAGTTATCCTTAATATGTAAGAGATTATCTGTTTCGTGGGTATTTTCAGGGGTTTTAAAGGCGACTTGCACATATAAAATTTCATCGGCTTTTCGGGCGATAAAATCAATTTCTTTGCTGTCGAGTTTACCGACATCTACACTATAACCTCGTCTTAGCAATTCAATAAACACGATATTTTCTAAGCGATTGGCATAATTTGCACCTTTTTTGCCGATAGCGTGCCGTCTTAAACCGTTATCCACAATAAAATATTTCGCATTGGTTTTTAAATAGCCTTTTCCGCGAATATCGTATTGTTTTGCTTTATAGAACAGAAACGCATTTTCTAACAAATCAAGATATTTGCTGATGGTGTGATTTGAAGTGGGGATACGTTCGGACGTGAGAGTGTTGCTAATTTTGCTCGGATTCACCAACTGACTGACATTATCCGCTAAAAAGAGAATCACGCTTTTAAGAATAAGAAAGTAGATTTTCTCTTGAGAGGACGGTATTTTTTCTTGAATAAGCTGTTGGAAGTCTTGAGTGTCAATTGGAAGTTAATTTCCATATTTTATTTTTTTGTGTACATTTGGAATTACATTTCCAGTTTTTATTTCGGTTTTTTAGTCTCATTCCAATCCCTTGCACAATCCCCAATTTCCGCTATCATACGCGCTTTCTTATTTCTCGGAATTTTGTATTTATGAATAAATTAAAGATGGCGTTATTTGTGGGTGTTCTTGTGAGTTTATTTGCTTGTACCACAACACATCAGCCAAAGAAGACGGTTAAATCTCGATTTTTAAAGAATAATATTAGCCAAGCTGAGTTAAATAATTCTGTTAATTACAAGCCATATCATTATCGTTGTAATAATAAAGAAACTGGGGAGATTTCTCATTTGACGACTTATTTCCCTCTGTCGCGTGAAAGCCGTATGAAAGATAACTTCGGGTTTTATTTCCAGTTAGATAATGGCAAGGCGGTGCCTTTTGATCATTCATACACGCTGACACTGAATGCGCGCGGTACAAAATTTGAAGTGGTTTATCGTTCGTATGATCCGATTCAAGGAAGTTATGTGGATTTAATCGCGCGATCTCAAAGTTCAATTTACTACAAGAATCAACAAGGCAAGCAAATTCCTTGGTTGATTTGTAAGGGCGGTTGATTTTTCTCGAAAATAACTTTTACTTTCAGCAAAATGAGAAATTGGAATTAGGTTTCCAATTTCTCTATTCCATAAATCTCTCTTCTTTCTACATCAAATTTCACGCTTATATCAAAGGCTTTTGCAAGATTCTCTGAATTTAGCACCGCTTGTGTTTTGCCAGTTGCAATGATTTTGCCCTTGTCGAGCAAAATCACTTCATCATAGTATTTGTATGCAAGGGATAAATGATGGACCGCTACAACGCAAGTATGCTGTGGCGTGAGTGATTTTAATTGTTCCATCATGTCTATTTGGTAATAGGGATCGAGTGGCGCAATTGGCTCATCGGCAAGCAATAGCGGCGCATTTTTGATACAACAACGAGCGAGTTGCACCCGTGCTTTTTCTCCGCCTGATAGTTTCTGAAAGGATTTATTAAGCAAATGTGCAATCGAAAATTTTTGTGAAATCTCCGTGATTTTTGACCGCTCTTTTGCTGATGATAATGGCGAATTTAAGCCGAGAGCAATGACATCATAAACCGATAAATTCCAATGGATATTGGTATCTTGCGCAAGATAAGCGAGTTGCTGGCTTTTTTCCGTTGTACTCATTTTGCTTAACGGGCTGTTTCCAAAATAAATTTCACCTTTTGTAATAGGTAAAATTCCTGCAATCGTTTTGAGCAAAGTTGATTTGCCCGCACCGTTTGCGCCCATAATGCCGATAAGTTTTCCTTTAGGAAGCGTGCAGCTGATGTTATTTAAGCCATAAGGCTGAGAAAGATTTTCGATTCTAATCATTATCTTGCCAACTTGCGTTGCTCCGTAATTAAAATCCAAATTAAGCAAGGTGCGCCAATGATTGCGATGAGCGTGCCAATATAAATATGTGAGAAGATTGGAATATATTGCACGCAAAGATCCGCAATAAGTAGCAATAATGCGCCAAGTAATGCACTGGTGATGTAAAGTTGCGAAGGGCGTTTTTTTAGCAATAGGCGCGCAAAGTGCGGTGCGATTAAGCCAATAAAACCGATAGTACCTGTTTGCGGAATCGTTGCACCAACTAATAATGCCACGCCAAAGGTCGTGACGAAAAAGCTACGTTTAGGATTCACGCCCATTGTGCTAGCGGTTTCTTCACCGAAAGTGAGCAAGTCAATATAGCAGCGTTCACGATATAAACAGAACAATCCCAATAATACGATTGGAAATGAAATGAGTAGCGTATCAAGTTTTGCCCACACAAGAGAACCTTGTAGCCAGCGGTAGAGTTCAGCTAACGCCCACGGGCTTTCAGCGTTCGAAAGTAGCAATGCAACGGCAGCAGAGAGCAACATATTGACGGCTAAACCACTTAAAATCATTGCCGTTGTGCCATGATTTTTAGCGATTAAATAAACCAATAAAAAACTAGATAACGCTCCAGCTACACCGCCAATAAGCAACAGACTTAAGGGTACGGAAAAATAGTAAAGCAAAAAGACACTAGTAGTGGTTGCACCGGCACTACTTCCCAATAATCCGGGACTTGCCAGCGGATTTTGAAATATCCCCTGCATTGCATTACCCGCTAAAGCAAGGCTTGCGCCAGTTAAAATGGCTAATCCGATGCGCGGCAGGCGAATATCAAGCAATACGAGCGAGCGCATATCCGTGAGCACACCATCGGCATTTTTGAGATGAGCAAAATCGCCGAGCTGATGATAAATCGCAAAGCTGCTAATCAACAGCAACGCTAAGAAAAGTGCGGTATTTAATTTTAGTGTTTTGGTCAATGATCAATTTCCTATGTAATCCAAATATCATTTTAACTGTTGGTAAATCTTCTCTGCCCCTTGCCACACACCGTGATCAAAGCAATAAGTATATTTCATTGGAATACGAAAGTGCGGTCGATTTTTAAAAAGATTTTCTAAAAGCGGATGTTTAAGCAATTCCGCTTGCTCGTTATAACTTTGTTGGTCGCTGATTTCAATCAACACGTTGGGTTCAGCTCGTAACACTTTTTCAAGAGAAAAATTTTGTGCCGTAAGTGGTGTTTCTAGCGGGGTTAAGCCTAGCAAGTTAAGTAAAGTGGGATACTGTGGCGTATAAGTTTCTACAATGCCTGTATCTGAAAGGATCAATGTGTCGGTGAGTGATAGATTGAGGCGAGAATCTTGTAATTTAAGTTTTTTAACCAAAGATTCCGCATGCGTTTCGTTACCCGTGAGTTTGCCCAAGTGCAATATTAGCGCAAATAATTCTTCTGCCGTTTGTGGCGTGTCATTAATTGGTTCAATTTTTGCCCCTAGTTTTTTTAAATCTACTACAAGTTGTGGATAAAAGGTTTCATTGATCAGAAACGTTTTATCGAGATAGGGCAATAATGCGGTGAGCTTGGGCTCAAGTGTTGGCTTATCCACATTGAGTTTATCCAACATCATCAAGGGATTTTTAGAATAAGGAGACTGTGCTGCAATTTGCTCAGGGCGTGCAATTTCCGACAAAAGACGATCGCTACAAAGTGTAAGCGAAACGAATTGCTCCGACGCATACGAAGTCAAGGGCAAGAAAAGTGCGGTTAAAATTAAACGAGTTTTTTGCATATAGATAATGATACGCTACGCCATCAAGAATGTAAAAAGGCGTGCTAAGCACGCCCTTATTAGTGGGTAATAATTAGAACGATCCTTTCAACCCAACGTAAACATTACGTCCGTCTTGACCATATTCGATAGCATTTTCGTATTTTTTATTAAATACGTTGTTCAAGTTCGCATATATGTTTAGATTTGGAATTAATTGATAATTCACACCTAAATTTACCAAAGTGTAAGATGGCATTTTTACGCGTTTTTGTGCGTATGGATGAACGCTTTGGAAATAAGTATCAAAACGTTTGCCAACATAAGAGACATTGATATCTGAACCTAATTTTTCAGTGATTTGATATGCTAATCCTGCATTTGCTGTATTTTTCGGATGTCGAATTAAAGTATCCCCTTCAGCACCTAATCGAGATTCCCCATTTTTGATTTGTGTGTAGGTATAATTTACATAACCAGTCAACGCCTCAGTGATTTTACCTCTATAAGCAACTTCAATGCCTCTTACCTTCGTTTTGCCTTTAACGTTAATCGCACGGGTTACATTTGTTGCTACAGGTTCGCTGCCAATAAAGTTATTCACAATACGAGCAAAATAAGTTACGTCTAAGCTATGATTTTTATTAGTTGTTTCTAATAAGAAACCAACTTCTCCGCCACGGCTTTTTTCAGGTTTTAAATCTGGATTGCCAACCCAAGTAATTGCAGGAAAGTACGAAGACGTTGATGTACCGTAACCGTAAAGTTCTACAAAATTTGGATTATGGACAGCAGTACCAAAACTTGCGTGGGCTTTCACGTTTTCAGATAAACGGTAAGCGCCAGCGATACGGCTAGTAAAAGTGTTTTTGAAATTATCACTATCTGTAAAACGCCCACTTAAAGAAAGACTGTGGTCATCTTCAGTAAATAAACGGTATTCTGTGGCAATGCTTTTTTCAATTAATTTTTGTTCTTTGAATGTTGAAGAAGATTGAGCTTCATAATGTGATTTTTAATATTCACTTAATATACTCACACCTTGTTTTAAATAACCTTCACGATCGAAGTTAATACCAAGTTGGTAATTTGCATTGAGTTTTTTCCAATCACGAGTATACGGGGATGTACTTACATAATCATAATTATTTTTGATATGGCTAACACTAGCTTTATGTTTAAATAGCTCTTGATCATTGCCTACATAACCACTTAATTTAAAAATGGTTTCACGTGTACGGAAAAAGTCTTTATCCGTGGCTTCACTTAATAATAACGTATCATTCTTGGTTGTTTGTGAAGAGTGTGATGCTAAGACTTCCACACCTTTATTATTATCATCATAGCCTAAACGCAATGAACCATTGTCGCGATGGAATCCATCACGCTCAATTGCTCCACCTGTTGGAATTGATGTACCGTCTAAAGCTTTATAATTGAATTTATCTTTACTTAATACAGAAATGCCAGCCGTGCGATGACTATCTCCATGGAGTGCGTAATAGAAGCCCCCTTGGTAGCCTGAAATAGTAGCTGATGCATCACGTGTTCGGTGAGATCCCAATCCTAAATCAAAATCAATGTTAAAAGGTTTTTCTTTATATAGACCGTTTTTGGTTGTGATGTAAACTACACCACCAATCGCATCACTTCCCCATAACGCAGATTGTTCACCACGTAATACTTCAATTCTCTCAATATTACTTAGTGTTAATCCCCCAAAATCAAAACCATCATTTACAGGGTTCATTTTTACACCATCAATCACTACCACCGTATGGTTGGATTCTGCTCCTCGTAAGAATAAACTAGTTACAGCACCACGACCTCCAGTTGCCCCCATTGCCACACCTGGCACAGTCTTCAATACATCACTTACATAAGTCGCATTACGTTCTGCAAAATCTTTTTCTGTTAATACGGTGACTGATGAGGCAGTTTGATCTTGGTTTACTGGCGTTGCGTAAGCCGAATACACATTGATCGGCTCAAGCTCAGTTTTAGTTTCAGCTTGTACAAAAGCCGATGCACTCAATAAAAGTGCGGTAGTAATTAAGTTAGTTTTCATTAAGTTGGTTCCTCTTTTTAAAAAGAGCGCTATTTTGGTACAATAGAAATTTATTCCCTAGTTGAGAATTTTCATTTACTTTACAAATTCTGTTTATTTTGTAAAAAAATTCGTTTTTTGACCGCACTTTTTCGCCTTTATCCGCCTTGCGCTTTCAAGTATAATGCGAACATTTTTAATCACATTAGATCAACGATTATGAGCACAAAATTTAACGTAAAAACATTCCAAGGTATGATTTTAGCCCTGCAAGAATATTGGGCAAACCAAGGCTGCACCATTGTTCAACCTTTTGATATGGAAGTGGGTGCAGGTACTTCTCACCCAATGACCGCATTGCGTGCATTAGGTCCAGAACCAATGGCATTTGCTTATGTGCAACCTTCACGCCGCCCAACGGATGGTCGCTATGGCGAAAATCCAAACCGCTTACAACATTACTACCAATTCCAAGTAGTAATCAAACCTTCTCCAGATAATATTCAAGAACTTTATTTAGGCTCGCTTGAAATGCTCGGCTTCGATCCTACCAAAAACGATATTCGTTTCGTAGAAGATAACTGGGAAAACCCAACCTTAGGTGCTTGGGGCTTGGGCTGGGAAGTATGGTTAAACGGCATGGAAGTGACCCAATTTACCTATTTCCAACAAGTGGGCGGCTTAGAATGTAAACCTGTCACGGGCGAGGTGACTTACGGTTTAGAGCGTTTGGCAATGTACATTCAAGGTGTGGATAGCGTGTACGACTTAGTTTGGTCTGACGGCCCATTAGGCAAAACCACTTATGGCGATGTTTTCCATCAAAATGAAGTTGAGCAATCAACCTATAACTTTGAACACGCAAACACAGATTTCTTATTTTACTGCTTCGATCAATACGAAAAAGAAGCACAAGAGTTATTAGCCTTAGAAAAACCGTTACCATTGCCAGCTTATGAACGTATTTTGAAAGCGGCACACAGCTTTAACTTGTTAGATGCACGTAAAGCAATTTCAGTGACAGAACGCCAACGCTATATTTTACGTATTCGTGCCTTAACTAAAGGCGTGGCGGAAGCCTATTATGCAAGTCGTGAAGCCTTAGGTTTCCCAGGTTGTAAAAAATAACGCTTAAACAAATTCACAAAAGTGCGGTGAAATTTGACCGCACTTTAGGAGAGCAAAATGAGCAAACCCATTCTTTTTTATGCAGAAACATGCCCAGATACCGCACCATTTGTCGCGGAGTTGGATCGCTTAGGCGTGGCTTACGATGAAGTAGAAATTATAACTTCATTACCTAATCTCAAACAATTCATTCGTTTACGCGATAGTAATGCAGAATTTGATAACTCGAAAGCAAATGGCTATTTAGGCATTCCTGTGTTGTTATTACCAAATGGCGATGTTGTTTTAGATGAATCCAAATTAAAAGAGATTTTCTAAAGTGATGAAAAAAACGTTAGCTCTTGCAACTTCTACCATGATTTTGACCGCTTGTAGCAATGCTCAACCGCAAGCTGAAATGCCAACTGTGGGCGGAACCGATGCTCACAGTTGCTTACCAAGTGCGGGGCAGTCTTATTCTTATTTGAGAAAAGCCTGTGTACAAGTGTTTGATGTAGCGGATATTAAGCTAGACGACCCAGCCAATAAAACCCAAGCGGTTTACGGTATTCTTTCGGGAGATAAACAACAGGTTGAAGTGTTTGCGTCTGATTTGCCAGAAAATACGGTTTTAGATGTGGTAAAAGGCGGCTATATCTCAAAAGATGGTAAAGTACGTTTAATGAAAACCAAGAAAAGTTGGAAAATTCGTAAGTAATGAAGAAAGTCAGTTTTTTACAATTTTTATTTAAAATTGGCGATGACTATTTAATGTTTTTGCGAAATTTAACACCCGCTGTGTTGTTTTTATCACTGGCGTTATTTATGTATTCTGAGCTGAATTGGACACATTGGGCGTGGAGTAATGTGCTAGTGCTGTTTTTAAGTTTGGCTTCAGGATTTATTGCACTCAGCGTCATGGCAATAAATACTGTCGCTTTTGTACGCGAGATGCTGAAAACCTTAAGAACACTAAGCGGAGAGAGCGAACTTGATGAAAATATTGGTACGCTCGCATTATTTAAAATGCTCTGGGTGGAGAGCAACAGTAAACAACTAATCTTTTTTGCGGTAGTCAATATTGTTGCAGTATTTATGGTGTTAGCTTACGGCACCAAATATGCCTTGAATTTTTATAGCTCAATTTCAACATTAAATGATTAGGTCTCGAATATGAAAAAAATAACCCTAAAATTCACCGCACTTTTGCTCGGCTCAGCTTTAGCAACTAGCGTGTTGGCAACAGAAAATGGTCAAACTTCCTCAAGTTTTGATTATGAATTAGAGAAAGTATTGATTTTCAGCCGACACGGATTGCGTTCACCAGTGGAAAAAGATCCGCAAGAAATGGCGAAATACTCCCCTTATGAATGGGCAAAATGGAATGTGCCATCTGGCTACCTCACTGCCAAAGGGACGGTGCTAGAAACCTATTTCGGACAGTATTTAGGTCAATGGCTTGCAGATAAAGGGTTATTAACAACAGAACGTTGTGCATCGGGCGAAGGCATTTTTGCTTATGCAAATGGTGTGCAACGCACCATTGCAACAGGGCAAGCGATTGTTTCTGGCGCATTTGCGGGCTGTAATGTTCAATTGCAACATCATGGTAAAATTGGTTCAGAAAAAGATCCGATTTTTAATACACAGGCGAACAACCCAAGTAAAGCCTTGATTGAATCTGCAAAAAATAACGTTGATTTAACCGCTTTATAGCAAAAATTAGCACCGAATTATGCGTTATTAAGTGAAATTATCGATTATAAAAATTCACCAAACTGCTTACAAAAAGGCGAATGTGATTTAGGTGGAAAAGTCGGTGAATACAGTATTAAAGACGCTAAGTCGGTAAAAATTACGGGTTCTATCAGCACCGGAAAGAAAATTGTCAGTGCGTTATTGCTCGCACATTATGTGGGTAAGCCTGATTCAGAAATCGCAAACGGTCGTGTGAATAGCCAAGACAAATGGCGTGCAATTAATGAAATTAAAAACGAATATTACCGCACGTTATTTAAAAACAACGAAACGTTAGCACAAAATGCATCATATCCGTTATTGGCATTTATTCAGCAACAGCTAAATAGTGAAAACAAAATTAACTTATTGGTTGGACACGATTCTAATATCGTCGCTCTGCTTGCGGCACTAGGTGTTGAGCCTTATGAATTGAATGATTCATTAGAAAATATCCCAATCGGAGGCAAGTTACTATTTGAAGTGTGGAAACATAAACCAAGTAGCAAACTCAAATTTAAGTTAGATTATGTATATCAAACCACCGACCAGCTGATTAACATCACGCCATTAAGTTTAGCTACACCACCAAACCAAACAGCATTAACTCTCAAAGGCTGTAAAAAAGATGAAAATGGTTTTTGTGATTACGAGCGTTTTCAACAGGTGTTGAGTGAGAGTATTAAGAACGGTAAGAAGTAAAATTGGATAAAATAGTCTATAAGTGACTGATTTATATCTTCTTCTAAAAGAGGATTTTTATGAAAAAATTAATATTAATATCAAGTATTATATTAGCAGGGGGATGTGCAACACCGTTTCCTTTATCTCAATATGCTAGTGATAAAGAGGATATTCAAGCAAAAGAGTTTCAAGTACCATCCAATAATACTGCTAATCTTTATGTTTACAGAGATAAATCAGTAGGACCTTTCTATGGTGCAAAAATTTTTATTGATAATAAAGAAATCGCAACAACCCATGGCAAAACTTATTTTGTAGTAAATGTTTCTCCTGGTGAGCATTTTATAGAATCGTATACTGAAGAAAAAAGTATAAAGAAAAATTTTAGTGTTTTACCTAATAGTAACAACTACATAAAAATAGATCCTAATGTTGATGGATTTGGCGTTACTATGAATATAATCATATCAGATGAAAAAACAGGTAAAAGCGGCGTTCTCCAGAGTAAATTAATTGAAATAATTAAATAATTGTAAAGAGATAAACAATGACAACCCAAAACTTCCTAGTAGAAATCGGCACAGAAGAGCTACCACCTAAAGCTCTCAAAACATTAGCGACCTCTTTTGCGAATAACGTTGAAGCGGAATTAAACCAAGCGGGTTTAACCTTCGATAAAATCGAATGGTTTGCGGCGCCACGTCGTTTGGCGTTGAAAGTGTTGAACTTAGCCACACAACAGCCAAGCAAAGAAATTGAAAAACGCGGGCCCGCAGTGTCAGCTGCCTTTGATGCAGAAGGTAACCCAACAAAAGCGGCAGAAGGCTGGGCGCGTGGTTGTGGCATTACCGTTGACCAAGCAGAACGCATTGCGACCGATAAAGGTGAATGGCTTGTTCATCGTGCAAAAATTGAAGGTCAGCCGACCAAAAACTTGCTGAACGATATTGTGGTAAATGCGTTGGCGAAATTGCCAATTCCCAAACCAATGCGTTGGGCTGATAAAACCGTGCAGTTTATTCGCCCGGTTCACACGGTAACTATGTTATTGGGTGATGAGTTAATCGAAGGCGAAATTTTAGGAGTGGCAAGTGCGCGCACTATTCGCGGACACCGTTTCTTAGGCGAGAAAGAATTTGAAATTCAACATGCAGACCAATATCCACAATTATTGCGTGAAAAAGGTTCTGTGGTGGCAGATTTCAATGAGCGTAAAGCCGAAATTTTGGCAAAATCTCAAGCAAAAGCGACCGCACTTGGCGGCGTGGCTGATATTGAAGAAAGCCTGCTTGAAGAAGTAACTTCGTTGGTGGAATATCCAAACGTATTAGCGGCAAAATTCGAAGAACGTTTCTTGGCCGTGCCTGCGGAAGCTTTGGTTTATACCATGAAAGGCGACCAAAAATATTTCCCGATTTATAATAAAGACGGCAATTTATTACCGCACTTTATTTTTGTCTCGAACATCAACCCTGAAGATCCAACCGTGATTATCGACGGGAACGAAAAAGTGGTTCGCCCACGTTTAACCGATGCGGAATTCTTCTTTAAAACTGACTTAAAACAAAAACTGGTTGATCGTTTACCACGCTTAGAAACCGTGTTATTCCAACAACAACTGGGTACATTGAAAGACAAAACAGACCGCATTGAACAACTGGCAGGCGAAATTGCAAAACAAATCGGTGCAGACGAAGCAAAAGCAAAACGTGCGGGCTTACTATCAAAATGTGATTTAATGACCAATATGGTGTTTGAATTTACTGATACGCAAGGCGTAATGGGGATGCACTATGCTCGTCATGATGGTGAAGATGAAGAAGTCGCAGTGGCATTAAATGAACAATATATGCCTCGCTTTGCGGGTGATGAATTACCTAAATCTTTGGTGGCAAGTGCGGTCGCTTTAGCGGATAAATTTGACACTTTAACAGGTATCTTCGGCATCGGCCAAGCACCAAAAGGTAGTGCAGATCCATTTGCATTGCGTCGTGCGGCATTAGGTGCGTTACGTATTATCGTAGAGAAAAATTTACCACTAGATTTAGAAGATTTAGTGAAAAAATCAGCCGCACTTTTCGGTGATAAACTCACGAATCAAAACGTGGTTTCTGATGTGGTGGACTTCATGCTCGGTCGTTTCCGTGCGTGGTATCAAGATGAAGGCATTGCGGTAGATGTAATTCAAGCGGTATTGGCTCGTCGTCCAACTCGCCCTGCTGATTTTGATGCGCGCGTGCGTGCGGTATCACACTTCCGTACTTTAGATTCAGCAGAATCGTTAGCAGCTGCAAACAAACGTGTAAGTAATATCTTAGCCAAAGCGGATGCTGCAATTGGCGAGATCAATTTGACCGCTTGCGTAGAGCCAGCAGAAAAAGCCCTTGCTGAAGCTGTACTTGTATTACGCACTGAAGTTCAACCGCTTATCGCTCAAGGTGATTATACGGCGGTATTAGATAAATTAGCGAACTTACGCGCTCCAGTAGATAGCTTCTTTGATAACGTGATGGTAAATTCTGAAGATCCAGCATTACGCCAAAATCGCTTAGCGATTTTAAATACGTTGCAAGGCTTGTTCTTACAAGTGGCGGATATTTCTGTTTTACAATAATGATTTAATGCCCAGAAATGGGCTTTTAAATTTATATTCTAATCATCTAATCAAAAAAGGAAATTATGAACAAACAAACAAACAAAAGGGTACGTCATTAATTTGAATCGTTCTCCTGAACGATTAAGAAAGTTTTTTTCTCAAACTTCAGCAAATTTATTTACGCGTATGCCCGCTGTTGATAAGAAGTTACTTGAACTATTTGAT
Organism: Haemophilus quentini; assembly: GCA_001752465.1. Classification (GTDB taxonomy): domain Bacteria; phylum Pseudomonadota; class Gammaproteobacteria; order Enterobacterales; family Pasteurellaceae; genus Haemophilus; species Haemophilus quentini. Next base: position 81,239 of record MDJB01000056.1, read on the forward strand.
TTAGAAATTTTTTTTAATACTTCACTGTGTGAAAGTTTAATGGGACGGAAGGTAACTTCAGGTGAAATTGCTTGTACCCTTTCCCATATTGCGTGCTGGAAAGCAATTGCAAATGACGATACCTTACTAGATCGAGATTTTGCTATTATTGCCGAAGATGATGTGCTCTTAAAAAATGACTTACAATCGTCACTTCAAGACGTGATTGATACTTTTGAAAACGGATATTTCTTAAATCAAGAAAATGTAGATTTAATTATTTTACAAAGTTTAGCCTTTGATTGGTTTAATTTAGATGAAAATTTCTGTCCTATGTATTATGAATACGATAACTCTGGTTCGAGTTTATATTTAATTCGAAAATCACTTGCCATTGAATTAACGGAAAAATTAAAAAAAGAAAAGCCGTATTGGTTAGCTGATTGGTTTACTGATTTTTGCGATAAAGAAAGAGTAAGAGGCGTTAAGCCTCATTTAGGTTATATCGTAGGAGGCTTTGATGCACCTTCTGATCTAGAGTCTGATCGTCAAAGAGCAAGGTGTAATACGTAATAATTTGAATACTTTCCATAATTAAATATTGAGTGACATTTAGAGCGCTTCTTTTAATAGTGATAAAAATGGATGATTGATTTTTCATCAATCATCCCTTCTTTTATAGACTTCAAGTGATTATTTCTCTATAATCACCGCACTTTCCCCCCTTAGCTCAGTCGGTTAGAGCAGGCGACTCATAATCGCTTGGTCGCTGGTTCAAGTCCGGCAGGGGGGACCATTCGACTTGTCAAATAACTCTTTTCTGTCAAAAAACATCATAAAAACAGCATTTTAAAATCAACCTTATTGTTGTTTTCGTCTTTTATTGTTTGTCATTGTTCGTTTTTATTGTTTCCTTAAATGTTCCCTCTTTATGAAGGAACAAACACGAGGGAACAGAAGAACGGTAAATTTTTATTGGACTGTACTAGATAGCTAGACCAAATTCCCCTTAACGAATTGTTTTAAAATTGAAATTTGAGATTTTATTTCACTGCTGTTAAAACGCCATTCACATTCCTTTAAATATAGCTCAAAATGCTCTTTAGGAATGCAATTAAATTTGCGTAAATGGCGTTTTGCTTGATTCCAAAAATTCTCAATTCCGTTTATGTAGTTATGATTTTTAGCAAAAAGCGTGCTGTGATTGATGCGAAAATGGCTAAATTCACTGACATCAAGTGCATCATAACGACGAAAGGTATCCGTGTACACAATGCTATCAGGCTTAACTTTCTCTCGGATAATTGGCAATAATGTCGTTGATTATGTATTAGGGACAACGACGGTATAAACCTTGCCATTTCGTTTGATAAGCCCGAATACCGCGACTTTTCCGACAGCGCCACGACTACGTTTACTTTTCTGGGTACCGCCGAAATAGCTTTCATCGGCTTCAATCTCACCTTCAGACATTTCCAAATGTGGGCTTGTTTGATAGATGAGTAAGCGTAATTGATGAAAGTAATAAGCGACTTTTTCTCATTGCTTTATTCTAACTTAAATGGGATTTTTAGTCGTAGCCCCTTATTTATTTTACAATAAGTTATCTTCATTTTTATAGACTAGTACACTTGCTAATCTACGTCAGTCCCTTATTTAGCAATGAAAATTATCATTACACCAGAAGTTCAGAAAAACTATAAATATAAGCGAAATGATGAAATATTCAGAATGCTTGATAAAAATAAAGATATAAACAAAAAATTTATGGATACAGTTCAACAAATCTATGACAAATTATTTTAAACTGGAGTATTGAGGATGTTAGCATTTATCACGTTACTGATTGGATATTTTATCGATCCTAGTTATTCTACATTCCTATGGTCATTAATGATTGGTATGGTTTTAACAAGTGTCTTTCAAGACTATTTTGGTCAAATCATTAAGGATATAGCAGGTGTTTATATTCTTACACCTGTGATTTATTCTCTTGTTTTACCAAATGGATTTTTCTTTTTTATCGGAGCTGGGACTGTCACTATTATTGCTATCTTCTTAGTTAAACTGTTAATTGATTGTATTTTTGGAATAATAGTGATTACCTTTTTAATAAGGGATAATTAAACATCATTCGAATGGTAGGTTTTCCTACCATTTTTATTATATCTAAAGCATCTATAGAAACAACCGCACTGTTATCATCTCTGCAAACCTATTTGTTTAGATTACCAATATAGAAAAACTATAATTTTCAATGTGATAGATCCCCCCTATTAATTCAGTAATTTAATACAAAATAACGAGGATATTCTGATAGAATAGCCACTCAAAACGGAGCGATAGGATGTTCGCTTTTCACTTCATCAACAAGGGGGCGTTATGGTTGCTGTTCGTGGTTCTCATTTGTTAAATCCGCAGGATTTTGTGATTGAACAATGGTGCGCTGGCTTAAAACTGGCAGAACAAACAGAAAAAAGTTTGATCGAGGCGTGGTATTATGCACGTGACTTAATGAGCACTCATCCCGATGAAATGAAGAATGCTACCTTGATGCTCCAGTCTGGCGTGGAAATGGTAGAAATTTTGCACGAACTTAATATGGATGCGGAAACATTGCTTACTGCAATGTTGTTTCCTATCGTTGCAAATAAATTAACAGACTGGGAAAGTTTAAAAGAAAAGTTTGGTGCGAAAATCACTAAATTGCTCAAAGGCGTGTTGGAAATGGATAACATCCGCCAACTCAATGCCAGCCATTCCGCTAACGCATTACAAGTGGATAATGTTCGCCGTATGTTGTTAGCGATGGTGGACGATTTCCGCTGCGTAATCATTAAACTTGCCGAACGTATTACTTTCTTGCGTGATGCGGAGCATCGTTGCGCAGAGGAAGACAAGGTCCTTGCCGCCAAAGAATGTTCTTATATTTATGCCCCTCTTGCCAACCGTCTTGGGATTGGTCAGTTGAAATGGGAGTTAGAAGATTACTGCTTCCGTTATCTCCACCCTAAACAATATCGCGCTATTGCTAAATTATTGCAGGAACGTCGTCTTGATCGTGAACATTACATTGCTGATTTCGTCAGTGAGTTGAGCGGTTATTTACGTGAAAATATTGAGCACGTGGAAGTTTATGGTCGTCCGAAACATATTTACAGCATTTGGCGAAAAATGCAGAAAAAGCATCTTGAGTTTAGCGGTTTATATGATGTAAGAGCGGTCAGAATTATCGTGCAAAAATTGCAAGATTGCTATACCGCACTTGGGATTGTTCATACTCAATTTAAACACTTACCCAAAGAATTTGACGATTATGTTGCGAACCCGAAACCGAACGGTTATCAATCTATTCATACTGTTGTTTTAGGTAAAGGAGGAAAGCCAATTGAAGTGCAAATTCGAACCCAACAAATGCATGATGATGCAGAGTTAGGTGTAGCGGCTCACTGGAAATACAAGGAAGGCAATACGGGCAGCATGTCTGCTTACGAAGAAAAAATTGCATGGTTGCGTAAATTGCTAGCTTGGCAAGATGATATTACGGATTCTGGCGAAGTGATGGCAGAATTGCGTAGCCAAGTGTTTGATGACCGCGTGTATGTGTTTACGCCAAAAGGCGAAGTAGTGGATTTGCCAACGGGATCTACACCATTAGATTTTGCTTATGCAATTCATAGTGAAATTGGTCATCGCTGCATCGGGGCAAAAGTAGCGGGACGTATTGTGCCATTTACCTATCAGCTACAAATGGGTGATCAAATCGATATTATTACCCAGAAAAATTCGAACCCTAGCCGTGATTGGCTAAATCCAAATTTGGGATTTACTCAAACTGCAAAATCTCGAGCCAAAATTCAAGCGTGGTTTAAAAAACAAGATCGCGATAAAAATATTCCAGCGGGTAAAGAATTACTCGATAATGAACTCGCGCGTTTAAATTTAAGTATTAAGCAAGTGGAACCTTATGCGTTACCACGCTATAACTTGAAAAATTTGGACGATCTTTATGCGGGTATTGGCAGTGGCGATATTCGTTTAAATAACCTAATTAACTTCTTGCAAAGTAAATTGATTAAAGTGACCGCTGAAGAGGCGGATCAGGAAATTCTGCGTCACGTTGCTAACAAAAGTGCGGTCAATTCTCAGCAGAAATCTGAAAAGAACAATGGCTATGTGATTGTGGAAGGTGTGGGCAATCTTATGCATCATATTGCACGTTGCTGCCAACCTATTCCTGGCGATGCGATTGTTGGTTATATCACAATGGGGCGTGGTATTTCTATTCACCGAGCGGATTGTGAACAGTTCTTAGATTTGCAAGCTGCTCACCCAGAGCGAGTGGTGGAGTCTATTTGGGGAGAAAATTACGCAAGTGGTTTTCATATTAATATCCGTATTGTGGCAGGCGATCGCAATGGCTTACTACGTGATATTACGACCGTTCTGGCAAATGAAAAAATTAGCGTATTAGGGGTGTCAAGCCGTGCTGATACCAAAAAACAGCTTGCTACGATTGATATGGAAATTGAACTCCATAATGTTGAAAGTTTGAGTAAAATATTGGCTCGATTAGCAAAATTAGATGATGTTATCGAGGCGAAGCGTTTATAAAAATAGGAAAATTTATGTATAAAACGACGGGGCTAACCCATTTAATCAATTCTACTAAATATTCATTACAAGGCTTAAAAAGTGCGTTTAAAAATGAAACAGCTTTTCGCCACGAATGTTTTCTTGCCTGCATTTTAATTCCTCTTGCCTTTTTTCTAGGCGAGACAAAAATAGAAATTATCTTAATGATTTCTTCTGTTTTGCTTGTGATGGCGTTGGAACTTTTAAACAGTGCGGTAGAGGCAGTTGTTGATCGCATTGGTACAGAACGCCACGAGCTTTCAGGGCGTGCGAAAGATCAAGGTTCTGCATCGGTATTTATTGCCCTTTGTATTGTCGGTATCGTTTGGGGCGGGATTTTATTCTTCTAGTCCTTCAAAAGTGCGGTAAGTTTTTACCGCATTTTTGATTTATCCAATCACATCAAAATTATTTATAAAAATAAGGAAAAATATGACCGCACTTTTAAAAATTGGTCTGGTGTCTGTTTCAGATCGCGCATCAGCAGGCGTATATCAAGATCAAGGTATTCCAGAATTACAGGCTTGGTTAGAACAAGCGCTTGTCGATCCTTTCCATTTGGAAACAAGATTAATCCCCGATGAACAGCCAGTTATTGAACAAACATTAAAAGAGCTGGTGGATGAACAAGGTTGCCATTTAGTGCTGACAACCGGCGGAACTGGGCCAGCAAAACGCGATGTAACGCCTGACGCTACCCTTGCGGTAGCGGATCGAGAAATGCCGGGTTTTGGCGAACAAATGCGTCAAGTTAGTTTACATTTTGTGCCCACCGCAATTTTATCCCGCCAAGTGGGTGTGATTCGTAAGGAAAGCCTGATTTTAAATCTTCCGGGTCAGCCTAAAGCGATTAAAGAAACCTTAGAAGGCGTGAAAGATAAAGAAGGAAATGTGCTTGTAAAAGGCATTTTTAGCGCAGTGCCTTATTGTTTGCAACTGATTAACGGCTTATATATTGATACCAAGCCTGAAATCATCGAAAGTTTCCGTCCTAAATCAGCAAAACGTGAAAATCTGGAGAAATAGCATGAAAAAAATCGAAGCAATGATTAAACCGTTTAAATTAGATGATGTGCGAGAAAGTCTTTCAGATATTGGTATTTCAGGTATGACAATCACGGAAGTACGTGGATTCGGTCGCCAAAAAGGTCATACAGAACTTTATCGTGGTGCAGAATATATGGTGGACTTTCTGCCGAAAGTGAAATTGGAAGTGGTGGTTCCTGATGAGCTTGTGGATCAATGTATTGAAGCGATTATTGAAGCGGCACAAACAGGCAAAATCGGTGACGGCAAAATTTTTGTTTATAACGTTGAGCGAGCGATCCGAATTCGCACAGGCGAAGAAAACGAGGATGCGATTTAGTGCAAAATAATTTAAGTTTACACCGCACTTTGCTTGGCATTGCTTCGGTGATTATTATCTTGGCTGGTGTAAAATTGGCGGCAGAAATTGTGGTGCCATTCTTACTATCGCTATTTATCGCGATAATTTGCTCACCGATGATTAAGGCGATGACACAACGCCGAATTCCTCATTGGTTAGCCATTACTTTGCTTTTCGTCTTGATTTCTCTGGTGTTTTTCTTCTTAGTCGGGCTGATTAACAGCACTGCAAGAGAATTTACCCAATCTATTCCACAATATAAAGTTTTGCTTTCACAACGCGTGAGTGATTTAACTGGATTGTTGCAACGTTTCAATCTGCCTTTCACGCTTTCGCGTGAAACCATCCAAGAAAATTTTGACCCAAGCATCATTATGAATTTTGTGAGCCGAGTATTGCTGAATTTTTCTGGCGTGGTGAGTAATGTGTTTGTTTTGGTATTAGTCGTGATTTTTATGCTTGCTGAAGCGCCAACGATGAAACATAAATTTGCTATGGTGATTAGTTCAACTCCTCATGATGCAGCCAAAGAAGAACGCCATATTGATCGCGTTTTGCAAGGCGTAATTGGTTATCTCGGTATTAAAAGTATCACGAGCTTGCTTACTGGTATTGGTATTTTTATTTTGTTGGAAGCCAGTGGGGTTCAATATGCCATTTTATGGGCAACCTTGAGTTTCTTGCTGAATTATATTCCGAATATTGGTTCTATCATTGCGGCTATTCCGATTATTGTGCAAGCCTTATTACTGAACGGTTTTGGCATTGGCTTTGGCGTGGCAATCGGTGTTATTGCGATTAATATGGTTGTCGGTAACATTATTGAACCTAAAATGATGGGACAACGGTTAGGACTTTCAACTTTAGTGGTGTTCCTCTCATTATTGTTTTGGGGATGGTTACTTGGAACAGTGGGAATGCTACTTTCTGTTCCTCTGACGATGGCGTTAAAAATTGCTTTGGAGTCCAGTCCCAATACGGCGAAATATGCCTGTCTATTGGGTGATGTCGAAGATTTCAAATAGATTTTATAGAGAAAGTGTGGTGAATTCTCACCGCATTTTTTATGATAAGTCTTGCGGATCGACGTCCAAAATTAACCGCACTTGGCTATTTTTTTCAAGTTCGGCTTGTTGATATTCTCGCAATGCTTTTTGCAACGTCATTCTTGACGGATGTTGCAATAATAACTGCCAGCGATATTGCCCTGCTTTTTTGCTGAACGGTGCAGGCATTGGGCCAAGCATTTGTAATCCCGTGATTCGCTTTAATTTAAAAAAATCTGCAATTTGGCTTAAGCAATTTTCTGCAAGCTCAGAATGTCGAGCCTGTGCTTTGAATAACGCCTGAAAAGTGAAAGGCGGCAATCCCATTGAATGGCGTAATTGTAAGGTTTCTTTTGCAAAAGCTTGGTAGCCATTCGCTAATAACGTGGTAAGCAAAGGATGATCAGGATAATGTGTTTGTAGCACGACTTCGCCTTGTTTATCGGCACGTCCAGCACGTCCAGCAACTTGAACATAAAGTTGAGCTAAACGTTCTTCTGCACGAAAATCTAGTGAAAATAATGCACTATCTACATTCACTAAGGCAACGAGAGTAACATTCGGAAAATGATGTCCTTTCGCAAGCATTTGTGTGCCAATCAAAATTTGACTTTTTCCTTGTTGAATATCTTCTAAATAACCTTCCAATTTTCCTTTACGCGCAGTGCTATCGCGGTCGATTCGCGCTACAGAATAATTAGGAAATAGCATTTTCAAGGTTTCTTCTAATTGTTCCGTGCCGAGACCTGTGGTGACTAAATGAGTCGAGCCGCAATCACCACATTGTCGAGGAATAGTTTTCTGTGCACCACAATGATGACAACGCAATACATTTTGATGCTGATGATAGGTATAAGGTTTTTCACAATGAGGGCATTGTGCAATCCAACCACATTCGTGGCAAAGCAATACGGGCGCAAAGCCACGGCGATTCAAGAAAAGCAACACTTGATTGCCTTTTTCGAGGTGGGCTTTCATTCGTTCCAATAAGGGTCTTGATAAGCCGTTTTGTATGTTTTGATTTTTCAAATCAATAACGAAATGACGAAGTGCGGTAGAATTCCCCGCTCTTTTTGATAAAACTAAATGTTGGTATTTGCCGTTTTGTACATTATTAATACTTTCTAAACTTGGCGTGGCGGAACCCATTAATACGGCAATATTTAGTTTTTGAGCTAGCACAATAGCTAAGTCTCGAGCATGGTAACGCCAGCTGTCTTGCTGTTTGTAAGATGCGTCGTGTTCTTCGTCCAAAATAATTGTACCAAGATTAGAAAATTGCGTGAACAATGCCGATCTCGTGCCAATCACAATGGCACTTTGTCCCGAACGCGCACGCTCCCATACGTGAAGTCGTTGTGTATCGGTTAAATTAGAATGAAGAACATCAATTTCTACGTTGAAACGCGCCTTGAAACGGTGCACCGTTTGTGGTGTTAGGCCGATTTCGGGTACAAGCACTAATACTTGTTTACCCAATTTTAAAATTTCTTCAATATACTGCAGATAAATTTCCGTTTTTCCAGAACCTGTCACCCCATCGAGCAGCCATACATTGAAGCCAGAATGAAAGAGCAGTTGGCTGAAGGCTAAGGCCTGCTGCTTATTTAAGGTTAAGCGATTTTCAGCATTGACAATTAGGTTATCGCCTAAGCTTTGTTGCCAGCTTAAGGGCTTTGTTTGGATAGTAATTTCTTCAATAAACCCTTTGGCTTTTAAGGTTGAGCAAATCGTAGAGGAAAACTCATTATTGCCTTTTTCAAGATCTATTTCAGATAAGCATTGTAGAGCTTCAGCTTGCTTTTTCGAGCGTTTTAATAGACCTTGTTCAAGGGCGTTTTTCCCCTCATCTGTAATTCGCCAAAAAGTGTAGTCATTTTTCACCGCACTTTCGCCGTTACGCAATTTCACAGGCAAGGCTTGAAATAAGACATCGCCTAATCCCGCTTGATAATAATTTGCAGCCCAATGAAGCCAATCCCAATAAATTGGGGTAAAGAGCGGTGCTAAATCTAATGGTTGAAGAATGGCTTTGAGCTTATCCTCTGGCACGTCCGATTTTGTCGGAAAATCAGCCACAATCGCTACGCGTTTTTGTGTACCAAAAGGCACAAGAACACGCATACCGATTTGTAATGAAACATCATCGGGGACGAGATAATCAAATAAACGGGGAAGCGGTACAGCCAGTGCCACTCGGACAATTTTCATAATCAACCTTGGGAAAAAATTTGCCCTATTATACGAGAAAAACGTGTATAATCGCCGCCAATTTTTTTCACGAACAAGATTTTTATGACACAAACTTTTGCTGATCAAAAACGTAAAACCGTTGAAACCGCAGAATTTACCGAAGATGGCCGCTATAAACGAAAAGTTCGTAGTTTTGTTCTCCGCACAGGTCGTTTAAGCGAATTTCAGAAAAACATGATGAATGATAACTGGGGAACACTTGGTTTAGACTATCAAACGGAACCTTTTGATTTTGCGAAGATTTATGGTAACGATAATCCAGTTGTATTAGAAATTGGCTTTGGAATGGGAAAATCGCTTGTGGATATGGCTTTTGCTAATCCCGACAAAAATTACCTAGGCATTGAAGTTCATACTCCAGGCGTTGGTGCCTGTATTGCTTATGCAGTGGAAAAAGGCGTAACGAATTTACGCGTGATTTGTCATGATGCCACGGAAATTTTACGAGACAGTATTGCAGATGGTGCGCTTGGCGGTTTGCAATTATTTTTCCCTGATCCTTGGCATAAAGCAAAGCATCATAAACGTCGTATTGTTCAACCGCACTTTGTGGCACAAGTTGTGCAAAAATTAGGTGAAAATGGTTTTATCCATATGGTAACAGACTGGGAAAATTATGCTGAGCAAATGCTAGAAGTATTAAGTGCAAACACCGATTTAGTGAACACCTCGAAAAATGGTGATTATATTCCAAGACCAGATTTTAGACCTTTAACTAAATTTGAAGCCAGAGGCCACAGACTTGGTCATGGAGTTTGGGATTTATACTTTGTGAAGAAATAAGCCTATTTTGGGCAAATTAACTTTTGGGTGAAGATTGAAGTCGGGGAAATCCGATGCCAAATTCACAAATTTAATATACTGATTTGAATACGACCTTAATAGGAGAAATACCATGTCTAAATCTTACAATCAACGTCAACGCAAAAAACTTCACCTCGCTGAATTCCAAGAACTTGGTTTTCTTATAAATTTCCAATTTGCAGAAGGTACTGCGATTGAAACAGTAGATGAAATTGTTGATCGTTTTATTAACGAAGTGATTCAATCAAATGGTCTAGCTTATGAAGGTAGCGGGTATTTATATTGGGAAGGTTTAATTTGCCTAGAAAAAATTGGTAAATGCGATGAAAGCCACCGTGAAACTGTGAAAAAATGGTTAGAAACAAATGGTTTGCAACAAATTGAAGTAAGCGAATTATTTGATATTTGGTGGGAATATCCAACAAAAGCAGAGTAATTTGATTTAAAAACAGCATGGCATAAATCGCTGTGCTGTTTTATTAAAAATATTAGCAAAATTCACCGCACTTTAGATTTTTTGATCTATCACAAATAAAGCTCAATAATTTAACAATCTACCCATTTGGGGTGGTTCATATTGTAACTGTTGCGTCGCATAATTCTACGCCTTAAAAAAGCATTTGTTTATTTATTCACAAAAGGCACGTTCGATGACCGTTGAAAACTTACCCCGCAGACAGTTTTTACGAGGTAAATTCTTAACGTCTTTACATTCAGAAAATGAGCAAAAACAAGGCTTTGATGGAATTCGCCCTCCTTGGGCTGTGGAAAATTCTATTTTTGTGGAGCAATGTACGCGCTGTGGCGATTGTCTTTCTGTCTGTGAAACCAATATTTTGGTGAAAGGCGATGGAGGCTTTCCTGAAGTTCGTTTTGATAATGGTGAATGTACTTTTTGTGGAAAATGCGTAGATGTGTGTAAACAACCTATTTTCCATCCTTGCGATGAAAAGCCTTGGTTACACAAAATCGAAATTGGCATGGCTTGTTTAAGCCAACATCTCATTGAGTGCCGTTCTTGTCAAGACAGTTGCCCGATGAGAGCAATTAGTTTTCGTCTGCAAATGGGTGGAGTGGCGCAGCCTTTAGTGAATACGGATGTTTGTAACGGCTGTGGGGCTTGTTTACAGGGGTGTCCGGTGAATGCGATTAAAATTAGTTATCTAAAACAAAATGAGTAATACAAATTTATCTCCGGAAAGCGCAAAAGATTGGCATGTTGTTGGGCTAATTATTCAAGGTAATCCAGAAAAATTTGCGGCAATTCGAACCGCACTTTTAGCGATTGAACATACTGAAATTCCAACTTTTGATGAAAAATTTGGAAAGATGGTCGTAGTGATGCAATCGCATGATCAACATATTCTGCTAGACAATATGGAAAGCGTGAAAGACATTGATGGTGTTATTAATGTGTCATTGGTGTATCACGAGCAAGACGAGCAGAAGAAATAAATTACTATAACAATACCTTTATTCTCTTGTAAGCAAGGGAAATGCTTAAAAGATAAAAGAAACGTTTTTGTCTTTTATCGTAAGGCTAGTGCCTTAGGTGTGTAAAAAAGTTTACATTTAATAATAAATCAGTGTTTAACGTGGGGGAAACGCGATGAGTTTAAGTCGTCGAGACTTTATGAAAGCCAACGCAGCTGTAGCTGCGGCAACGGCTGCGGGGCTAACTATCCCAGTCAAAAATGTGGTTGCGGCTGAATCCGAAATTAAATGGGACAAAGCAGTATGTCGTTTCTGTGGTACCGGTTGTGCAGTATTAGTTGGTACTAAAGATGGACGTGTTGTGGCATCTCAAGGCGATCCAGATGCAGAAGTAAACCGTGGTTTAAACTGTATTAAAGGTTACTTCTTACCGAAAATTATGTACGGTAAAGACCGTGTAACTCAGCCACTTTTACGTATGACAAACGGAAAATTTGATAAGAACGGCGATTTTGCGCCTATTTCTTGGGATTTTGCGTTCAAAACAATGGCTGAAAAATTCAAAGAAGCTTTCAAAAAGAACGGTCAAAATGCAGTAGGTATGTTCAGTTCTGGTCAGTCTACTATTTGGGAAGGCTACGCGAAGAACAAACTTTGGAAAGCTGGTTTCCGTTCTAACAACGTAGACCCGAATGCACGTCACTGTATGGCATCGGCGGCAGTTGCGTTTATGCGTACCTTCGGTATGGATGAACCTATGGGTTGTTATAACGACATTGAACATGCAGATGCTTTCGTTCTTTGGGGCTCAAATATGGCGGAAATGCACCCAATTTTGTGGTCTCGTATTACTGATCGCCGTATTTCTAATCCTGATGTTCGTGTAACTGTACTTTCTACTTACGAGCATCGTAGTTTCGAACTTGCCGATCACGGTTTGGTATTTACACCACAAACCGACTTGGCGATCATGAACTACATCATCAATTATTTAATTCAGAACAATGCTGTAAACCACGATTTTGTGAACAAACACACTAAATTTAAACGTGGTGAAACCAATATCGGCTACGGTTTACGTCCTGAAAATCCATTAGAAAAAGATACTAACCGTAAAACTGCGGGCAAAATGTATGATTCTTCTTTCGAAGAATTAAAACAAATTGTGTCTGAATACACACTTGAAAAAGTATCTGAAATGTCTGGTGTGGATAAGACTCAGCTTGAAACTTTAGCAAAACTTTATGCTGATCCAAGCAAAAAAGTGGTGTCTTTCTGGACAATGGGCTTCAACCAACACACTCGTGGTGTGTGGGCAAACCAATTAATTTATAACATTCACTTATTAACTGGAAAAATCTCACTTCCAGGTTGTGGACCATTCTCATTAACAGGTCAACCTTCTGCTTGTGGTACAGCGCGTGAAGTTGGTTCATTCCCTCATCGTTTACCGGCAGACTTAGTGGTAACTAATCCTAAACACCGTGAAACAGCAGAACGCATTTGGAAATTACCAAAAGGTACGGTTTCTGAAAAAGTTGGTTTGGACACAATTGCACAAGACCGTGCAATGAACGATGGCAAAATGAATGTGCTATGGCAAATGTGTAATAACAATATGCAGGCTGGCCCAAACATTAATCAAGATCGTTTACCAGGCTGGCGTAAAGAAGGCAACTTCGTTGTTGTATCCGATCCTTACCCAACGGTATCCGCACTTTCTGCTGACTTAATTCTTCCAACTGCAATGTGGGTAGAAAAAGAAGGTGCTTACGGTAATGCAGAACGCCGTACTCAATTCTGGCGTCAACAAGTAAAAGCACCAGGCGAAGCAAAATCAGACTTATGGCAATTAATGGAGTTTGCAAAATACTTCACGACTGATGAAATGTGGACAGAAGAATTACTTGCTCAAATGCCTGAATATAGAGGTAAAACTCTATATGATGTGCTCTTCAGAAATGGTCAAGTAGATAAATTCCCATTAAGCGAACTTGCTGAAGGCCAATTAAACGACGAATCAGAACACTTTGGTTACTATGTACACAAAGGTTTATTTGAAGAATATGCTGAATTTGGTCGCGGTCATGGTCATGACTTGGCTCCATTTGATATGTATCACAAAGCGCGTGGTTTACGTTGGCCAGTTGTAGAAGGTAAAGAAACCTTATGGCGTTACCGTGAAGGCTACGATCCATTCGTTAAAGAAGGTGAGGGTGTAGCATTCTATGGTTACCCAGACAAGAAAGCGATTATTCTTGCGGTACCTTATGAGCCAGCTGCTGAGTCTCCAGATAAAGAATATGATTTATGGTTATCTACCGGTCGTGTTTTAGAGCATTGGCATACAGGTACTATGACTCGTCGTGTGCCTGAATTACACCGTGCAATGCCGAATAACCTTGTTTGGATGCACCCATTAGATGCTGAAGCTCGTGGTTTACGCCATGGCGATAAAATTAAGATTTCATCTCGTCGAGGCGAAATGATTTCTTACTTAGATACTCGCGGACGTAATAAACCACCTCGTGGCTTAGTATTTACCACTTTCTTTGATGCTGGTCAGCTTGCAAATAGCTTAACGCTAGATGCGACAGACCCAATTTCAAAAGAAACCGACTTCAAAAAATGTGCGGTAAAAGTGGAAAAGGCTGCGTAAAAACCATGTAAAAATCAACCGCACTTTATTTTCCCCTATCAATAAAAGAGGAAGATGAAAGTGCGGTTAAAATCTAAAAAGAAAATGAAGAAACCAGCACTCAATCCTGAACGTAGAAAATTTCTTAAAGAAGCAACCCGTACTGCGGGTGGTTTAGCTGGCGTTGGGATTTTGTTGGGATTGCAGCAAAATCAAAGTCTTGCTCGCGAAGATGTGCCATTACGCCCGCCATTTGCTTTGCAAGATGCGAAAGCATTTTCTGCCGCTTGTATTCGTTGTGGACAATGTGTTCAAGCCTGTCCTTATGACATGCTGCATTTAGCATCTTTATTATCGCCAGTAGAAGCGGGAACGCCGTATTTTATTGCGCGTGATAAACCTTGCGAAATGTGCCCTGACATTCCTTGTGCTCATGCTTGCCCAACAGGTGCGCTTGACCGCAATGCGACAAATATTAATGAGTCGCGAATGGGACTGTCAGTACTGTTAGACCATGAAACTTGCTTGAACTGGCAAGGGTTACGTTGCGATGTTTGTTATCGAGTTTGTCCATTAATCGATAAAGCGATTACATTGGAAAAACAACATAATCCACGTTCTGATAAGCATGCGTTATTTATTCCAACAGTACATTCTGATGCGTGTACTGGATGTGGAAAATGTGAGCAAGCTTGTGTGTTAGAAGAAGCAGCGATTAAAATTTTACCAATGGATCTGGCAAAAGGTATGTTAGGTAAACATTATCGTTTAGGCTGGGAAGAAAAAGCGAAAGCTGACCATTCTCTTGCGCCTAAAGATATGATTTCGTTGCCAACTCGTACTCCAGACGGATCAACTGTAATGCCTGATCCAGCAGAACCCGTGCTTGCACCTATTTTAGGGAGTGGCAAATAATGGCAAATACACCAAAATTTGCAGGGAAAGAGTCACGAGAAAAATGGGGCTGGTGGTATGCAAACCGCTTTTTGTTTTGGCGTCGATTAAGCCAACTTAGCATTCTTGCGATGTTTTTAAGTGGTCCTTATTTTGGCGTGTGGATTCTAAAAGGCAATTATAGTGGAAGCTTATTGCTCGATACTATTCCATTAAGCGACCCTTTAATTACAGCAGAAAGCTTGGCTGCAAGACATTTACCTGATGCCCTTACCTTGATTGGTGCAGCAATTATTGTGTTATTTTACGCAGTATTTGGTAGTAAAGTATTTTGTGGTTGGGTATGTCCGCTAAATGTTGTGACGGACTGTGCTGCGTGGCTACGCCGTAAGTTAGGCATTCGCCAAACGGCAAAAATTTCGCGCGGTTTACGTTATGGTATCCTTGCGCTTATTTTATTAGGCAGTTGCGTAAGCGGAATGTTGCTTTGGGAGTGGGTTAATCCAGTGGCTGCACTTGGCCGTGCCTTTATATTTGGTTTTGGTGCAACAGGCTGGCTATTGCTTGTTATTTTTCTTTTTGATTTATTGATTGTAGAACATGGCTGGTGTGGACACCTTTGCCCAATTGGTGCTGCTTATGGTGTGATTGGTGCAAAAAGTTTAATCCGTATCAAAGTGATTGATCGTGCAAAATGCGATAATTGTATGGATTGCTACAATGTTTGTCCCGAAGCCCAAGTGTTACGTTCGCCTTTACACGGAAAAAAAGACGAAAGCCTACTTGTGCTTTCCAAAGATTGCATCAGCTGCGGACGTTGTATTGACGTTTGCGCTGAAAAAGTTTTTAAATTTTCGACCAGATTCGATCATTCAGGGGAGTGATTAATATGACTAAACAGGTATCTAAAATTTTAGCGGGATTATTTACCGCACTTTTTGCTGGCTCACTGATGGCATCTGATGCACCAGCAATAGGAAAAGATTTAACTCAAGCGGCTGAAAATATTGCACCCGCATTTCATAATCCACCACGTCAAAGTGAATTACCTGCGCTAAACTATGTAAATCAACCACCAATGGTGCCACATAGTGTTTCAAACTATCAAGTGACAAAAAATGTGAATCAATGTTTAAATTGCCACAGCCCAGAAAATTCTCGTTTGAGTGGTGCAACTCGAATCAGCCCAACTCACTTTATGGATCGTGATGGAAAAGTAGGTTCAAGCTCCTCTCCGCGTCGTTATTTCTGTTTACAATGTCACGTTTCTCAATCAAACGTAGATCCAATTGTTCCAAATGATTTTAAACCGATGAAAGGTTACGGAAACTAGTTTAAGAGGTCTATATGTCTGAGAAAAAACCAAATATCTTAAAACGTTTCTGGCAATGGTTTAGAAAACCAAGCCGTATGGCAATTGGTACGATTATTATCTTATCGGCTATTGGTGGTATTCTTTCTTGGGTTGGTTTTAACTATGGTTTAGAGAAAACCAACACTGAACAGTTCTGTGCAAGCTGCCATATGCAAGATGCTTATCCAGAATATTTACATAGCGTGCATTATCAAACTCGTACTGGCGTGGGGGCAAGTTGTCCAGATTGTCACGTACCACACGAATTTGGTGCAAAAATGAAACGTAAAATTATAGCGGCTAAGGAAGTATATGCTCACTATACTGGAAAAGTAGATACATTAGAAAAATTCAATGCACATCGTTTAGAAATGGCTGAAAACGAATGGGCTCGTATGAAAGCTAACGATTCTAAAGAATGTCGTAACTGTCATAAAGTAGATCGTATGAACTTCAACGATCAACGTTCTGTGGCTGCACGTATGCATGAAAAAATGAAGACTGAAGGTAAAACTTGTATCGATTGTCACAAAGGTATTGCACACCAATTACCTGATATGAGTGGCGTTGAGTCAGGATTTAAAGACGAGAAATAATTTTCTCTATATATTGTGAAAAAATACCGCACTTATCTAATAAGTGCGGTATTTTTATTATAGCCAGCCAA
>MDJB01000057.1 GCA_001752465.1 Haemophilus quentini
GTCAGCAAGAAAGCAAGCTTTCTCCTGCTACCGTTCGACTTGCATGTGTTAAGCCTGCCGCCAGCGTTCAATCTGAGCCATGATCAAACTCTTCAATTCAAGTTCAATCGCTCAATATACTGCTTAGCTATAAATAAAATACTACTTAAAAAGTAATTATGAATTTTCAGTTAAGCACCTATTAAGACTTCAAAATTAAAAAATATTTTTAAAACAAGTCAATCAACAAGTGCCCACACAGATTGTCTGATACATTGTTAAAGAGCAAAAAACAACGACGCACTTGTAAACTTAAATACTTCACAACAGTGCGTCGTTGTGTGCGGTGCATTATAGGGATTTTCAAAACCCTTGCAAGTACTTTTTTGTAAAAATATTTAAAAAAATGATCTTTTGATGGAAATACATACGCAAAATACATAATTCCGCCAACAAACGGTTGATTTTTGATCTCAATTTATAAATTAAAGTTTACTTAGATCAACTAAAGCCTCTGGTTTAATATCGGCAATGGTACGATTGCTAGTTAATGTCATCGCTACACGCATCTCTTTTTTGAAAATGTCTAGCATATTTTCAACACCTTGGCGACCTGCTGCCCCTAAAGCATAAACAAATGCTCGACCTAACATTGTTGCGTCTGCTCCTAATGCCAACATACGGACTACATCTAAACCATTGCGAATGCCTGAATCGGCAATAATTTTAATATCCCCTTTCACAGCATCAGCAATCGGTGGTAACGCTCTTGCACTTGAAAGCACGCCATCTAACTGACGACCACCGTGGTTTGACACCACAATACCATCAGCCCCGAAACGCACCGCATCTTTTGCATCTTCAGGGTCAAGAATCCCTTTGATCACCATCGGACCTTCCCAAAACTCGCGAATCCATTCTAAATCTTTCCACGAAATCGACGGATCGAAATTCTCTGTGAGCCAACCAATATAGTCATCTAAGCCAATTTGTCTACCCATATAATTAGAAACATTACCCAAAGTGTGTGGTTTTCCTTTAATACCTACATCGTATGCCCAGAATGGATGCGTAAAGCCTTGCAAAACACGGCGAATTTCTTTGTAATGACCACTCATTCCTGAGTGCATATCACGATAACGCGCACCTGGCGTTGGCATATCTACGGTGAACACCAAGGTTGAACAGCCCGCAGCCTTCGCACGCTCAAGAGCATTTTTCATAAAGCCACGATCTTTTAATACATAAAGCTGGAACCACATCGGGCGTTTAATCGCTGGCGCAACTTCCTCAATCGGGCAGATTGACACGGTTGAAAGGGTAAATGGCACGCCTTTGTTATCTGCCGCTTGCGCTGCTTGCACTTCCCCTCGGCGCGCATACATTCCACACGCCCCAACGGGTGCAAGAATAGTTGGTATTGAAAGTTTTTCACCAAATAATTCTATACTAGTATCCAATTCAGACATATCTTTTAAGACACGTTGTCTTAAAGCAATATTTTCCAAATCACCCACATTACGCGCAAGTGTTTGCTCAGTATAAGAGCCGCCATCGGCATAGTGGAACATAAAGGGAGGAACACGGCGGCGTGCCGCTTCACGATAATCGCTAGCTGATGAAATAATCATTTTTACCTCTTATTAAATAAAATAGTGAGAAACCCGATAGGTATTGTAACACTATTTTAACAAATTAAATAAAAATCATACTTATTTTGATGAACTAGATCACAATTTATTTTAAAAAAAGTGACATATAGAAAAGATCTGGATAGAAAATTACCTATGAAATTAGGAAAAATTGTGAATTTATCAATATCACACCATTAATCTATTAACTTTTAATCTATTTTGATTACTTCCAAAAATTCAAATCCCCATAGATGTAAAGTTTTTTTAAATTGAGATTCTTCAGAAAAATGTTCGGTGCAAAACATTTGATTATGTTTTTCACCTTGAGCGCGTACACCTTTGCCATTGAGTAAATATTTTATCCGCTTAGCAATCGCCGCTCCTGGATCCATAAAATATTTAATTTGTGGCAAGCACAACTGAATTTCATCTTTGATGAGTGGGAAATGAGTACAACCTAAAACTAAAGTATCCAAATCTGTCATGTCTGTCCACGGAGATAACTCATCTTTTAAACCAATTAGATCAACGGAATGACCGCGAATTTTTTGCTCCGCAATTTCGACTAATTTTGTCGTTCCCAGTCTCTCAACAATACAATCCTGCGCAAATTTATCAATCAACTCATCGACATAATGACGTTTTACGGTACCCTTTGTAGCTAATAAAGCAATATGTTTTGTCTTTGTGATTTCTGATGCAGGTTTAATAGCAGGTACAGTCCCAATAATAGGAATATCAAACGCAACTCGCAAAGGCGGAAGCACAACTGTACTCGCTGTATTGCAAGCTATCACGATTGCATCTAATGGATAACGTTGATTAATAAGTTGGCAAACCGCTAAAGTGCGGTGAATAATACTTTCTTCTTCGCGTTCTGAATAAGGGAAGCCAGCATTATCAAAACAATAGAGATAATGCCAATTTGGTAATAATCTTTTGGCTTCACGATATACGCTAAATCCACCAACGCCAGAATCAAAAAAAAGTAAAGTTGGGCGTTTTTCTTTTTTATCCATTTAAAACTCTTTGAAAATTGACCGCACTTTTAAGCGTTCGAGTAGATTTCTTTATTATTGAGCCAGCGACGGATTAGGCTTTCTGCCACATCAGGGTATTTTTGAATCAATAATTTGGCATAATGTTGCACCGTTGGTATCATTTTTCTATCTCGCATTAAATTTGCTACTCGCAATTCAGCAATGCCCGTTTGTTTCGTTCCAAGCACTTCGCCAGGTCCACGAATTTCTAAGTCTTTTTCAGAAATAACAAACCCATCTTGGCTATCTCTCAGCACTTGCAGACGTTTTTGCGAAACTTTACCTAGCGGAGGTTTATACATTAGTACACAAAAAGAAGCCGTGCTGCCTCGACCGACGCGCCCTCTTAACTGATGAAGTTGCGATAAACCTAAACGCTCTGCATTTTCGATAATCATCAAACTAGCATTCGGTACATCAACACCCACTTCGATCACTGTCGTTGCCACCAATAAATCCAATTCTGCATTTTTAAAACGCATCATGACATCTTGTTTTTCTTGTGGTTTCATCCGACCGTGCACTAACCCAATATTTAACATAGGCAATGCCTTAGTTAGATCTTCCCAAATCGCTTCAGCTGCTTGAGCTTCTAAAACCTCTGATTCATCAATTAACGTACACACCCAATAGGCTTGGCGTTTTTCATTAACACAAGCATTTTTTACACGCATCACAATTTCAGCTCGACGCTCTTCAGAAACCACTACGGTTGTTATCGGCGTACGACCTGGAGGCAATTCATCAATAATTGATGTATCCAAATCGGCATAGACGGTCATTGCCAACGTTCTTGGTATCGGCGTGGCCGTCATAATTAACTGATGAGGATAAAATCCTGCTTTTTCGCCCTTCTCTCGTAACATTAATCGTTGATGCACACCAAAACGGTGTTGTTCATCAATAATCACCAATGCTAGATCGGAAAACTCGACTTCTTCTTGGAATAAAGCATGCGTCCCCACCACCATTTGCACGGCACCAGTTTTGATTTTTTCAAGCTCTGCTTGTCTTGATTTTCCTTTTACTTTACCGGCTAACCAGCCAACTTCAATACCGAAAGACTCAAACCAACGTCGAAAATTATTCGCGTGCTGTTCTGCAAGAATTTCTGTTGGCGCCATTAAGGCGACTTGTTTGCCATTATCAATTGCATTTAAAGCAGCCAGTGCGGCAACCAATGTTTTTCCCGAGCCGACATCCCCTTGCACTAAGCGCATCATCGGATAATCTTTGATAAGATCTTGTTCAATATCCGACACGACTCGCTTTTGCGCATTAGTGGGTTGAAATGGTAAGGTGGCTAAAAATCGCTGTTTCAAATCTGTTTGATAATGTAGCGGTAAGGCAGAAAATTGCTGCGTTCCTAACCGCACTTTTTGCATAGCTAAATTATGCGCCAGCAGCTCTTCAAAAATTAAACGCTGTTGTGCAGGATGCTTACCTTGCTCTAACATTTCTAATGAAATATCTGGTAGCGGACGGTGCAATAATCGCAATGCCTCTTTTAAACTATATTGATGTGGATTAAATTCATTAGGCAAAATTTCTGCAATCTGAACTTTGTCGAGTAATGCCAAAGCCTGATCCGTTAATTTTCGTAATGAATTTTGTTTTAGCCCTTCCGTCGTGGAATAAATCGGCGTTAGGGTTTCTTCCAATACTATGGGCGCATTATCGCGCACAATTTGATATTCTGGATGATGAATTTCTGGCATATGACGCCCACGTCTTACTTCGCCAAAGGCCTTTACCCGCACACCTGCTTGAAAACTATTACGCATTCCCGCATTAAAATTGAAAAAACGTAACATAATTTTCGATGTGCCGTCTGACAAACTGACTGATAAAATCGGGCGACGGCCAAAAGCGACTTCACAAGTTTGTACAATTCCTTCAATGGTAAAATATTGTTCGGGACGAAGATTAGCGATTGGCGTAATTCGCGTACGATCTTCATAGCGAATAGGTAGATGAAAGAGTAGATCTTGCAGGTTATGAATGCCGATTTTAGCCAGTTTATTAGAAATGGCCGCACCAACACCAGAGAGGCTTGTCAAAGGTACGGCATCGAGAAGTTCAAGGCTCATAACTCATTAATATTGCGTTTGACATTAACGACGCCAGTGATGCCTTTAATGCGATGAACGATATTGGCAAGGTGTTTGATATCTTTTACACAAACCTGCAAAATCACAAGCAATAAATTGTTCTCTAATTCTTCCGTCCAAATATTTTGAAGACTGCTTTCGCTCGCAGAAATTGCAGTCATTAAACTAAGCAAGGCATTCTGCTCATTCAATATTTCTATTTGTAATTCAGCCTCAAAATTCACCGCACTTTGAACATTATCCCATTTAGCCAACGATTGGCGACAAGCATTGTTCAAACTTGCACAATGTTGATGGTGTACCACAACTGTATTTTCTTGTGTACAACATCCCACAATAGGATCACCAGGGATTGGATGACAACATTGAGCAAATTGTGTTTTACCCACTTGCATTGGTGCAATAGTGAGTATTTTTGATTCAAAATTCTGGGTATTAGAAGATTCTAACGGCACGCCCACAAATTGATGCGCAATTATGGAGGCGGACTGATTGCCTAAACCGATTTCTCGTAATAATTCATCTAAAGAAGAAAGCGCTAAAGCATCTAGTACAGTACTAATTTGTTGAATAGAAAAATCACCTAAATTATGAGGCTGTAATGCTGCATTAAGCTCAACTTCACCTAATTTCACTGCATCCTCTTCACAACGCTGTTTGAGATAATGGCGAATCCGTGTTTTCGCACGAGCCGTTACCACGAAATTTAACCATACGGCTTCAGGATGCGCATTTGGATCGGTGATAATATTGACCGTTTGACCAGACTCAAGGGCTTGCGAAAGAGGATAAGGTTTATGCTCAACAGTCACACCAACACAAGTATTTCCCACATCTGAATGCACGGCATAAGCAAAATCTACTGCCGTTGCGCCCATTGGCAATTCAACAATTCGACCTTTTGGCGTAAAAACATAAATTTCTTTCGGGAAAAACTCTGATTTTACATTTTCAATAAACTCAAACGAATTACCTACACTTTGTTGAATTTCAACCAAACTTTGCAGCCAGCGTTGTGCACGGATTTGTGCTGTTGTACTATCGTTTTTACCATTTTCTTTATAAACCCAATGTGCAGTAATGCCCATTTCGGCGACTTGCTCCATATCCTCAGTATGGATATGAACTTCTACGGGGACACCTTTCGGCCCAATCATTGAAGTTTGCAAAGATTGATAGCCATTTGCTTTAGGTACCGCGATATAATCCTTTACTCGGCCAGGACGTGGCTTATAAAGATTATGCATTTGCCCCAAAACGCGATAACAATCATCAACATTTTTTACAATCACACGGAACGCATAAATATCCATAATAGAGTGGAATTCTTGATCCTTTATGCGCATTTTTTGATAGATTTTGTAAAGGTGTTTTTCACGCCCCCACACTCGGGCAAAAATGCCTGCGTTTTCTAACCGCACTTTAATCTCTTGTGAAATACGTTCGATTAAATCTTGTCGGTTACTCCGCGCTACATCAATGAGTTTTTTTAACACCTCATAACGATGTGGATGCATTGCTTGAAAAGATAAGTCTTCTAATTCATTTTTGATATGCTCAATACCTAAACGATGAGCAAGCGGACAATAGATTTCAAGCGTTTCTTTCGCAATACGGCGGCGTTTATCTGGTCGTAACGAACCAAGCGTGCGCATATTATGCGTGCGGTCAGCAAGCTTGATTAACACAACACGAATATCACGCGTCATCGCCAAAATCATTTTGCGAAAATTCTCGACTTGTGCTTCTTGGCGAGTACGAAATTTCAACTTATCGAGTTTTGATACACCGTCCACAATTTCAGCCACACTAGCACCAAACTCTTCTTTCAGTTGTTCTTCCGTATAAGGCGTATCTTCAATAACATCGTGCAAAAGCGCAGCCATTACCGCTTCGTGATCTAAATGTAGTTGAGCAATAATGGAGGCTACCGCCACTGGATGGGTAATGTAAGGTTCGCCGCTGGAGCGAAATTGTCCTTCATGCGCATCTCTTGCAATCACAAACGCACGCTTGATGAGTTCAATTTTATCTGCGGGCAAATACCCTTGAATAATTCGATCTAAATCCGCAAACAGTTCCAAAGGAGACCTACTTATTATTGAAAGAGAAAGTGCGGTTAAAATATCGTGATTTTTTACCGCACTTTTAAAAGATTATTCTGTAATTAATGCAACAGCTGCTTCTTCCGTTTCTTGCACTTTCGCCATTTCTTGGAATTCTTGTGCATCCATAATATCTTGATTAATCAAACCTTTTTCGATTTCACGCAATGCGATTACTGTTGGTTTGTCATTATCTTCTGGCACTAACGGCGCACTTTGGTTAAGTTGTAATTGTCTTGCACGACGCGCAGCCGTTAAAATTAAATCAAAACGGTTACCAATTTTTTCTACCGCATCTTGCACAGTAACACGAGCCATAATTTACTCCGATTTGTCAAAAATTACTCTATTGAAAGGGCGTTATAATACTCAATTTCGCCCTATTTTGCTAGTAGCTGTTGAATTAACATTGCATTTTGTTTTTGTTGATAATCTTTTGTTAAGCGTTCCGATTGCAAAATACTTTGCAAATCTTTTAATGCTTTCTCAAAATCATCATTCACAATCACATAATCATATTCGTCATAATGCGAAATTTCACTTATCGCTTTTGACATTCGTTCAGCGATAACCTCTTCACTATCTTGCCCACGACCAATTAAACGACGTTCTAACTCTGGCAATGAAGGCGGTAAAATAAAAATACTTTTTACCGAAGACACTTTTTTACGGATTTGTTGAGCGCCTTGCCAATCAATATCTAAAAACACATCAATACCTTTTGCTAAATTTTCTTCAATCGCAGGTAAAGAGGTTCCATAATAATTTCCACCAAAAACTTTGGCATATTCTAGAAATAAATCTTGCTCAATGAGCGATTCAAACTCTTCTTTTGATACAAAATAATAGTGTACGCCTTCAACTTCACCCGGGCGTGGAGCACGAGTCGTATGTGACACAGAAACCATTTTTTGAGTTGAGCTATCTGATGCCAATAACGCCGAAATTAATGAAGATTTTCCCGCACCACTTGGTGCAGACAAAATATAAAGATTACCTTGAGACATAGAACATTTAACCTTCTCTAACAATTTCAGTCTATTATGCAGATTTCTCTATAAAAAATCATCAAAAGTGCGGTGATTTTTTACGGTACTTTTTCATTCTAATCATGATTTGATATAGATCACAAAAAAGTAGTAGGGTTTATAGTTTTATAAAAATGCTCGTGCTATACTCTGTGCGCTGTCTTACTGAGTGAGCAGTATTACTCAAAGCAAACAGATTTGTTTAACTTAAATAAAAGGTGAAAATCTTATGGCAATTAAAATTGGTATCAATGGTTTCGGCCGTATCGGTCGTATCGTATTCCGTGCAGCACAACACCGTGATGACATCGAAGTTGTAGGTATTAACGACTTAATCGACGTTGAATACATGGCTTATATGTTGAAATATGATTCAACTCACGGTCGTTTCGACGGCACTGTTGAAGTGAAAGATGGTAACTTAGTGGTTAACGGTAAAACTATCCGTGTAACTGCAGAACGTGATCCAGCAAACTTAAACTGGAGTGCAATCGGTGTTGATATCGCTGTTGAAGCGACTGGTTTATTCTTAACTGATGAAACTGCTCGTAAACACATCACTGCAGGCGCGAAAAAAGTTGTATTAACTGGCCCATCTAAAGATGCAACCCCAATGTTCGTTCGTGGTGTAAACTTCAACGCATACGCAGGTCAAGATATCGTTTCTAACGCATCTTGTACAACAAACTGTTTAGCTCCTTTAGCACGTGTTGTTCATGAAACTTTTGGCATCAAAGATGGTTTAATGACCACTGTTCACGCAACAACTGCAACTCAAAAAACTGTGGATGGTCCATCAGCTAAAGACTGGCGCGGCGGCCGCGGTGCATCACAAAACATCATTCCATCTTCAACAGGTGCAGCGAAAGCAGTAGGTAAAGTATTACCTGCATTAAACGGTAAATTAACCGGTATGGCTTTCCGTGTTCCAACTCCAAACGTATCTGTTGTTGACTTAACTGTTAACCTTGAAAAACCAGCTTCTTACGATGCAATCAAACAAGCAATCAAAGACGCTGCTGAAGGTAAAACTTTCAATGGCGAATTAAAAGGCGTATTAGGTTACACTGAAGATGCTGTTGTTTCTACTGACTTCAACGGCTGTACTTTAACTTCTGTATTTGATGCAGACGCTGGTATCGCATTAACTGATTCTTTCGTTAAATTAGTATCTTGGTACGATAACGAAACTGGTTACTCAAACAAAGTATTAGACTTAGTAGCTCACATTTACAACTACAAAGGCTAATTAAAACTTTGAAAAAATTAACCGCTCTTTGGAGCGGTTTTTTATTATCTAATAATTTAGTTTACAATCTAAAAATGAACAAGGGATCACTAAAAATAATTTAAAATAATCAATATTCTTCTAGCTTTTATTCCTATTTAAGATTATATTAGCGCACAACTGTTCGCTCAATGAATTCAAAAAATAGGGTTAATATGAATCTCGATCTCCATTTTGTTCATCGTATTCAACAACAAGCCAAAACTCGTGCAAATATGA
Source organism: Haemophilus quentini (assembly GCA_001752465.1). GTDB lineage: Bacteria > Pseudomonadota > Gammaproteobacteria > Enterobacterales > Pasteurellaceae > Haemophilus > Haemophilus quentini. The sequence goes on from MDJB01000057.1 coordinate 9,405, forward strand.
CCGCACTTCGCTATAAAGAACACGGCTTGTGGAGAGACATCTCTTGGAAAAATTTTCAAGAACAACTCAATCAACTTTCTCGTGCATTGCTTGCTCACAATATTGACGTGCAAGATAAAATCGCCATTTTTGCCCATAATATGGAACGTTGGACAATCGCTGACATTGCGACCTTACAAATTCGAGCAATTACAGTACCTATTTACGCAACCAATACAGCCCAGCAAGCCGAATTTATCCTAAATCACGCCGATGTAAAAATTCTATTCGTCGGCGATCAAGAGCAATACGATCAAGCATTAGAAATCGCTCATCATTGTCCAGAATTACAAAAAATCGTGGCAATGAAATCTACCATTCAACTACAACAAGCCCCTCTTTCTTGCACTTGGGAAAATTTTATTGAAACAGGTTCAAACGCCCAACAAGATGAACTAACCCAACGCTTAAACCAAAAACAATTATCGGATTTATTTACGATTATTTATACATCAGGCACAACGGGAGAACCTAAAGGTGTCATGTTAGATTACGCTAATCTCGCTCACCAATTAGAAACGCATGATCTTGCACTTAATGTGACAGATCAGGATATTTCACTTTCTTTTTTACCATTCTCTCATATTTTTGAACGAGCCTGGGCGGCTTATATTCTTCATAGAGGTGCAATACTTTGCTATTTAGAAGACACCAATCAAGTGCGGTCAGCTTTAACGGAAATTCGCCCAACCTTAATGTGTGCCGTACCACGTTTTTACGAAAAAATTTATGCCGCCGTATTGGATAAAGTTCAAAAAGCACCAAAACTTCGCCAAATAATGTTCCATTGGGCAATTTCCGTAGGACAAAAACATTTTGATTTACGTGCGAATAATAAAGCTATTCCGTTCTTATTGAAAAAACAATTTGCTTTGGCAGATAAATTAGTGCTCTCAAAACTTCGCCAATTATTGGGTGGTCGTATAAAAATGATGCCTTGCGGAGGAGCAAAATTAGAACCGGCTATTGGTCTATTTTTCCATGCTATTGGTATCAACATCAAATTAGGCTATGGCATGACAGAAACAACTGCGACCGTTTCTTGCTGGCATGATTTCCAATTTAACCCAAATTCAATCGGCACACTCATGCCAAAAGCGGAAGTTAAAATTAGGGAAAATAATGAAATCCTCGTGCGTGGCGGAATGGTGATGAAAGGCTATTACAAGAAGCCAGAAGAAACGGCTCAAGCCTTCACAGAAGATGGTTTCTTAAAAACTGGCGATGCGGGAGAATTTGACGAACAAGGCAATTTATTTATTACCGATCGTATCAAAGAATTAATGAAAACATCAAACGGTAAATATATTGCACCACAATATATCGAAAGCAAAATCGGTAAAGATAAATTTATCGAACAAATTGCGATTATCGCTGATGCGAAAAAATATGTGTCTGCACTTATTGTGCCTTGCTTTGATAGTTTGGAAGAGTACGCTAAACAGCTCAATATTAAATATCATGACCGTTTAGAATTACTAAAAAATTCTGAAATTCTAAAAATGTTTGAGCAGCGTATTAATGCAATACAAAAAGAACTGGCTCATTTCGAGCAAGTAAAAAAATTCACACTACTTTCTCAAGCATTTAGCATTAAATTGGGTGAAATTACACCTACATTAAAATTACGTAGAAAAGTAATTTTAGAGCGTTATCGTAAGCAAATTGAAGATATGTATAATTCAAAAATTCTTAACTAAAAGGCTCTCGTTTGAGAGCCTTTTTCTTGCCAATTATTCAGGAAATTTTTCTTCCAAAATTAATGCTAGCCCATCTTCATTATTGGTCGCGGTGACTACATTTGCAGCTTGTTTAATTTCATCAGGTGCATTTCCCATTGCCACCCCAAGCCCCGCATGTTCTAGCATATCCAGATCATTAAAGTTATCACCAAACGCAATCACCTCATTGGTTTGTACACCAAAATAATCTTCCAAAAAACGCACCGCACTTCCTTTGGTTGCACTCTTGTGCATCACCTCTAAAAAGTTAGCATGGGAACGACAAATACTCAGATGTGGAAATTTTTCCTTTAAAAGAATTTCAATGTCAATGATTTCTTGTGCTTCCCCAATAATTTGAATTTTATGTGGCGAACGGGTTGCCACTTCATCAAAAGGATGAATCTCAATTTTGGTCACGCTGCGTTCAAAAATCACCCATTTATTTTCTACGTCACGAGCATAGCAATCATTATTCGTATAATAATTCACACCAAGCAAAGGATGATCCGCCAAAACGGTATTAATGTCTAAAATATCCTTTGGATCAATTTGTACGCTATAAATTGGTTCAAGATGTTGATTTAAAATAAGCGCGCCACTAAATGCAACAAGCACATTATTCGTTTCAAGCTGTTTCCAATAAGGCAAAATACCTAAAGGAGAACGCGCCGAAATTGGCACAAAAGGAATACCATTCGCCGTTAAACGCTTAATTGCGGCAACAGTTCGAGGGGAAATGGTATGTTGAGAGGTTAATAAGGTGCCATCAAAATCACTAAATACCGCTTTATACATCATTACTCCGAATAAAGATTATTTCTCTGCTAGATAAGGATCATCAAAACCTAATCCTTGCATAATTTGGGTTTCTAAACTTTCCATTTCTTCAGCTTCATCGTCTTCAATATGATCATAACCAAGTAAATGTAAACTACCATGCACGACCATATGCGCCCAATGCGCCATTAATGGTTTCTCTTGTTCTGCGGCTTCTCGTTCCACGACTTGACGACAAATCACGAGATCCCCTAACAATGGCAACTCCACCTGATCGGGGCATTCAAATGGAAATGAAAGTACGTTAGTCGGGCGATCCTTGCCACGATAAGTTAAATTTAATTCATGGCTTTCGGCTTCATCCACAATACGAACCGTCATTTCAACCTCATCCCCTTCAGGTTGAACAGCGGCTGTTGCCCACTGCACAATTTGCTCTTCTGTTGGTAAATCCTCTATATTTTCTGTGGCAAGTTGCAGATCAACGAATATACGTCCCATTTCACTCTCCTAAATTCCTAAATTCTTTTCAATTTCTGACCACTCTTTTTCACGTTCGGCTTTACGAAGCTCCGCTAATTCTTTGCGACGAATTTCATCTTGTACTTCCCATTCTTCGTATGCTTGCACGACTTTAGCCACCACCGGATGACGCACAATATCTTTGCTATTAAAATAGTTAAAACTTAATTCTGGTACTTTTTCCAATACTTCAATCGCATGGCGTAAACCAGATTTTGTGCTACGAGGTAAGTCAATTTGCGTAATATCGCCCGTAATCACGGCTTTAGAATTAAAACCAATTCGGGTTAAAAACATTTTCATTTGCTCAACTGTCGTGTTTTGGCTTTCATCTAAAATAATAAAACTATCATTGAGCGTACGCCCACGCATATAAGCCAAAGGCGCAATTTCAATAACATTACGTTCTATTAATTTTTGCACTCGCTCAAAACCTAGCATTTCAAATAAAGCATCATAAAGCGGACGTAGATAAGGTTCGATTTTCTGACCTAAATCCCCTGGTAAAAAACCTAGCTTTTCTCCTGCTTCCACCGCAGGGCGAGTAAGTAAAACGCGACGAATTTCTTGACGTTCTAAGGCTTCAACTGCTGCAGCAACCGCTAAGAATGTTTTCCCCGTTCCTGCTGGGCCAATACCAAAACTAATATCGTGAGTTAAAATATTATGCAAATATTGAACTTGATTTTCGCCTCGAGGTTTAATCACACCTCGTTTAGTTTTAATCGTTGTACTGAAAACATTATTTTCAGCGCGGTTCGGCTCAACTTGAGATAGCATGCGACTTTCTTGTAAAGCCATATGAACATCTTCCAAATCTAACTCTTTCACTTTACCTTTTACGGGCGCAGTTTCAACATATAAATCTTGGATTAATTTCACCGCACTTTTTATCAATTTTGCATGATAAGGTTTTGGATCCTCTTCCACAGTATCAATATTAAAAGTGAAATTATGACGAGCAATGACAAGATTAAATTCTTTTTCGATAAGTTTTAGATGATCATCAAATGCACCACATAAAGATTGCAAACGTGCGTTATCTTGAGGTTCGAGAATAAATGAAAGCATGGGAATACTAAGCTGATGAAAATTGCGGTTATTCTAGCGTAATTACCACTTCATGGGAAATAATCATCACTTTGTTTTCACCCATATCCCCTCTATAATATGCACTCTTAATTATGTGACAAGCTGGATATATTATGACTGAACAAAATAACCCTTATGACGAACTTAGATACTACTCAAAACCCTTTTCTTATACGAGCATTGCGCTTTTGGAAGGAAATGCAACATTATGGGGATTAACACCGCCAGCACTCAAAGGTGCTAAAGTATTAGAATTAGGTTCTTCTTTTGGCGGAAACTTAATTTCTCAAGCGGTTTATTATCCAGATACAGAATTTGTAGGCATTGATTTATCAGATAGTCAAATTACTCAAGGTAATGAAATCATTAAATCAATGGGATTAACAAATGTTCGTTTAGAAGCAAAAAATATTCTCGATATTACGCCTGAATTTGGCGTGTTTGACTACATTATTGTACATGGCATTTATTCTTGGGTACCAAATAATGTTAAAGATAAAATTCTTGAAATTTGCCGAGAAAATTTAACGCCAAACGGTATTGCTTATATTTCTTACAACACCTATCCAGGTTGGAAAAACCGAGAAGTTGCACGAGATATTATGCTTTATGCGAATAAATACACTCAGGATTTACCGCTCTCTGAACAAACTCGTCGTGGCAAAGCCATTGTTCAATTATTCTCAGATGCAATTAAATCGATTGAGTCTGAAAAATCTAAAAATCAAAGTAGAATTGAGAACTTTGATGAAATTCAAACAAAAGGCGACCATTATGTTGCCCATGAATATCTCGAATATCACAACCACCCTCTCTATTTAAATCAATTTATTGATAGCCTACATCAACATCAATTGGCTTATATTGGTGATACAGATTTTCAACTTTCATATATTTCTTGGATGCCACAACATTTACGTGACATGATCAATCAATTATCCGAAACAGATTATGTTGCACGTGAGCAATGCCTCGATTATCTTTACGATGTAGCATTTAGAAGAAGTTTATTATGCCATGATAATTTACAAAACAAAATTAACCGTACTGAGAACATAGATAAGAGTTTCTTAGATAAATTAACCTTCGTTAATCACTTCAAAGAAAATGAGCTTAGTGTGCAATTTAACAATCAAAGCATAGTAAGTTTGCTTGAAAAATTTATCTATCAAGTTGGCTCATTCACAATCAAATCTTTAACAGATTACATAGCCAAAAACAAAGAATTTAAAAATATAACTGAAAATGATATTTACAATGCAGTATTATTGTCCGTGATTTTAGGATATGTAAATATTTATCTAACACCATATCAAATATATTCATTTGAAGATAACAAAACCTATGTACCGAAACGTTTTACACAATATCTCAAAACTATGTTAAACGGGGCAAATCAATATATAGGATTAGGGAATATGTATAATTTAGGTATTGAAAAGTTAGTCAACCCAGAGCTTTCTGTTCATATAATGTCTCAAATGGAAAAACCTACAACCAGAGCCGTACTTGAAACAACACTCAAAGAATATCTAATTCAGAATGAGTACAAAGATATGACCAATAATGAAAAACTTATTGATGAAGAATATGATTGTTCAAAACTCTTCGATTCCATTTGTAATGACCTAACACATCTTGGCTATATTCAACCTGCAATAACAAAAACTAGAAAACCAAGAAAAACAAAAGCTAAAAAATAATCAACTCACAAGGGAGAGATAAGTGCTCTCCTTTTATTTTGCCACAAATAAAAATTGAGAATTATTTGCATTTGTATGCATTTGGAAATAGAATAAGGTTCATTCAGGCTTAATTAAAACATTCATTCTCATAAAACAAGGAGTTTTCAATGACATTCAAATCTTTCAAAATTGCGACACTCGCTGCTGCACTTACATTCTCAGCAAGTAGCTTTGCCGACATTACCGTTTACAATGGCCAACATAAAGAAGCAGCAAAAGCCGTAGCTGATGCATTTACGCAAGAAACCGGCATCAAAGTTACTTTAAATAGTGCTAAAAGCGAACAGTTAGCAGGTCAACTTAAAGAAGAAGGCGATAAAAGCCCAGCCGATGTATTCTATTCAGAACAAACATCTCCATTTGCCGCACTTTCTGAAGCGGGTTTATTAGAACCACTTTCAGCCAATACGATCAAACAAACTTCTCACCAAGGTGTACCTGTTGCGCCTAAAAAAGACTGGATTGCATTAAGCGGTCGTTCTCGTGTTGTCGTTTATGATCACACTAAATTATCTGAAAAAGATATGGAAAAATCAGTACTTGATTACGCGACACCAAAATGGAAAGATAAAATCGGTTATGTACCAACCTCTGGTGCATTCTTAGAACAAGTTGTAGCTATTGTTAAACTAAAAGGCGAGAAAGTTGCGCTTAATTGGTTAAAAGGCTTAAAAGAAAATGGTAAACTTTACGCGAAAAACAGTGTTGCATTGCAAGCTGTTGAAAATGGCGAAGTACCTGCAGCCTTAATTAATAACTACTACTGGTATGCATTAGCAAAAGAAAAAGGCGCAGAAAACTTAAAAACTCGCTTGTACTTTATTCGTCATAAAGACCCTGGTGCGTTAGTTACTTACTCAGGTGCTGCAATCTTAAAATCATCTAAAAATAAAGAAGAAGCGAAAAAATTCGTGGACTTCTTAGCAAGCAAAAAAGGTCAAGAAGCCTTAGTTGCTGTACGTGCAGAATATCCATTACGTACAGATGTGACTTCTCCATTCAATATGGAACCTTATGCTAAATTGCAAGCGCCAGTAGTTTCAGCAACTACTGCTCAAGACAAAGAACAAGCAAATAAATTAATTGAAGAAGCTGGTTTAAAATAAGCCCGCTAACGTCGCAACTGTATTTTCACCAAAAGTGAAAATACAGTTGTAACATATAAAGGACTATCTTTTGACCCGAACTCCCCCACTTTGGCTCACCATCATTATTTTACTTATTGGTTTACCGCTCTTATTACCATTTCTGTATATTCTTTTCCGTGCGATTGAAGTCGGATTAGATCGTAGCCTTGAGCTTTTTATTCGCCCTAGAATGGCGGAATTACTGAGCAACACAATGCTTCTAATGGTCTGTGTAACCATTGGTTCCATTTTCCTCGGTACACTTTGTGCATTTTTACTTGAACGCTATCGTTTTTTCGGCAAATCATTTTTTGAAGTGGCGATGAGTTTACCACTTTGTATTCCAGCCTTTGTGAGCTGTTTTACTTGGATCAGTCTCACCTTTCGAGTAGAAGGTTTTTGGGGAACGATTGGCATCATGACATTAAGTTCTTTCCCGCTCGCTTACTTGCCTATTTCAGCCACACTTAAACGACTTGACCGATCCCGTGAAGAAGTAAGCCTTTCATTAGGAAAAAGCCAAACTTACACCTTTTGGCACGCTATTTTCCCGCAATTAAAACCAGCAATCGGTAGTAGTTTATTGCTAATAGCATTACATATGCTGGTAGATTTCGGTGCGGTTTCGATTTTGAATTACCAAACATTCACTACTGCGATTTTCCAAGAATATGAAATGTCTTTTAATAACAGCACCGCAGCACTACTTTCCGCTGTATTAATGGCAATTTGTAGCATTATTGTGCTGGGAGAAACATTCTTCCGCGGTAAACAAACACTTTACAACAGTGGCAAAGGTGTCACTCGTCCTTATCCAATAAAAACACTTTCTTTTGGCAAACAATGTTTAACCTTCGGATTTTTCTCTAGCATATTCATCTTAAGCATTGGTGTGCCTGTGATTATGTTAATTTACTGGCTTATTGTGGGAACTTCACTCGAAAGTGCGGGTGATTTTTCAGAATTTTTATCAGCATTCAGCAATTCATTTATTATTTCAGGCTTAGGCGCACTGCTTACTGTAATTTGTGCTTTGCCATTGGTTTGGGCAGCTGTACGCTATCGTAGCAAATTAACCATTTGGATCGATCGATTACCTTATCTATTACACGCCGTACCCGGCTTAGTTATCGCATTATCGCTGATCTACTTTACAATCAACTATGCCAACAGCTTATATCAAACCTTTTTAGTTATCATCGTGGCTTACTTTATGCTCTATTTACCAATGGCACAAACCACACTTAGAGCCTCACTTGAGCAACTATCTGATAATATTGAGAAAGTCGGACAAAGCCTAGGACGAAGTCCATTCTATATTTTCCGAACTTTAACATTGCCAGCAATGTTACCAGGCATTGCGGCGGCATTCGCTCTAGTATTCTTGAATTTAATGAAAGAGCTTACTGCAACACTTTTGCTCACGCCAAACGACATAAAAACCCTTTCTATTGCCGTTTGGGAATATACCAGTGATGCGCAATACGCTGCGGCAACGCCTTATGCACTCATGCTCGTTCTCTTTTCAGGGATTCCTGTGTTTTTATTGAAAAAATATGCATTTAAATAAAATGATAAATACTCCGTTATTAGCCGTTAAAAATCTCAATAAATTTTTTAATGAACAACAAGTTCTACACGATATTTCCTTTACCTTGCAACGAGGTGAAATCCTCTTTTTGCTAGGTGCCTCTGGTTGTGGAAAAACAACGTTATTACGCACAATCGCCGGATTTGAACAACCTAATACGGGCGAAATTTGGCTAAAAGAGCAGTTAATTTTTGGCGAGAATGCTAATGTGCCAACGCAACAGCGCCATCTAGGTTATGTGGTACAAGAAGGTGTACTTTTCCCTCACTTAAATGTCTATCGCAACATTGCTTACGGATTGGGGAATGGCAAAGGGAAAACGGATGAAGAGAAAATGCGAATTGAGCAAGCAATGCAACTCACGGGAATTAGTGAACTGGCAGAACGTTTTCCTCACCAACTCTCAGGCGGACAACAACAACGTGTGGCGCTAGCTCGAGCACTGGCGCCGAATCCAGAACTGATTTTATTAGACGAACCTTTTAGTGCCTTAGATGAACATCTTCGCCAGCAAATTCGTCATGATATGCTGAAAGCACTACGCCAAAGCGGTGCATCAGCGATTTTCGTCACCCATGATCGTGATGAAGCATTACGTTATGCGGATAAAATCGCAGTTATCCAACAAGGAAAAATTTTACAAATCGACACGCCTCGTACACTTTATTGGTCGCCTAATCATATTGAAACCGCAAGTTTTATTGGTGACAACATCGTGCTATCGGCGAATCTGATTGATGAAAACACAGTTCAATGCCAATTAGGTAATATTCCTGTAAAAAACAAATCAATCTCGCTGAAACAAGGTAAGATTTTACTTCGCCCAGAACAATTTAGCCTGTTTAAAACATCGGAAAATCCAACCGCACTTTTAAAAGGGCAAGTAAAACAAATTGAATTTAAAGGGAAAATTACCGCTATTCAAATTGAAATTAATGGCTACGCAATATGGATTGAGAACATCATTTTCCCTGATTTATCTATTGGCGATGAGCTGCCTATTTATTTGCATGGAAAAGGGCTTTTTTACGCCTAAAAATAAAGCCTTATCTTCACGATAAGGCTTTATTTTTAAACAATATATTCAGAAAAAATTTGTTCAAGATTTGATATTAAACAGTCTGCGCCTAAAATATTTTCCCCTTTCCATGCCTGTTGCAAAATGTCTGGTGAAAATTGCTGGCTTGCCAATTCAGCTAACGGCAAATAACTGATATGCCAAGGCTCCCGCCCCACTTTCTTATTGGACTGCATATTTATAAAAGGCAAAGCAAAATCAAAGTGCGATAAATTCTCGGTAAGAAATTCACTCAATTCAAAGAAATAGCCGCCTTTTTCATATTCCCAAGGCTCCAGTTGTAAAGATTGCCCCTGTGGCAAAAGATTAAGATCGAAAATATCTACTTCCGTTCCCCAATGATGACGGCTAGCCCCTGGCAATGCAGACCAACGTAAAATTGCCTGACATTTTTGCCAGTCATCTAATTGGCTCAAATCTAATGCTTTGCCTGCGTCATCATGGACTTTTCTCTCGCCTTTAAATTTGCTGTTCCAAATAATCTGTTGGCGTTCAAAATCACGAAAACTGCTCGCAGGCTGTAAATTAAAGCCATTTTTCGCCGCTCTTTGTTGCAAACATTGAAATGCTTGCACAGCTTGTGTTTGCAAAAAATGATTTGATGAATGAGTTGCGGGTAAATTGACTAAATGCTCACGGGACTTTCCTGTAAACATTTCTGGCGTTAATTTCATTTTAGCTATCCAATAAATTCACTAACATTTTGTGATAAATCTCACTGCACTTGCCAAGATCTTCTACACTGACACATTCGTTGACTTTATGAATTGTTGCGTTAAGTGGCCCAAATTCCACTACTTCTGCGCCCATCAATGCAATAAAACGACCGTCTGAGGTGCCACCACCTGTTTCAGCCTTTGGCGTTATGCCTGTGGTTTCCTCAATAGCGGAGGTTATCGAATCTAATAATTTACCTGGTTTTGTTAAAAACGGTTTACCTGATAAATTCCATTCAATACGATATTTCAAATTATGTTTTTTTAGCATTTCAGCTACTTTTTGCTTGATGATTTCATCCGTGACTTCTGTGCAATAACGCAAATTGAACTGAATATATAACTCACCTGGAATCACATTATTACTTCCCGTACCTGCGTGAATATTAGCAATTTGTAGGCTTGTTGGAGGGAAAAACTCATTACCTTCATCCCATTGATAGGTCGTCAATTCTTGCAAGAATGGGGCGGCTTTATGGATTGGATTTTCAGCTAAATGCGGATATGCCACGTGTCCTTGAATCCCCTGAATATAAAGGTTTCCTGTAATTGAGCCTCTACGACCATTTTTGACAACATCGCCTAAGTTTTTAGCACTCGATGGCTCGCCAATCATACAATAAGTAATTTTTTCATTACGCGCCATTAAAGTCTCAACCACACGCACGGTACCATCTTTTGCGGCGGCCTCTTCATCAGAGGTAATCAATAATGCAATGGTGCCTTTATGATTATGATTAGGATTTGCTTTTACATATTCTTCTGCCGCCACAATCATTGCAGCAAGGGAGCCTTTCATATCCGCCGCACCACGACCATAAAGCATGCCATCAATAATCTCAGCAGAAAACGGAGAATACGACCATTGATTTTCATCACCAGTAGGCACAACATCCGTATGACCTGCAAAAGCAATAACAGGTTCACCCGCTCCGTATTTTGCCCACAAATTCAGCGTATCATTAAAAGGCATCCATTCAATTTGAAAACCTAATTTTTCTAAACGTTCGGCAATAATTTGCTGACAGCCTTCGTCATTCGGGCTAATAGATGGGCGACGAATTAAATCTTGCGCCAACGAAACCACTTTTTCTCTCATAAAAACTCCTAAGAAAATAACCGCACTTTAAGCAAAAGCAGCCTGATATTCCTTTTCATTAAATCCAATTAATGCCTTTCCATCTTGTAAAATAATTGGGCGTTTAATTAAGGTTGAATTCTCAGCCAACACGGAAAGTGCGGTCGTTTTATCAAGGGAATTTTTAACTTGTTCATCCAAATTACGCCAAGTTGTACTGCGTTTATTCACTAACACATCCCAGCCAAATTGAGCTTCCGCTTGGGTTAAAAAGTTCAAATCTAACCCATCAACACGGTAATCATGAAGTTTGTGTTCAATGTTGTGATCCGTCAGCCATTTCAACGCTTTCTTCACCGTATCGCAATTTTTAATGCCGTAAACTGTAATCATATTTTTCTCTCTTTTCTCGCCATTTAATTACAACATTATACCTGAAAAACGACCAATAATTCGATGAAAAAACAGATGAAAAAAGTCGCTTAGTCAGGCATAATATTGTCAATATTCACAGTAAGGAGTCTCAAATGGAACTCACTTTTGAACAAATTTCTGATTTACTCAAAACGCAAAAAAAAGACAAGGAAGAATACGCTTTTAGTTTGGAAGAACGACAATTAGCTGCAAAAGCAAGTTCGGAAGCTTGGCAAGCTATTTTAAATCATAAAATTGAGCCATTCGATTTTAAAAAATAGAGTCGATTATGCTGCCAACATACGATGTTTATATTGCTGAAACATCAGGAGATTGCCTTGAAAAAGATCTTCTAAAACAATTTATCGTGACTTATCTAACTCAAGATGATCTTGATAAACTAAAAATGATTTTAACGAATATCCCGCAACTTAGACCATTCTGGGGAAAGACAGGCTATAAATACATTACAATAAATAATATCTATTTTTTATATGAAGTGGCCGAAGACGAAAGAAAAGTCATTATTTTAGGTACTAAATTTAATAATAAACGAAAAACATTTAATTTTGCGAATACACTCAAGCAACAAAAAACAATGAAAAAATGGATTGGGGATTATTCTAAATATTATCCTAGTAAATAAGCCCGATTAAATCGGGCTTATTTATTTTTAGTTAGCCTAATAATTTATTTATGCGTTTAATAAACGCAGCTGGATTTTCCAAAGATCCACGCTCTGCTAACATAGCTTGTTCAAGTAATAATTCCACCCAATCAGCAAATTCTGTTTCATCGGCAATATCCGCTACTTTTTTCACTAAATGGTGTTCTGGATTAAGTTCAAAAGTATATTTTACTTCTGGTACAGGTTGCCCTGCGGCGGCAAACAATTTCGCCATTTGGGTCGTCATTTGATCATTATCTGTAGAAACTACCGCTGGTGTATCCGTTAAATTGTGAGTTAAACGCACCGTTTTCACACGTTCGCCAAGCAAGTTTTTCACACGCTCAATAAAACTACCAAAGGCTTCATCTTGTTGTTTTTGCGTTTCAGATTCTTTATCCGCTAAATCGCCTAAATCCAAATCTGCTTTCGTGATACTTTGTAATGGTTTACCGTCAAATTCAGTTAAATAGCTTAACATCCATTCATCAATGCGATCGGAAAGCAATAAAACCTCAATGCCTTTTTTATTGAATAATTCCAAGTGCGGACTATTTTTCGCTGCAACATAACTATCCGCTGTAATGTAATAGATAGCTTTTTGCCCCTCTTTCATACGCGAGATATAATCTTCTAAAGAGACAGTTTGCTCGCTGCTATCATTATGCGTTGAAGCAAAACGCAATAACTTCGCTACAGTTTCTTTGTTAGCAAAATCTTCTGCAGGGCCTTCTTTCAAGACTAAACCAAACTCTTTCCAGAATTGAAGATATTTTTCTGCATCATCTTTTGCTAATTTTTCTAGCATTTGTAATGAACGCTTAGTTAATGCTTTGCGTAATGCAGCAGTAATTTTGTTATCCTGTAAAATTTCACGAGATACATTTAATGGCAAGTCATTGCTATCGATTAAACCACGCATAAAACGTAGATAATTCGGCATAAATTGCTCAGCATCATCCATAATAAATACACGTTGAACATAAAGTTTTAAGCCGTGTTTATGCTCGCGATTAAATAAATCCCAAGGTGCTTTAACTGGCACATAAAGCAAACTAGTATATGCTTGATTTCCTTCAACTTTGTTATGCGCCCAAGTGACAGGATCAGCAAAATCATGGCTTAAGTGTTTATAAAACTCTTTGTATTCCTCATCGGAAACATCATTTTTAGAACGCGTCCAAAGTGCATCGGATTTATTAATTTTCTCCCATTTCTCACCGCACTCTTTGCCTTCATCATCGTATTCTTTCGTCAGCATTTCCACTGGCAAGCCAATATGGTCAGAATATTTACCGATAATTTCACGTAAATGCCATTCGTTTAAAAATTCTTTTTCATCTTCACGTAAATGTAAAATCACATCTGTACCACGGGATTTTTTCTCAATATCCGCAACAGAATATTCGCCTTCGCCCGCAGATTCCCAAAGTACGGCTTTATTCGCCTCTTCACCAGCCGCTCTAGTTTTTACAGTCACTTTATCTGCCACAATAAAAGCTGAATAAAAACCTACACCAAATTGCCCAATAAGTTGGCTATTTTTTGCTTGGTCTTGGCCAAGTGCGGTTAAAAATTCTTTTGTTCCTGATTTTGCAATCGTCCCCAAATGATCGATGACTTGCTCACGAGTCATACCAATGCCGTTATCACTAATCGTGATAGTTCCTTTATCCGCATCAAAGCTAACACGCACACGTAAGTCGCCATCACCTTCATATAAAGCAGGGTTGGAAAGTGCTTTAAAGCGTAATTTATCTGCTGCATCAGAGGCATTAGAAATTAATTCACGTAAGAAAATTTCTTTGTTGGAATACAAAGAATGAATCATTAATTGGAGAAGTTGTTTGACTTCTGATTGGAAGCCGCGAGTTTCTTGATTTTGTGACATAATTTTTTCCTTCATAAAGATAAAAATTGAACGTCACAGATATAAGAATAAAAAAAAAGATTTCAAGGGGAAAAGCAAAGTGCGGTGAATTTTCACCGCACTTTTATCAAGCTAGCATCAATTACTCTTTTCTTTCCTTCACATTTTCAACCCAGCGTTCTATTAATCGTTTCGCCTCTTGATCCGAACCAAATTTGATGAAATCAATATCAAGTAATTTAAGTTTTGCCGGCTCTGAAAGATGCGGATGCGCTTTAGCATGAATATTTGTTGGCAGTTGGTAAGAATCAGCCTCACGCCAAGGAATTTCTTGAGCTTCAGCAGAAAGAACAAAATCGACAAAGCGCTTAGCATTATCTAAATTGCGCCCATTTTTAATGATACTGACCGCCCCTAACGTATAGCCTGTGCCTTCGCAAGGTAAAGCACCAATAACCGGTGCGCCTTTATCCTTTTCACGCACATAAGTATGCATAAAACCAATATCAACTGCGGCTGCACCCGTAGAAATATTAGCCGTTGCTAATCCAGTTTTCGTGTATTGAGCAATGTTTTTATCAAGTTCTTTCAAATAAGCAAAGGCTTTATCTTCGCCCATAATTTCAATTAAAGTTGTAAGAATGGTGTAGCCTGTGCCCGATACTCGAGGATCTGGATATTGAATTAACCCTTTAAATTCTGGTTTTAATAAATCAGCATAACATTGAGGCTTCGCGATATTTTTTTCAGCTAGCAGTTTTTCGTTCATCCCAATGCCAAGTTCCATAAGATAAATAATCGATGTGGTATCGCCACGTTGTTCAGTCAGCTTTTTGAATTGAGGCATAATTTCTTTTTGCAGAGGTGAACGATAAGTTTCTAACAAACCAGCATCTCGAGCCTGAAAGTGCGGTTCCAATGTACCGCCATACCACACATCTGCTTGTGGATTTTCTTTTTCGGCTTTGATTTTGCCTAATACAGTCCCTGTGCTATTACGCACAAACTGAGTGTCCACATTATATTTTTTGCTAAAAGCGTGAGCGACTTTTTCACAAGTCGTGTTTTGGACGCTGCAATAAAGCACTAATTTGCCTTCCGCTTGAGCAGGGGTTGATAAACTTAATCCTAATAAGCCGCAACCAAGCACGCTGGAAAGTGCGGTCAATTTAAAAGAATTTTTTAAAGAAAAAGAGAGTTTCATGATGCATCCTTACTTATATGAATACAGAAAAAAGTAAGTCAGCCCTTTAAGGAGGAGAGATTAGTTTCCTATGCCAGTGCTAACTGTTTCAGGTTCACGGGTATTTTCTCAGCGATGTCCGCACCCCGACTAACCGCGAATCAATATAAGTTGTAATACTATTTTTGTAAAGTCGGATAAGTTTATGATTTTCTTGATTGTTATATAAAAAAATTAGACTTATAATTCCTGTAAATTTGAACAGATAAAAATTTCATCATGGATATTTCTGAATTACTTGACGGACTTAACGATAAACAACGCGAAGCCGTAGCAGCCCCTCTTGGTAATAACTTAGTGCTAGCAGGTGCAGGCTCTGGCAAAACGCGTGTATTGACGCACCGCATCGCTTGGTTAATTGCGGTAGAAAATATTTCTGAAGGCAGCATTATGGCGGTGACGTTTACCAATAAAGCAGCCGCAGAAATGCGTCATCGTATTCAAGCTACCCTTGCCAAACACGCACAACATCAATTATTTGGTATGTGGATTGGAACCTTCCACAGCATTGCCCATCGATTGTTGCGAGCCCATCATTTAGATGTGGGATTGCCACAAGATTTCCAAATTTTAGATTCAGAAGATCAACTTCGTTTAATTAAACGGTTATTAAAACTATATAATTTTGATGAAAAAGCTTTTCCGCCGAAACAAGCTTGTTGGTACATCAATAACAAAAAAGATGAAGGCTTGCGATCAAACGACATTGAAGATTTTAATGATCGTCAAGAGCGTGAATGGATTAAAATTTATAAGATCTATCAAGACACTTGCGATCGCGCAGGATTGGTCGATTTTGCTGAATTATTAATTCGAGCCTATGAATTATTTGAGAAAAAACCATTAATTTTGCAACGTTATCAACAACGTTTTCAGCATATTTTGGTGGATGAGTTTCAAGATACCAATAAAATTCAATATAAGTGGATTAAAATTCTCGCGGGAGAAACAGGCAAAGTCATGATCGTAGGCGATGACGATCAATCTATATACGGTTGGCGTGGCGCACAAATCGAAAATATTCAAAAATTCTTGAAAGATTTCAACGCAGAAACAATTCGCCTTGAACAAAACTATCGTTCTACCGCCAATATCCTAAACAGCGCAAATGAATTAATTGCAAACAATAGTGATCGTCTCGGTAAAAATTTATGGACAGAGGGAGAAAAAGGCGATCCTGTGGGCATCTATGCCGCTTTTAATGAATTGGACGAAGCAAAATTTGTTGCTTCACAAATTCAGGATTGGGTAGAACATGGCGGAAAACTTGATGATTGTGCTGTACTTTATCGTAGTAATAGTCAATCTCGCGTTATTGAAGAAGCCTTAATTCGTTGTCAAATTCCATATCGTATTTATGGCGGTATGCGTTTCTTCGAACGTCAAGAAATTAAAGATGCTTTGGCCTATCTTCGTTTGATTAATAATCGTCAAGATGATGCCGCTTTTGAGCGTGTAATTAATACGCCTACCCGTGGCATTGGCGACCGCACTTTAGATATATTGCGCAACTTAACCCGCGAACGCCAAATTACCTTATGGCAAGCAGTACAAGTTGCGACACAAGAAAATATGTTGGCTGGGCGAGCCTCAACAGCATTATTGCGTTTCCAAGAATTAATTAATTCACTACAACTTGATACCGCAGAAATGCCGCTTTTCGCACAAGCTGATTTTGTGATTAAACATTCGGGTTTATATGAAATGTATAAACAAGAAAAAGGTGAAAAAGGCGAAGTGCGTATTGAAAACTTGGAAGAATTAGTTACCGCAACCCGTGAATTCATCAAGCCTGATGATGCTGAAGATGTGACAGAGCTCACCGCCTTTTTAACTCATGCCTCTTTAGAAGCAGGTGAAGAACAAGCCTCGCCGCATCAATCTTGTGTAGAAATGATGACGTTGCACTCTGCAAAAGGCTTAGAATTTCCTCGTGTATTTATGGTGGGCGTAGAAGAAGGATTATTCCCAAGTTTCCGTTCTTTTGAAGAACCAGGGCGTTTAGAAGAAGAACGTCGTTTAGCTTATGTCGGTATTACTCGCGCGAAGAAAAAACTGACCATCTCTTATGCGGAAAGCCGTCGGTTATATGCAAAAGAAGAACGCCATTTGCCATCACGTTTTATCGCAGAATTACCGAGAGAATGTATCCAAGAAATTCGTTTACGAGGAACTGTCATGCGCGCAATGAATCTAGCAAAAGTCGGTTCATTGTCTAATACAAGTGCGGGCGAAAATGAATGGAAAATGGGTCAAAAAGTCAAACATGAAAAATTCGGTTTTGGCACAGTCATTAATGTCGAAGGATCAGATAACAATACTCGCCTCCAAATTGCCTTCCAAGCGCAAGGCATTAAATGGCTCATTGCACATTTGGCAAAACTGGAAAAAGTGCGGTAGAATCCAAGAGAGTTTTACTTCTACCGATTAATTTCTTTGAAAAGTGCGGTGAATTTTAACTGCACTTTTTTGTATTTGAGTGATTGAATGTTTAAATTTTTCTTCAAACGTATCTTAATGGTAATTCCAACTTTTATTGCCATTACTTTTATCACTTTTGCCCTTGTGCATTTTATTCCTGGCGATCCAGTTGAAATAATGATGGGAGAACGTGGCTTAACACCTGAAATACATCAACAAATGATGCATCAATTAGGATTAAATCTTCCTTTGCATGAACAATATTTTCATTATATTGCTAAAGTGCTACAAGGTGATTTTGGGGCATCATTCCGCACTCAACAACCAGTTCTTACTGAATTCTTTACACTTTTCCCTGCCACAGCTGAATTAGCATTTTTTGCGTTATTTTGGTCGTTATTAGGCGGAGTAATTTTAGGCACGATTGCTGCAGTAAAAAAAGACAGTTGGATTTCTCACACAGTTACAGCTGCATCACTCACAGGTTATTCTATGCCAATTTTCTGGTGGGGATTGATTTTAATTTTATACGTTTCACCACAACTCGGTTTACCGCAAGGTGGACGTTTAGATAATGGATTTTGGATCGATACACCAACAGGATTTATGCTCATTGATAGCTGGCTTTCTGGTATGCCCGGTGCCTTCGAAAATGCGATTAAATCGTTAATTCTTCCTGCAATCGTCCTAGGCACTGTTCCTCTCGCCATTATTACTCGTATGACACGATCTGCGATGTTGGAAGTATTAGGCGAAGATTACATTCGCACAGCAAAAGCAAAAGGCCTAAGTTATACTCGAATCGTCATTGTTCATGCATTGCGTAATGCGTTAATTCCTGTTGTCACTGTGGTCGGATTAATCGTTGGTCAATTGCTTTCCGGTGCCGTACTGACAGAAACCATTTTCTCATGGCCGGGAATTGGAAAATGGATTATTGATGCGATTCAAGCGCGCGATTATCCAGTATTACAGGGTTCTGTACTGATTATTGCGACGATTATTATTGTGGTGAATTTAACCGTCGATTTACTTTACGGCGTGGTCAATCCGCGTATCCGTCATTAATTGTAGGAGAAATTATGTCTGACACGCCTTCAACTTTCGCGCCAAAAACGCCCTTGCAAGAATTTTGGTTTTACTTCAAACAAAACCGAGACGCGCTAATCGGTTTAACCTTTATTGTGATTGTTGCCTTAATCAGCATTCTCGCGCCTTATATTGCGCCTTTTGATCCAACAGAACAAAATCGTACCGCACTTTTACTGCCTCCCGCTTGGTATGAAGGCGGCAATCCAGCCTATTTACTCGGAACAGATGATATTGGGCGAGATATCCTTTCTCGCATCATTTACGGAACGCGAATTTCCGTCTTTGCGGGATTTGTCATTGTATTACTATCTTGTGCCTTTGGTACCAGCCTTGGCTTGATTTCTGGCTATTATGGCGGCGTGCTAGATACAATTATCATTCGCCTAATTGATATTATGCTCGCGATTCCAAACTTGCTCTTGACGATTGTGGTCGTCTCTATTTTAGAGCCATCACTCGCCAATGCCACTTTAGCGATCGCCGTTGTATCGATTCCTAGCTATGTGCGTTTGACTCGAGCAGCCGTGATGAATGAAAAAAATCGTGATTATGTCACCTCGTCTAAAGTCGCTGGCGCAGGTGTTCTTCGCCTCATGTTTATTGTGATTTTACCAAACTGTTTGGCACCCTTGATTGTGCAAATGACAATGGGAATTTCCAATGCGATCTTAGAACTCGCGACACTTGGTTTCTTAGGCATTGGTGCAAAACCACCAACACCTGAGCTTGGCACAATGCTTTCAGAAGCACGTGGTTTTATGCAAGCAGCAAACTGGTTGGTTACAATTCCTGGCTTAGTTATTTTATCTTTAGTGCTCGCCTTTAACTTAATGGGTGATGGCTTGCGGGATGCACTAGATCCAAAACTCAAACAATAGGAAAACAGAATGGCATTATTAGACGTAAAAGAACTTTCTGTTCACTTTGGCGATAAAAATACGCTATTTAAAGCAGTGGATCGCATCAGCTATCAAGTCGCACAAGGCGAAGTGCTTGGCATTGTGGGAGAATCGGGGTCAGGGAAATCTGTGAGTTCTCTCGCAATTATGGGGCTAATTGATCATCCAGGACGTGTATCGGCAGAATCCTTGCAATTTGAAAATACCAATTTACTCACTTTAGAGAGTAAAGCTAAACGCCAGCTTATTGGTGCTGATGTTGCGATGATTTTCCAAGATCCGATGACAAGCTTGAATCCTGCTTATACCGTCGGTTTCCAAATTATGGAGGCGTTAAAAACTCATGAAGGCGGTACAAAAAAGGCAAGAAAAGACCGCACTTTAGAGCTTTTAAGATTGGTCGGTATCCCAGATCCTGAATCTCGAATTGATGTTTATCCTCATCAGCTTTCTGGCGGAATGAGTCAGCGTGTGATGATTGCGATGGCAATTGCTTGTAAACCTAAATTATTGATTGCTGACGAGCCAACTACTGCGCTAGATGTCACTATTCAAGCACAAATTATGGAACTCTTACTCGAATTGCAGAAAAAAGAATGCATGTCGCTGATTTTGATTACCCATGATCTTGCGCTTGTTTCTGAAGCTACAGATCGAATTATCGTAATGTATGCAGGACAAATCGTTGAAGAAGGCACTGCAAAAGATATTTTCCGCGAGCCAAAACATCCTTACACTCAGGCCTTGTTACGTTCATTACCTGAATTTGCAGAAGGAAAATCTCGCTTAGCGTCATTACAAGGTGTAGTACCTGGAAAATACGATCGCCCAACGGGCTGCTTATTAAATCCTCGCTGCCCTTATGCAACCGAATACTGTCGACAAGTCGAACCTCAATTGCATAATATCGGTTCGCGTAAAGTAAAATGCCATACTCCGCTGAACGAGCAAGGCAATCCCGTTGAATATCAAGGAGCTTAATAATGACGAATGAAGTAAAAGAAAATGCGCCATTATTAAATGCGATTGGCTTAAAAAAATATTACCCTGTAAAAAAAGGCTTATTTGCAAAACCACAGCAAGTAAAAGCGTTAGATGGTGTCTCTTTTCAGCTTGAACGAGGTAAAACTTTAGCTGTCGTGGGGGAATCAGGTTGTGGAAAATCAACGCTAGGGCGTTTGCTAACCATGATTGAACAACCAACGGAAGGCAAATTGTATTACAAAGGGCACAATTTTTTAGAAAATGCTCCTGAAACAAAGGCGCTGCGTCGTAAAAAAATTCAAATTGTTTTCCAAAATCCTTATGCGTCATTAAATCCACGCAAAAAAATTGGTTCAATTTTGGAAGAACCATTGATCATCAATACAAAACTTTCTGCCAAAGAACGTCGAGAAAAAGTCTTATCAATGATGGAAAAAGTAGGATTACGCGCTGAATTTTATGATCGTTATCCTCACATGTTCTCAGGCGGACAACGCCAGCGTATTGCCATCGCTCGTGGTTTAATGTTAGATCCTGATGTTGTCGTTGCCGATGAGCCTGTTTCTGCATTGGATGTTTCCGTGCGTGCGCAAGTACTGAATTTAATGATGGATTTACAAGATGAATTAGGCTTGTCTTACGTGTTCATTTCACACGATCTTTCTGTGGTAGAGCATATCGCCGATGAAGTGATGGTGATGTATCTAGGTCGTTGTGTCGAAAAAGGGACAACAGAGCAAATCTTCTCTAATCCTCAACATCCTTATACCAAAGCGTTACTTTCAGCAACACCACGTTTGTCACCAAACTTGCGCCGTGAGCGTATTAAGCTGACAGGCGAATTACCAAGCCCGATTAATCCGCCAAAAGGCTGTGCATTTAATCCTCGTTGTTGGAAAGCGACAGAAAAATGTCGTGAAAATCAACCACACTTGGAACAACATACTGATGGAAAATTAATCGCTTGTTTCCATATTGATTAAATTCATTTTGTCAGATTTACAAATAGGTTCATTTTTTCTCTCGCCAATAGGTTGCAAATCGAGGTTTTCCACTATTCGTAAGGCCTCGATATTTATAAGTAATCAAGGATCCTATCGGAGGGGGATTTTCTCGTTCGTTTAAATTAAAACCCGAACCGATTTTAAATTCTCCCCGATGATTTTTACAAGTTAAAGCGCCCATCACATTTTCAAATTGTCCTTTGCCTTTATGGTATGCAATAACCGTACATTCTTCATCTTGAGTTGTTTTCAATTTTAAAATCCGATGGGTACGTTTTCGTTCATAAGGTGCATGAGGATCTCGAACAACGACGCCTTCCCCCTTCAAAGATTCGATTTGATTAAGAAACTCATATAAATGCGCTTTATCTCTTACTGGAATTTGTTCAATAATTTCAATATAAGTCGTAGAATGTTCAAGTAAATACGCTTTCAATTTAGCCAAACGATCAAATAAATTGCCTTCTGCATCAGGCACATCAAAAACATACAATTTCAGTTTTTCCCAACTATCGCCTTTAAAAGATTTTGTGATTGATGAAATTTCCTCAAAATGATTTCGCTCACTAAATAATTCACCATCAATCGCAAAAGGCGGAAAATCCTTAGTGAAATAGGCTGGCGGTGATAAACGTTGCCCTTGTCGAGTTAATAATTGCTTTCCATCCCAATAACCGCGTACACCATCTAACTTTTCAGACATCACCCAACCTTCTATTGATTGATTATCGTAGGTATGAAGAAGCATTAAATCTGTGTTAGCCAAAGCGAAAGAGCTCACGAAGAAAAGTAACAAAGTGCAGTAAAATTTCATGACGTTTTTGTAAATTTAAGTGCTGGTCATTTTTCTCAGAATACGTTTATCAGGAATAATCCCAAAGCACGTAAATTCATTATTACGATCTAAATCGCAAAAAATCATTACTTCATCGGAAAAAGATGAATTTTTATTTACGCTAGCGAAGAATGTTTATCTGCTATACAATGCCATCGCGATTTTATTCCCAATAAGGAGCAATCAATGTATTTAGAGCAAATAAAAGCGGAACTTGTGGAAGCACAAGATGTATTAAACAAATTTATTTCTGACGAAAATAACATTAAATTAATTCAAGAAGCAGCATTATTAATTTCCAACAGCTTCAAACAAGGAGGCAAAGTGCTTTCTTGTGGTAATGGCGGTTCGCACTGTGATGCGATGCATTTTGCAGAAGAATTAACAGGTCGTTATCGTGAAAATCGTCCTGGCTACCCTGCCATTGCAATTTCAGATGTAAGTCATTTAAGCTGTGTAAGTAATGACTTTGGCTATGAATATGTCTTTTCACGCTATGTTGAAGCAGTAGGTCAAAAAGGTGACGTGTTATTCGGTTTATCAACCTCTGGCAATTCAAAAAACATTTTAAACGCCATTGAAGCGGCAAAAGCAAAAGGCATGAAAGTCATTGCAATGACAGGCAAAGATGGCGGAAAAATGGCAGGATTAGCAGATGTTGAAATTCGCGTACCCCATTTCAGTTATGCAGATCGTATTCAAGAAATCCATATCAAAGTTATTCATATTTTAATGATGTTAATTGAGTTTGAAATGGCAAAACAAGCCTAAAGTGCGGTTGATTTCAAGCGAGTTTTTAAAATCCCAAAATTTTTTGGGATTTTTTATTAATTGCACTTGCATAATTATGCATAAAAATGTAATATTTTTTCATCTTATAAAGCATAGAGAAGAAAAATGGCTATTCGTGTTAAAAATCTCAATTTCTTTTACGGTTCATCACAAGCGTTATTTGATATTAACCTTGAAGCAGAAGAAGGCGATACCGTTGTGTTGCTGGGTCCAAGTGGCGCAGGCAAAAGTACATTAATTCGTACATTAAATTTGTTAGAAGTGCCAAAATCTGGCGAATTAAGCATTGCAAACAATGAATTTAATTTATCTAACGCAATGGCAAATCCCAAAGCAATCAGACAACTACGTCAAGATGTAGGAATGGTGTTTCAACAATATCATCTTTGGCCGCACTTAACGGTAATTGAAAACTTAATTGAAGCACCAATGAAAGTACGTGGTGTGAGTGAAAATGAAGCTAAAGCCGATGCAATGGAATTGTTAAAACGTTTACGTTTAGAACAACTTGCCGATCGCTTTCCATTACATTTATCAGGCGGTCAGCAACAACGTGTTGCAATAGCCCGCGCACTGATGATGAAACCACAAGTTCTGTTATTTGATGAACCAACGGCTGCATTAGATCCAGAAATTACGGCGCAAGTTGTAGATATTATTAAAGAATTACAAGAAACTAGCATTACGCAAGTGATTGTAACCCACGAAGTCAATGTGGCGCAAAAAGTGGCGACAAAAGTCGTCTATATGGAACAAGGTAAAATCGTCGAAATGGGCTCGGCAGATTGCTTTGAAAATCCAAAAACGGAACAATTTAAACACTATCTTTCTCACTAGAAAATAAGGAGCTTACGATGAAAAAAACATTATTAACTACCATTTTATTGGGATCATCTATTGCTGCAAGCGCACAAGAGCTTACTTTTGCGATGGAACCTAGCTATCCACCATTTGAAACCACAAATGAACAAGGCGAAATTATCGGGTTTGATGTTGATGTGGCGAATGCAATTTGTCAAGAAATTCAAGCAACCTGTAAATTCAAAGGGGAAGCCTTTGATGCGTTAATTCCAAATTTAAAAGCAAAACGTTTTGATGCTTCAATTTCCGCTATTGATATTACTGATGCTCGTGCAAAACAGGTTTTATTCTCTGATGCGTATTACGACAGCACAGCAAGCTATGTTGCTCTTAAAGGCAAAGCGACATTAAAAAGTGCAAAAAATGTAGGTGTTCAAAATGGCACCACATTCCAACAATATACCGTAGCGGAAACCAAGCAATATAGTCCAAAATCCTATGCAAGTTTACAAAGCGCAATTTTAGACTTAAAGAGCGGTAGAATTGATATGATTTTTGGTGATACTGCAGTACTTGCAGATATGATTAGCAAAGAACCAGAAATGCAATTTATTGGCGAAAAAGTAGCAAATAAAAAATATTTTGGTAATGGTTTAGGCATTGCGATGCATAAATCAAATAAAGAATTAGCAGAGCAATTAAACAAAGGTTTAGCTGCAATTAAAGCAAATGGTGAATACCAAAAAATCTATGATAAATGGATGACAAAATAATCTATGAGTTATGATTTTCTTTCTTTGATGCTTACCGCAGCCCTAATGACTTTAGGGCTTGCGGTCTGTTCATTAATCCTAGGATTATTTTTAAGCCTAATTTTTGCCGTACTTGAAGCAAATCGTTTTGTTGGTAAACCAACGGCAGTACTCATTGCCTTGTTGCGTGGCTTACCTGAAATTCTCGTTGTCTTACTCGTGTATTTTGGTTCTACTGAATTAGTAGAAATGCTAACAGGAGAATACATTGAATTTGAGGCATTTGGCTGCGGTGTATTTGCACTTTCTCTTATTTTTGCAGCTTATGCTTCACAAACATTACGTGGTGCAATTCAAGCTATCCCGAAAGGTCAATGGGAATCAGGTGCAGCCCTAGGGTTAAGCAAAAGCTATACCTTTATTCACATTGTTATGCCACAAGTATGGCGTCACGCTTTACCGGGTTTAAGCAATCAATGGCTTGTATTACTAAAAGATACGGCATTGGTTTCATTAATTGGCGTAGATGATTTAATGCGCCAAGCGGATCTGATTAATACCAACACTCATCAGCCTTTTACTTGGTACGGTATTGCTGCGTTAATTTATTTAGCGGTAACATTAATTAGCCAAGTTGGTATTCGAAAATTAGAGCTACGTTTTACTCGTTTTGAAAGGGGTGTGAAATAATGTTTCAAGAATATTTAAGCGTGATCGCACAAGGGATTCCAACGAGTTTGTTGCTGACAGTCGTATCGTTGCTGATTGCCTTCTGTTTGGCATTATTTCTCACCTTTTTGCTTTCAATGGAAAACAAATGGGTAAAAATAGCGGTTAATTTATACCTTACTTTATTCACTGGTACGCCACTGTTAGTACAGTTCTTTTTAATTTATGCAGGACCAGGCCAATTCCAATGGATTATTGACAGCCCATTATGGTATGTCTTATCCAATGCCTGGTTCTGTGCTGCATTAGCTTTAGCGCTAAACAGTGCAGCCTACTCTACCCAATTATTTCATGGTGCTGTGAAAGCTATTCCAAAAGGACAATGGGAAAGTTGTGTCGCATTAGGACTAAACCGCATACAAACTTTAAAAGTTTTAATTCCTTATGCCTTAAAACGTGCATTGCCGTCTTACAGTAACGAAATCATTTTGGTATTTAAAGGCACGGCATTAGCATCCACTATTACGATTATGGATATTATGGGTTACGCTCGCCAACTTTATGGCACAGAATATGATGCACTGACAATTTACGGCATTACGGGCGGTATCTATTTAATTATTACGGGTATTGCAACTTTATTGCTACGTAAATTAGAGAAAAAAGTGTTGGCATTTGAACGTTTTGAAGTAAGAAAAGCATAAAGTGCGGTAAAATCTTTAGTCATTTTTAAATCCCAACCTAGGTTGGGATTTTTTATATTTTAATGTGATAGTTTTCTCAAACAACTATTGAAAAATAAGATTTCTCGAGAATTTTTAACCGCACTTTTGGTCAACTATTTTCTACTCCGCCCTAAAACGAATAACGGTGATCACCTTAGACGATCACCGTTAAATTAAAGTGTTTAATAAAAGGATTTTACGTATTGTAAAAATTAGAATCCGTAACCCACACCAACTTTCGCACCATAGTTATTAACTTTGGTATTATCAAAACTACCTAGACGATTGTATTCAACACCGCCATTTGCATACCAGTTACCATCTAATTTATATTTAGCACCCGCTACAACACCATAGCCAATTTTAGTTTCAGAAGAACTTTTATATACTTGGTTAGCTCTATTATCATATTTGAATTGGTTAGCTGCAACACGAGCACCTACATAAGGTTCAACTTTAGAATTTGTATCAAAATCATATAATACTGATGCACCTAAACCGTGAATTGTCGCACCATCAACTTTTCCATGATGAGTATAATCACCCGCAACACGCGTATTTCCTAATTTATAACCAACCGCTACACGAGGTTCAATTCGAGTATTATTACTACCGTTTGCTTTAGTTTGAGATAAACCGATATCGCCTTCAGCATAGATATTCGCATTTGCAACAGAAGCAAAGGCAAATGCACCAACAATAACTGCTAATAAAGATTTTTTCATTGGATAACTCCTTTATTTATTGAATAAACTGGGAAAATATATCACAAAAATTATTCTGTTTCATCGACAAAAACTAATTTTCCCTTACATTTTCTACATAAATATTCAATCTTTTCTCTTACTATTCTATTATGTCGGCGAATACTTAGAAAATGTGGTTGGCACGCACAACGATATTCAAAGGTTTTACCCTGCACATTTTTTATATCAAATTGATGGCAAGTATCCGCAGGAAGCTTAAAAATTTCATTCATTACAAGCTGCCACTCTTTCCCATGAGGTTTTACACGACCAAACATTTGATACACAATCAAATGCGCAAGCTCATGTGGCACGACTTGTCGAATAAATTCATCCGAATTTTCTAATAACAAAGTGCGGTTAAATTTTATTTCATTTTTTTGTAGGTAAGCCACGCCTGCCTTTATTCCACGCAACTCATAATTTACCTCAGGCATTGTAAATTTTCGCTTAAAATAAGCCTCAGCAAGCTGCAAAGATTGATTCAATTTACGTTGCACTTGCATTTTTAAATGACGAAATGGAATTTGCTCTATTGATGTCATGATTGAAAAGAAAAAACCGCTAGATAAGCGGCTTTTATATAATTTACTAAATTAAAAAATAAGATTATTTTAATCCTGCTGCAACACGTAATTCTGCTGCACGATCCACTTTTTCCCAAGGGAATTGCTCACGACCGAAATGACCATAAGCTGCCGTTTCACGATAGATTGGTTGAATTAAATCTAACATTTTAATCAAGCCATAAGGACGTAAATCAAAGAATTCACGAACTAATGACACTAATAATTCATTCGCAACTTTTCCAGTTCCAAAGGTTTCGACCATAATAGATGTTGGATCAGCCACACCAATTGCATAAGAAAGTTGGATTTCACAACGGTCTGCCAAACCAGCTGCAACAATATTTTTTGCGACATAACGTGCAGCATAAGCTGCTGAACGGTCAACTTTAGATGGATCTTTTCCTGAGAATGCGCCACCACCGTGACGAGCGGCACCACCGTAAGTATCTACGATAATTTTACGACCAGTTAAACCACAATCCCCCATAGGTCCACCAATAACAAAACGGCCAGTCGGGTTAATGAAGAATTTTGTTTCTTTAGAAAGCCATTCGCTTGGTAATACAGGTTTGATAATTTCTTCCATCACACCTTCATGTAAATCTTTTTGGCTAACTTCTTCAGAATGTTGAGTAGAAAGCACAACCGCATCCACACCAATAATTTTATTATCTTCATATTTTAACGTTACTTGGCTTTTTGCATCTGGGCGTAACCATGCTAATTTACCGCTTTTACGCACTTCAGCTTGTTTTTCCATTAAACGATGTGCATAAGTAATAGCCGCTGGCATTAATACATCCGTTTCATTGGTAGCATAACCAAACATAATACCTTGGTCGCCTGCGCCTTGATCTAATGGATTTTCACGATCAACGCCTTGATTAATATCTGCAGATTGTTTACCAATCGCATTAAGCACCGCACAAGAATGACCATCAAACCCCATTTCAGAATGTTCATAACCAATATCACAAATCACTTTACGCGTTAAATTCTCAATATCGACCCATGCTGATGTTGTAATTTCACCGCCCACCAATGCCATACCAGTTTTTACATAAGTCTCACAAGCTACACGTGCTTTTGGATCTTGTTTTAGGATTTCATCAAGTACTGCATCAGAAATTTGATCGGCAATTTTATCTGGATGCCCTTCAGATACAGATTCAGATGTAAATAAATAGCTAGACATATTTTCTCTCTTTTTCTTTTAAATTTAGATGTATTGACGTATAGACGGCTATAATACGTATTTTTGCTTAATAAGCAAGCGCTATTATTGATTAATCGTCGTAGGAATAGTCAACCAATTACGCAAAATTTGCTCTCCAAAGTCTGACATATAAGATTCTGGATGAAACTGGACACTATAAATTGGTAAAGATTTATGCTGCATAGCCATCACTACATCTTCATCACAAAGTGCGGTAATTTCTAGGCTATGAGGAAAATCTTCTTCCTGTACTGCCCAAGAATGGTATAAACCGATATTAAATTCAGTTGGAAGATCAAAAAACAATGGGGAATTTGACCGCACTTTTAATGTTCTTTTCTGCCCGTGACGAACTTTCTCTAAGTTATACAATGTACCGCCAAAAAATTCACATAAGGTTTGATGCCCTAAACACACACCTAAAATAGATCTCTGCTGATAATATTTTTCCAACATGGAAAAAAGTTGTGGATAAGCGCGTGGCACATCGGGTCCTGGCGAAATCAATATATGACTATAGTTCTCCGCTGTATTTTCTTTCAAATCTTCCACGTTTAAAACGTCATAAGGCACATTTAATTTTCGAATTAAATCCACCAAGTTAAAAGTAAAAGAATCGTGATTATTAATGATGAGTAATTTCATAACCGCTCGGTATTCGTTATAATCGTGCAATTTTACGCAAAATAACATAAAGCACAATGCAACATTTTATTAAACAGGCTAATCATTATGGCAAACAACGCACGCCATTTTTCTTTCTTATTGATTTTGAAAAAGAAAAACCCTTGATTTGTCCTCTCGAAAATTCTGCACAACAAGGCATTTATTTTGATATTTTAGGGAAAAGAAATAGCACAATTTTCCCACAACCTCTCCCTCTTAATTTTACCAAACATCCAATGCCCTTCTCGCGTTATCAACAAGGTTTTGAACTTGTTCAAAGTGAATTGCAAAAAGGCAATTCTTATTTATTAAATCTCACCTACCCCACTGAAATTTCAGGTAATCTGTCACTTGAACAGATTTTTTATCAAACCAATGCGCCTTATAAATTGTGGTTACAAGATCAATTTGTTTGCTTTTCGCCTGAATGTTTTGTCAATATTCGTGACAACAATATTTTTACCTATCCCATGAAAGGGACAATTAATGCGTCTCTGCCCGATGCAGAAAATCAGTTACTCACAAATGAAAAAGAACAACGCGAGCATCACACAATTGTTGATTTAATGCGTAATGATTTATCCATGGTGGCAGAACACATTCAAGTGAAAAAATTTCGTTATATCGATCGCATCAAAACCCAGAAAGGCGAAATACTACAAACCAGTTCTGAAATTTGCGGAAAATTGAATGAAAACTGGCAAAATCAAATTGGGGATATTTTAGCGAAACTCTTGCCTGCTGGTTCCATAAGTGGCGCCCCAAAAGAAAAAACCATGCAAATTATTCAACAAGCAGAAAAACAAAAACGCGGTCATTACACAGGAATTTTTGGCATATTTGATGGTAAAACACTACAAAGTGCGGTGGCAATTCGATTTATTTCTCAAGTAGATGAAAAATTTTATTTTCATAGTGGAGGGGGAATTACCATTCATAGCAATGTGCAAGATGAATATGAAGAATTGTTAGAAAAAGTCTATTTACCGATTGAAGGTGCTGATTAATGTATCCTCTATTTGAAACCCTTTGTATTGAAAACGGGAAAATTCAAAATATCGATTTACACCAAGCGCGATATGAACGTAGTTTGCGTGAATATTATGGCAAAAGTGCGGTGAAAATTTTTAATCTTTTTTCACTCATTCAGCTTCCTGTTCCCTTACAAAATCGATTAGTTCGCTGCCGCATTGATTACAATGCCGAAACTACACAAATTCAATATTTTGAATACCATCGAAAAATTTACCGCACTTTTCAACCTGTAATTTGTGATGATATCGAATATGGCTTGAAATATTCTGATCGCAGTTTAATTAATACATTGTTTGCTCAACGTGGTGCTTGTGATGAAATTATTATTATCAAAAATGGAAAAGTGACAGATTGTTCCATTGGTAATTTAATTTTCCGCCAAGAGAAAAAATGGTACACACCTGATACTCCATTGCTTTTAGGCACACAACGAGAAATATTATTACAAGAAGGGAAAATTCAAGAATGCACAATATTCCAAGAAGATATTGTCAATTTTGATGAAATTAAAATCATTAATGCAATGAATAGCTTATAAAAATAAGCCGACTAATTCAGGCGGCTATTTTATTACAATTATTTTTCAGAATTTTTCAACAATTCCGCATGCGCTTTTTTCTGACTTTTCATTTTCGCACTAATCTCACGACATTGCGTAGAAAGCTCTGCATTGCGAATCGTATAATCATCGACACGACCTTCATAGTCATCGCGCATACTTTCAATAATTCCACGCACCTCTTCAATGGTCATATCATCACGAATGTATTGATTTAAGTTATCTAACAATAATACGCGTTTTTGATTGTCACGGATTTTACGATTATTGTCTTCCATGTCGCGCTTAATTTTGTTTTTCGAACGATACATACGCACGTATTCCAACACTTCTTGGAAAGATTGCTTGTTTACAGTTTCCATAATGACTCTCTTTTAGTAAGAAAATTGATAGCGGTAATGTAGCCTCTTTTTGGTAATTCGTCAAAAGCTGAAAGTAAATTTTGTGAGTCAGCTCAAAAAAATTTTTTATTTACCGAAAAAGCGTTTGATTCTCTGCTTTTCTAGTGATAAAACAGATTCAACTATCTACAAAAATAAGGAAACACAATGTCACAAGTCTTTAATTTTAGCGCTGGCCCAGCGATGATTTTTCCAGAAGTGCTACAAAAAGCACAAGGTGAACTGACAAACTGGCTCAATCAAGGCGTATCCGTGATGGAGGTGAGCCATCGCGGTAAATATTTCATGGAACTTATTGCTCAAGCAGAAAAAGATCTACGTGAGGTTTACAGTATTCCTGATAACTATCGCGTACTTTTCTTACAAGGTGGTGCTCGCGGTCAATTTGCAGCGATTCCTATGAACTTAATCGGTAAAAAAGGCAAAGCCCTTTATTTAAATAGTGGGCATTGGTCAGCGACTGCAGCAAAAGAAGCGAGAAATTTCACAGAAATTGATGAAATCACTATTGTAGAAAATGGCGAGCAGACACGAATTACCGATCTTGATTTTAGCCATATCGCTGAGCAATATGACTACGTTCATTATTGCCCAAATGAAACTATCAGTGGAGTAGAGATTTTTGATGTACCAAATGTGGGAAATGCCGTATTGGTCGCTGATATGTCTTCAAATATTCTTTCACGCCAAATCGATATCAGTAAATTTGGGGTAATTTATGCAGGTGCTCAAAAAAATCTTGGCCCTGCAGGCATTACATTAGTCATTATTCGTGATGATTTGATCGGTCATGCGCGTAAAGAAACCCCATCTATTTGGAATTATGCGACTCAACGTGATGCAGACTCAATGATCAATACACCGCCAACATTTGCTTGGTATTTATGTTCCCTCGTATTTAAACATCTTAAAGAGATGGGTGGCTTAGCCGTGATCGCAAAACGTAATGCGCTAAAAGCACAAACGCTTTATGATTATATTGATTCGAGCAAACTTTACCACAATGTTGTAGCAAAAAAAAACCGCTCAACAATGAATGTCACTTTCATCACAGGCAATCCTGAATTAGATGCAAAATTTGTCGCAGAGTCTACTGCTGCGGGCTTGCAAGCCTTGAAAGGTCACAAGGTTTTAGGTGGAATGCGTGCGTCTATTTACAATGCAATGACACAAGAAGGCGTTGAGGCACTCATTTCATTTATGAAAAAATTTGAAGCTGAAAATCTTCCTCAATAGTTAAAGAATATTTTCAATGGGCGTATTTACTACGCCCCAATTTACTTGAAAATAAATCCTAATCCACATCAATATTTTCAAATAACACTATGCAATACATCAACATTGCCAATCGTGGCGTAAAATCCTTATCACCTTACCAAGCTGGCAAACCCATTGAAGAATTAGAACGCGAACTTGGTATTACCAATATCGTTAAACTGGCCTCAAACGAAAACCCATTTGGTTTTCCAGAAAGTGCAAAAAAAGCAATTTTCGAACAATTAGATAAACTGACTCGTTATCCTGATGCGAATGGCTTTGAACTAAAACAGACTATCGCAAAGAAATTTGACATTCAACCAAATCAAATTACGCTCGGAAATGGCTCAAATGATTTATTAGAACTTTTTGCTCACACTTTCGCAACCGAAGGCGATGAAATCATTTATTCACAATATGCCTTTATTGTTTATCCTTTAGTAACTAAAGCGATAAATGCAGTTGCAAAAGAAATTCCGGCTAAAAATTGGGGGCATGATTTACAAGGATTTTTGACCGCACTTTCTGATAAAACAAAGCTCATTTACATTGCTAATCCCAATAATCCAACGGGCAATTTTTTAACGTCACAAGAAATTGAAGATTTTTTAGCAGAAGTTCCCCCAAATGTAGTCGTGATATTAGATGAAGCCTACACTGAATTTACCAGATCTGAAGAACGAGTGAACTCCTTCCGTTTATTAAAAAAATATTCAAATTTAATTATTTCACGCACTCTTTCTAAAGCCTATGGCTTAGCGGGCTTACGCATTGGTTATGCGGTATCTAATCCTGAAATCGCAGATTTATTAAATCGAGTTCGACAACCATTTAACTGTAATTCTTTAGCATTAGCCGCTGCAGTTGCCGTAATGAATGACGATGAATTTGTTGAGAAAGTAGCTGAAAATAATCGAGTAGAAATGAGACGTTATGAAGACTTTTGTCAACGTCATCAATTAGAATATATTCCTTCCAAAGGAAATTTTATAACGATTGATTTCAAACAACCTGCAGCCCCAATTTATGATGCATTATTATATGAAGGCGTAATTGTTCGACCAATTGCTGGGTATGGCATGCCGAATCATTTGCGCATAAGTATTGGTTTACCTGAGGAAAATGATCGATTTTTTACCGCACTTTCTAAGGTATTAAAACTTGCCTAGACTATGTGTTCAATAAAAAATAAATTTATTTGTATAAAAAACCCGCTATAAGCGGGTTTCATTTTTCTCATATCTTAAGCGTGTTTTGCTGCAACTTCAGATAATAAAGTTTGTAATTCACCAGATTGATACATCTCTAAAATGATATCACAACCACCAATTAATTCTCCCTCTACCCATAATTGCGGAAAAGTTGGCCAGTTTGCATATGCTGGTAATTCAGCACGAATATCTGGATGTTGCAAAATATCTACATAACCAAAAGGTACTTTACAATTCATCAATGCTTCAGATGCACGAGCAGAAAAGCCACAGGATGGTAATTTTGGTGAACCTTTCATATAAATAAGAATTGGATTTTCACTAATTTGCTTTTTGATTTTGTCTAAGGTTTCCATAATGTTCCCTATAAATAAATGAGGACCGCATTCTATCATAAGTTAAAACTTGATTGAAATGCTTGGTTTTAGATTCATATAAGACAAAAGGCCTAAACCGAAGTTTAAGCCTTTTGCTGTATTTAATCTTTCGTTAAACGAACACTAAAATTATTTAGTACCGTTAACTGCGATTTCTACACGACGGTCTGGAGCAAGACATGCGATAAGCGCTTTACGACCTTTAACTTGGTCACAAGTTGCGCCAGTCACTGGATTTGCTTTACCGTAACCAGTTGCAGAGATTGCATCTGCAGAAACACCTTTAGCTACGAAGTAGTTAGCTACAGTCTCAGCACGTTGTTGAGAAAGTTTAACGTTGAACGCATCAGAACCGATACGGTCAGTATAACCAGCAACAGCTACTTTAGCGCTGTTAACTTGTGCGATTTCACCGTAGATACCATCTAAAGCTGCTTGAGCTTGTGGTTTTAAGTTTGCTTTACCGAATGCGAAATTCACATCAGAGTTTAAGTTGAAAGTTTTGCTTACAACTTCAGGTGCTGCAACAACTGGCGCTGCACCTTGGCCGAAACGGTAAGAAACGCCAGCGTTGATAGAACCAATCCATGGGTTGTAATCTACAGAGCTGTTGTGAGTTTCTTGAGTACGCAATTTACCTACGCGAGTTAACCATTGGTATTCTAAACGAACTGCTAACTCTGGTAATACTGCGTATTCTGCACCGACTGCAAATAAGCCAGAGGTACGTAAGCTGTGACGACTATTTGCACGTTTGCGAGCACCATTTGCATCGTAGAATTTATAGTCAGAACGAACTAAAGCAACACCTGCTTTACCGTAAACATCTAAACCATTTAACACTTCGTAGCTACCTTTAAAGCTTAAGTGAGCACCGTGGTTAGTATGTTTTACTGCTGTTTTATCAGGAGCAGTTACTTTGAATTTAACACGACCGAAATCATCGTAACCTAATTCAACCGCTAAACCTAAGTTATCACGATTTAAGATTTGGTAACCACCAAATACACCATAAGTGAAAGAATTACGGTTATAACCATAATTATCAAGACCTAATATGTCAGCAATAAAACTGTTTTTGCTAATACCATCGTGGAAAGATGCTTGACCAGCTTTAACACCTGCATAGAAAGTGTTTTCTTGTGGAGCTGCTTGAGCTACTGAAGCTGCTGCTAAACCAGCAACTACTAATGTGACTGCAGTTTTTTTCATTTTGATGTCCTCTATTTAGCCATCGAATAGTAATAAAAAGTGTCCTTGTTTATACTGAACTTTTAATTAAAGTTACATTCTAAACAGTCGCTTAACTAGGGTTTTGAATTTGCCCTACTTTTTACCTTTTGACAAATTCAATTCCTTTGTTTACGCCAAAGGAACGTTCAAAAGTGCGCTTATTATCCTATAAAAATCGAAAAGATCAAATTCTTTTGAACTTTTTGTTCGTTTTTTACTCAAAAATACGCTTTTCTTGACTCATTTACTCCATAAAACACTTCTTAAAAACGCTTAAAATCTAATTCGACATTATTCGCACCTTAAGATATTATCGAGAGCGTCCAGCTATTTATGCCTTTAAATGAGTTAAATACTATGTTGCCAAGTCTAAATCGCATTCCTCAAATTGAACAATATGTACTTGATTATCTTGATGATCTTCAACGCCAACATTTTGAGGGGGATATTGCGACAAATTATTCGGATAGATTAAGTCTTGCTACGGATAACAGCGTTTACCAACAGCTTCCCCAAGGGATTCTTTTTCCGAAAACTGTAGCTGATATAGTACGTATAACAAAATTGGCAAATGTACCAAAATATCAATCACTCAGCTTTACGCCTCGCGGTGGAGGTACTGGCACAAATGGACAATCCATCAATAACAATATAATAGTGGATCTTTCTC
Organism: Haemophilus quentini; assembly: GCA_001752465.1. Classification (GTDB taxonomy): domain Bacteria; phylum Pseudomonadota; class Gammaproteobacteria; order Enterobacterales; family Pasteurellaceae; genus Haemophilus; species Haemophilus quentini. Next base: position 46,002 of record MDJB01000057.1, read on the forward strand.
GCCATATGACTGCTATTTTAGAGCTCAATGTAAAAGAACGTTGGGTTCGAGTACAAGCAGGCGTAGTAAAAGATCAACTTAATCAATTTTTAAAACCATATGGTTTGTTCTTTGCCCCAGAGTTATCCACCAGCAATCGAGCGACTTTAGGTGGAATGATTAATACCGATGCCTCTGGGCAAGGTTCATTGCAATACGGTAAAACCTCTAATCACGTTTTGGCATTACGCGCAGTATTAATGAACGGTGAGATTTTAGATACAAGTTCGGTCAATTCTGTTGATGTTTTAGAAAACATCGATGCGCTTGAATTAAGTGATAGTAGCAAAAGACTCCATCAAACCATTGCGCAACGCTGTAAAGAAAAAAGAGCAGCTATCATTAAAGATCTGCCACAACTTAACCGTTTTTTAACGGGATATGATCTGAAAAATGTATTCAATGAAGATGAAAGTGAATTTAATCTCACCAGAATCCTCACTGGTTCTGAAGGTTCTCTCGCATTTATTTGTGAAGCCAAAATCAATCTACTGCCAATTCCTCAGTATCGCACGCTCATCAATATTAAATATCGTTCCTTTGATGCGGCATTACGCAATGCCCCTTTTATGGTGAAAACCAATGCGCTTTCTGTGGAAACCGTTGATTCCAAAGTCTTAAACCTCGCCAAACAAGATATTATTTGGCACTCGGTGAATGAACTTCTTACAGAAGATGAAGAAGATCCAATTCTTGGTTTAAATATTGTGGAATTTGCTGGTAATAATAAAGAAAAAATAGACCGCCAAGTCACCGCACTTTGTCGCTCACTTGATGAAAAAATCGAACACAACCTAGATCACATTATTGGCTACCAAATTTGCTCGGATTTACCTTCTATTGAGCGTATTTATGCAATGCGAAAAAAAGCCGTGGGCTTACTTGGTAATGCAAAAGGCGCAGCCAAACCAATTCCTTTTGTAGAAGATACTTGTGTCCCCCCAGAAAATCTTGCGGATTACATCAGCGAATTTCGTGCTTTATTAAACAAACACAATTTACAATATGGCATGTTTGGTCACGTGGATGCGGGCGTGTTGCACGTTCGCCCAGCGCTTGATTTATGCGATAAAGAACAAGTGAAATTATTTAAACAAATTTCAGATGCAGTAGCAGAACTTACGATTAAATATGGTGGATTACTCTGGGGAGAACATGGAAAAGGCGTGCGTTCCCATTACGGCGAAAAATTCTTTACGCCAGAACTCTGGCACGAACTTCGTTATATCAAAACCTTATTCGATCCAAACAATCGCTTAAATCCCGGCAAAATCTGTACGCCTTTGGATTCCAAAGAGGAACTTTATTCTATTCTTTCGCCGATGCGGGCTGATAACGATCGCCAAATTCCTATCCAAATACGCGATGAATTTAAGGGTGCGATGAACTGCAATGGAAACGGGTTATGTTTTAATTTTGATGAACACAGCATTATGTGCCCATCGATGAAAGTAAGTAAAAACCGTGTATTTTCACCGAAAGGTCGTGCAGCCATGGTTCGAGAATGGCTGAGATTAATGGCGAATGAAAATGTTTCTCCCGCACAATTAGACTTCCGTAAAACAGAAATAAAACTAACCGCACTTGTAAAAAGACTAAGCAATACGATTCAAAAATGGCGAGGCGACTATGATTTTTCTCACGAAGTGAAAGCTGCGATGGATACTTGCCTTGCTTGTAAAGCCTGTGCGAGCCAATGCCCGATTAAAATTGATGTGCCAAGTTTCCGTGCGAAATTCTTTCATTTTTATCATAGCCGCTACTTACGACCAACAAAAGATCACGTTGTGGCAAATTTAGAAATCGCTGCGCCTTATATGGCGAAACAGGCAAAATTATTTAATTATTTTACCAAGCTAAAAGTCACGCAAACATTAGTGGAAAAAACACTAGGCATGACCGATTTGCCCTTGCTTTCTGAACCCAATTTGCAACAACAGCTGGTGGAAATTCATTATCAAGGCAAATCCTTAGAAGAATTGGAAGACCTAAGTGCGGTAGAAAAAACCAATATTTTATTTATTGTGCAAGATCCTTATACCTCTTACTATGATGCGAAAGTGGTACGCGATTTTGTTATACTTACGCAGAAATTAGACTTCACACCAATTCTGTTGCCATTTAAACCAAACGGCAAAGCAATGCACATTAAAGGCTTCTTAAAACGCTTTAGCAAAACAGCACAAAACCAAGCAGAGTTTTTAAATCGAATGGCAAAATTAGGCATTCCACTTGTAGGCGTTGATCCAGCCATCGTGCTGTCTTATCGAGATGAATACAAGGAAGCTCTACAAGAAAAACGTGGCGATTTTTACGTTCTCACCGCACACGAATGGTTAAAACAAAGATTACAAAATACGGCGTTACAAGATAAACTGAAAAACATCGCCAAAACTGACCGCACTTCCGATTGGTATTTATTCCCGCATTGTACGGAATCTACCTTTATGCCAAACAGTCCAAAAGAATGGAAAGAAATTTTTGGAAGTTTTGGACAACAACTGAATGTAGAAAAAGTAGGATGTTGCGGTATGGCTGGTGTATTTGGACATGAAGTTCAAAATCAAAAAATGAGCCGAGAAATCTACGATGTATCGTGGCATAAAAAACTGCATGGAAAAGATCCGCACTTTTGTTTAGCAACTGGTTATTCTTGTCGCAGTCAGATAAAACGTTATGAAAATGTGGTGTTAAAGCATCCTGTGCAGGCGTTACTTGAGGTTTTAAAATAAATAATGATAACTTGCCTTCCCCTGCTTGCGGAGGAAGGTGCCCGAAGGGCGGAAGGGGGATATAGGGATATGCGAAATAAAAATCAACGATTAGCCCAATATGCTACAGAATTAAGACGTAATATGACAGATGCAGAGTATGCACTATGGTATCATTTAAGGAATAAACTCTTTTGTGGTATCCGTTTTAATAGACAGGTTATTATTGGTCATTACATTGTGGATTTTTGCAGTAGAAAATTAAAACTTGTTATTGAATTAGATGGCATTCAGCACGTAGAACAAGAACAATATGATTTAGAAAGAACAAAATTCTTAACAGCACAAGGCTATAAAGTTATTCGCTTTTGGAATGATGAAGTACTAAAAAACATAGATAATGTGCTTGAAACAATTTATGTTGAAATTGAACATTCATCCCCCCTCAGCCTTCGGCAGCTCCCCCCATAAATGGGTGGAGCCAAGATTAGAAGCTCTAAAATAAATAATGATAACTTGCCTTCCCCTGCTTGCGGGGGGAGATGCCCAAAGGGCAGAAGGGGGATATAGGGATATTCGAAATAAAATTTTGGAATGATGAAATATTAAAAAATAGATAATGTACCTAAAACAATTTAGGTTGAAATTGAACATTCCCCTCTCAGCCTTCGGCAGTTTCTCCTATAAATAAATGGAGTTGAGAGAATAAATAACAGGAATAGATCAAATGCGCTGGAAAAAAATTTTTACCCTTGAAAACTTAAATCAACTTTGCTCCAACAGTGCAGTTAGTCATCTTGGAATTGAAATTTCTGCTTTTGGCGAGGATTGGATTGAAGCGACAATGCCAGTGGATCATCGTACTATGCAGCCGTTTGGTTTCTTGCATGGAGGGATTTCGGTTGCTTTAGCTGAAACAATTGGTTCTCTTGCTGGTTCACTTTGTTTGGAAGAAGGCAAAACTGCGGTGGGATTAGATATTCACGCCAATCATCTTCATCCAGTTCGTTCAGGTAAAGTAACCGCGAGAGCCACGCCACTTAATTTAGGCAGAAATATCCAAGTTTGGCAAATTGACATCCGCACAGAAGAGAATAAACTTTGTTGTGTTTCTAGATTAACCCTTTCCGTAATCAATTTATGACAAAATCCGCAAAAATTGGCGTATTACTTGCCAATCTAGGCACGCCAGATAGCCCGACACCGAAGTCAATCAGCCGTTATTTATGGCAATTTTTAACGGATCCTCGCGTGGTCGATTTACCGCGTTGCAAATGGTATCCACTACTCAAGGCGATTATTTTGCCATTGCGTTCAAAACGCATCGCTAAAAATTATCAAGCGATTTGGACAGAACAAGGCTCGCCTTTACTTGCCATTTCACGACAACAAAAAGACGCATTACAAGCCTATTTAGATAAGCAAAATATCGATATCCAAGTAGAAATTGCCATGACGTACGGCAATCCATCAATGCAAAGTACGGTGAAAAATTTGCTCAAAAATCAAGTTGAGCGAATTATTATTTTGCCACTTTATCCGCAATACTCTAGCTCAACTACGGGCGCAGTATTTGATGCTTTCGCTAACGCCCTTAAAGAAGAACGAGGATTAGTGCCTTTTGATTTCATCCATTCTTATCATATCGATGAGAATTACATTAATGCTTTAGCTGATTCAATAAAAGTGCGGTTAAAACCCGATGAGTTTTTGCTATTTTCTTATCACGGTATTCCTTTGCGTTACGAAAAAATGGGCGATTATTATCGTGAACATTGTAAACAAACGACTATTGCAGTTGTTAATAAGCTGGGCTTAACAGAAAACCAATGGGGAATGACGTTTCAATCTCGCTTTGGACGTGAAGAATGGCTACAGCCTTATACCGATAAATTTTTAGAATCTGCTGCAACACAGAACATTCAAAAAATTGCCGTTATTTGCCCAGGTTTCTCCGTTGATTGTTTAGAAACCATTGAAGAAATTGACAAAGAAAATCGAGAAAATTTCTTAAACAACGGCGGGCAATCTTATCAATATATTCCAGCACTTAATGTAGAGCATGCACATATTGAAATGATGGGGAAATTGATCCTGGAAAAACTTGCTTAATAATAGAAATGGTAAAACGTTTCTAAAATCTTCCGCACTTTGCTAAAATCAGCCATTATTTTTTCACAAGGATAAAACATGGCTGATTTTCCTTTTATCGTTGACATCAACGAACAAAATCTTACTGAAATACTGCAACAATCCTTAGAAAAACCACTTGTCATCAATTTTTACGCGCCAACGCATAAAGAATCATCAGATTTCTTGGCTATACTTGAGCAAGTTGCAGAACAATATCAAGGACAATTTATTCTTGGAAAAGTAAATTGTGAAAAAGAGCAAATGATTGCCGCACAATTCCGCATCCAAGCATTGCCAACTACCTATTTATTTAAAGAAGCACAGGCATTAGATGCATTTCCAGGCGCACTTGATAAAGCGTCATTAATCCAACGATTAAGTATTATTTTACCAAAAGAAGAAGATTTAAAATTCCAGCAAGCGTTAGATTTCTTGCAAGTAGAAAATTATGAGGCAGCATTGCCATTATTGAAAGATGCATGGGAACTTTCTGATAAGAAAAATAGTGATGTCGCCCTACTCTATGCAGAAACCTATATTGCAATGAAAAAAACGGAGCCAGCACAGGAAATTCTAAAACAAATTCCATTGCAAGATCGTGATAGCCGTTGGCACGGATTACAAGCACAAATTGAGCTACAAATTCAAGCTGCAGATACGCCTGAAATCCAACAATTACAGGCCGATTATGCTAAAAACCCAACAGCTGAAATTGCAATAAAACTTGCCGTACAACTTCATCAAGCTGGACGAAATGAAGAAGCACTGACACTACTTTTCGGTATTTTAAAAACCGACTTAGGCGCGCAGAATGGTGAAGTTAAACAACAATTTTTATCCATTTTAAGTGCAATGGGCAATGCTGATCCGTTAACAAATAAGTTTCGCCGATTGCTTTATTCACTGCTCTATTAATCGAAAGGTTTATAATTGATAAGGTGTATGGAACAATTTCATACATAGCAATTACCAGAATAGACTTAAATTCAATTAATTCTCTCTTTACGAAAAACAAGGATTCTTTATGTCAGATATCAAACACGCAAAACTTTTAATTTTAGGCTCAGGTCCTGCTGGTTATACAGCTGCTATTTATGCGGCACGTGCAAACTTAAAACCAGTATTGGTGACGGGTTTGCAACAAGGCGGCCAACTTACTACCACAGATGAAATCGAAAACTGGCCGGGTGATTTTGAGATGACTACTGGTTCAGGTTTAATGCAACGTATGTTGCAACATGCAGAAAAATTTGAAACAGAAATCGTCTTTGATCATATCAATCGCGTAGATTTATCTTCTCGCCCATTCAAACTTTTTGGTGATGTGCAAAATTTCACTTGTGATGCGTTAATTATCGCAACAGGTGCCTCAGCACGCTATATTGGCTTACCTTCAGAAGAAAACTACAAAGGACGTGGTGTTTCTGCTTGCGCAACCTGTGATGGGTTCTTTTATCGTAATAAGCCTGTCGGTGTGATTGGTGGTGGAAATACTGCGGTGGAAGAAGCGCTTTACTTAGCCAATATCGCAAGTACAGTGCATTTAATCCACCGTCGCGATAGCTTCCGTGCGGAAAAAATCCTTATCGACCGTTTGTACAAAAAAGTGGAAGAAGGAAAAATCGTTCTGCATACTGACCGCACTTTAGATGAAGTGTTGGGTGACAATATGGGCGTAACAGGATTACGTTTAGCCGACACTAAAACTGGAGAGAAAGAAGATCTCAAATTAGATGGTTTATTTGTAGCGATTGGTCACTCGCCAAATACGGAAATTTTCCAAGGTCAATTAGAACTGAATAATGGCTATATCGTTGTAAAATCAGGCCTTGAAGGAAATGCAACAGCTACTTCTGTGGAAGGCGTGTTCGCAGCAGGCGATGTAATGGATCACAATTATCGCCAAGCCATTACCTCTGCGGGAACTGGTTGTATGGCAGCCTTGGATGCAGAACGCTATTTAGATGCTCAAGAAGCATAAATTCTCTAACTAACTCCCCTCTTTTAAAAAGAGGGGAACTTTTTCTATATCACGATAAAACTATGAACAAACTTCGCCAAAAATATTTACAAAAATGGCTTCGCGCACAACAAGAACCTATCAAAAAATTAATGCGCGCAAACATTGTCTTAGCTACACTTTCTGCACTCATTTTAGTTGCACAAACTTATTTTCTGGCAACGTTGCTTGATAAACTGATTATGCAAAATGTGCCTCGTGATGAACTTATTCCTTATTTTCTCGGGCTAATTATCGGCTTCGGGATGCGTGCTATTATTTTATGGGCACGCGAAAAAATAGGTTTCCAAAGCGGACAATTATTACGCAACCATATTCGTCAAAAAATTCTGGATAAAATTCATCTTGTCGGCCCTGCGACAATCAATCAAAAACCAGCTGGAAGTTGGGCAAGCATTATGTTGGAACAAGTAGAAAACTTACATAATTTCTATGCCCGTTTTCTGCCTCAACAAAGTCTTTCAGCCATTGTTCCAATCGTTATTTTCATTGCTGTATTTCCATTGAACTGGGCTGCAGGCTTAATCTTAATGATTACCGCACCGCTTGTTCCTATGTTTATGATCATTGTCGGTATTGCTGCGGCTGACAACAGCCAAAAAAATATGGATACCCTTTCTCGCCTCAGTGCCCAATTTTTAGATCGCTTACGCGGCTTGGAAACCTTGCGTCTTTTTAACCGCACTTCTGAACAAACGGAGCATATTGAAAATGCCACTGAAGATTTCCGTGAAACCACAATGGATGTGTTAAAACTCGCTTTTCTCTCTTCTGCCGTATTGGAATTTTTTACCTCTATTTCCATTGCACTGATGGCGGTCTATTTTGGTTTTAGCTACTTAGGTCAAATTGAATTTGGTACTTATAATGCACCGCTTACACTTTTCACAGGTTTCTTTTGTTTAATTCTTGCACCTGAATTTTATCAACCCTTACGCGATCTGGGCGCTTATTACCATGACCGAGCAGCGGGTATTGGTGCAGCAGATGCCATTGTTGATTTCTTAGAATCCGATTATTTAACCGTTCATCAAAATGAAAAAACAATTTCTTTAGAAAATGCGGTTGAAATTTCTGCCGAAAATTTAATGGTGCTTTCGACACAGGGTTCAGCATTAACCAAGCCATTAAACTTCCAAATTCCAGCAAATCACAATGTTGCGCTTGTAGGACAAAGCGGCGCAGGAAAAACCTCATTAATGAACGTAATTTTGGGCTTTTTACCTTATGAGGGCTCTCTCAAAATTAATGGGCAAGAACTTCGCGAAAGTAATCTAGCTGACTGGCGCAAACATATTGCCTGGGTAGGACAAAATCCATTGTTACTACAAGGCACAATTAAAGAAAACTTACTACTTGGCAATATTCAAGCCAACGATGAAGAAATTAATCAAGCGTTAATACGCTCTCAAGCGAAAGAATTTACCGATAAACTTGGACTTCATCACGAAATAAAGGATGGTGGATTAGGTGTTTCTGTGGGTCAAGCTCAACGCCTTGCCATTGCTCGTGCACTGTTACGCAAAGGCAATCTACTTCTACTCGATGAGCCAACCGCAAGCTTAGATGCACAATCAGAAAATCTTGTTTTACAAGCATTGAATGAAGCAAGCCAGCATCAAACTACGCTGATGATTACCCACCGAATTGAAGATTTGAAACAATGTGATCAAATTTTTGTGATGCAACGAGGAGAAATAGTACAGCAAGGTAAATTTACCGAATTACAACATGAAGGTTTCTTTGCTGAACTACTCGCTCAACGACAACAGGATATCCAATAATGCGCACATTACTTCCGTTTATACGTTTATTTAAATTCGCCAAATTTCCTCTTATTTTAGGCTTGGTGCTGATGATTTTAGGATTGGGATCCAGCATGGGCTTACTTACCGTTTCAGGCTGGTTTTTAGCTGCTACAGCCATTGCAGGACTAGGCACGCTATTTAACTTTTTCTACCCTTCAGCCAGTGTGCGAGGTTTAGCTATCGGACGAACCGTCATGCGCTATTTTGAAAAAATAGTGACGCATGATGCAACATTCCGCATTTTGTCCAAATTACGCGTACAAATATTTGAAAAAATCATTCCTTTAAGTCCAGCGGTATTAAATCGTTATCGTAACAGCGATTTGTTAAATCGTTTAGTGTCCGATGTGGATACACTTGATAGCCTCTATTTGCGTTTACTTGCGCCATTTTTCACTGCTGCATTTGTAATCATTGCCATGACGATTGGACTCAGCTTCGTCAATATTCCACTCGCACTTGGTTTAGGCTTATTTTTGTTAATTTTATTAATCATTATCCCGACTGTTTTCTATCGACTAGGACAGCAATTTGGTGAACGCTTAATCCAAGCACGCGCGACCTATCGAACCCAGTTTTTAGAATTTATCCAAGCACAAGCCGAGCTTTTATTATTTAATGCAGAAGATAAATTAAAAGAGAAAATGTCAGCCACAGAAAAAACATGGCAGGAAGATCAAGCCAAAGAAGCCAAATTAAGCGGATTTTCTACCGCTCTTGTTCTTTTTCTAAATGGTTTATTAATTTCTGGAATGTTATGGTTTGCAAGTAACGCCGATTTTGGCACAGATGAATACCACACGGCTTATATTGCACTTTTCACTTTTGCTGCACTTGCAGCCTTTGAGATCATCATGCCATTGGGTGCGGCATTTTTACATATAGGTCAAGTGATTGCTGCAGCAGAGCGTGTAACCGAAATCATTGAGCAAAAACCGCTTGTTGAGTTTAATGGTAATGAGGAATTTGAAACAAAAGTGCGGTTAATTTCTGCGAAGGATTTAAGTTTTTCCTATCCAGGGCAAGAAACGCTTGTATTAAAAAATCTTACATTAGATTTAGAACAAGGCCAAAGAATTGCTATTTTAGGCAAAACTGGAAGTGGAAAATCTTCACTCCTTCAACTTTTAGTACGCAATTATGATGCGAATCAAGAAGAGCTTTTATTGGCAGAAAAACCCATTTCCGCCTATTCAGAAGAAACATTACGCCGACAAATTTGTTTTTTAACTCAACGTGTTCACGTATTTAGCGATACGCTTCGTCAAAATTTACAATTTGCAAGTGCGGAGGAAATTTCTGATGAAAAAATGATTGAAGTGCTACATCAAGTTGGTTTAAGCAAATTACTTGAGCAAGAAGAAAAAGGTTTAAATCTTTGGCTTGGGGACGGCGGTCGTCCACTTTCTGGTGGGGAACAACGCCGTTTAGGTTTAGCACGTATTTTACTCAATAATGCGCCAATTTTATTGTTAGATGAACCAACAGAAGGTTTAGATCGCGAAACTGAACGTCAAATTTTACGTTTAATTTTGCAACATGCCGAAAATAAAACCCTAATTATGGTCACTCACCGTCTAAGTTCAATTGAACAATTCGATAAAATTTGTGTAATTGATAACGGAAGATTAATCGAAGAAGGCGATTACAATAGCTTAATCACAAAAGAAAATGGTTTCTTTAAAAGATTGATTGAGCGAGTATAAGAAAAGAAAGTTGGGCGGAAACCTTCCCAGCTTCTTCTCGGCACACAGTAATTCCGACTTTGGCTGCTTCCTTCCAGACCTGACCGAGTAAACCAGACACCGTTGCGAGAGACCGAGAAGGTTTCCATTGATATCGCAATGCGATTGCGCGCTATTATGCAGAAATTACTGCCGTATTGCAAAGATTAATTAAAAAGCGCGGTGAATTTGGCGAGAATTTAAGCTACATTTTTAGGATTTTTATGAAATGAACTATCTCCAATACTACCCTACCGATGTTATCAATGGCGAAGGTACAAGATGCATACTTTTCGTCAGTGGATGTACGCATGCTTGCAAAGGTTGCTATAACCAAAAAAGTTGGTCATTTTCAGCGGGTGTATTATTTGATGAAGCGATGGAACAACAAATCATCAATGATTTAAAAGACACTCGCATTAAACGCCAAGGGTTGACGCTTTCAGGTGGCGATCCACTTCATCCCCTTAACGTAGAAACATTATTGCCCTTTGTGCAACGCGTAAAACGAGAATGTCCTGATAAAGACATCTGGGTTTGGACGGGTTATAAGCTAGATGAATTAGATGAACAACAACGTGCTATGTTGCCTTATATTGATGTCTTAATTGATGGGAAATTTATTCAAGAACAGGCTGACCCAAGTTTAGTTTGGCGGGGCTCAGCAAATCAAATTATTCATCGATTTAAGTTATAAAAAGTGCGGTTAAAAATTCATTTAAAATTTCAACCGCACTTTTCAATAAAATCAAATTATTCTTCTAAAACAACTTTACCGATATAGCCTAAATTACGATGGCGTTGCGCGTAATCGATACCATACCCCACCACAAATTCATCAGGAATTTCAAAACCAACCCATTCAACAGGCACTTCCACTTCACGGCGAGAAGGTTTATCAAGCAAAGTACAAATTGCAAGGCTAGCAGGCTCACGCAAATTCAAAATATCACGCACTTTTTCCAAGGTATAACCCGTATCAATAATATCTTCCACAATTAAAACGTGTTTACCTTTTATATCGCCGTCCAAATCTTTGGTAATTCGAACGTCGTGATTCGTAGTTATGCCTGTGCCATAACTTGAAGTGGTCATAAATTCAATTTCCACAGGTAAATTTATCTGACGAACGATATCCGCCATAAACATAAAGGAACCACGTAAAAGCCCTACAACAACAAGGCTATCGATCTGTTTTTCTTGATAAAATTTTGTAATTTGAGCACCTAATTCAGCAATACGAGCATGAACATCGTTCTCTGAGATTAAAACGTCAACGTGGTGTTTTTTCATTGTGTTTCCTTATGAAATGACAGGGGATAAAATCGTTTGCTATTTTACAAAAAAAAGGCTGAAGTTTAAACCTTCAGCCTTTTTGAACCCTAACGAATTTACTTTCTACTCTACCTGTTGGAGCAACCTGCAATCGCTTAACAGATGTGCGTATAGTAGCAGACATTTAGTTATTGTCAATAAGAATAATTCTCAATTTTAAAAATATTTTTTAATTTCCTGAAATTTTCATCTTATCTAACAGAATAGAACCCGTTTGGATGTTAGAACGATGCTCTATATCATCCGCTACAGTAATCATATTCTTCAACATATCTTGCAGTTGGCCCGCAATAGTAATTTCGGCAACTGGATATTGAATTTCACCATTTTCCACCCAAAAACCTGATGCACCACGTGAATAATCGCCTGTAACAATATTGACACCTTGTCCCATGACATCCGTTACTAACAATCCAGTTCCCATTTGACGTAAAAGTGCGGTCAATCCACCGGCCAAATTTGGCTTAACAAGCCAGTTGTGAATTCCACCAGCATGACCAGTACTTGGCATACTAAGTTTTTTACCACTATAACTTGTCACTAAATAAGTTTGTAATATCCCGTCTTCAACAATTTCACGATCTTGCGTACGAACACCTTCACTATCAAAAGGCGTTGAAGCCAAACGGCGTAATAAATGTGGTTTCTCACTGATATTGAACCAATCAGGTAAGACCTGCTTACCCAAATGATCGAGCAAGAAACTCGATTTTCTATATAAACTGCCACCACTTATTGCTGCGGCGAAATGAGAAATAAGACCAGTTGCAACATCATTTAAGAAAATAACTGGCACTTCTCGTGTACTCAATTTTTGAGGGTTTAAACGAGAAATAACTTTCTTTGCACAATTTTCGCCAACCCAAATTGGAGATTGGAGTTTATCGAATTCACGAGAGATCGTGTATTCGTAATCATTTTCTAAGGCATCTTCTACACCACCAATAACCGAACAAGATAAGGAATAACGGCTTGATAAATAACTTTGCAACATGCCATGACTATTTCCATACACTTTCACGCCTGTATGTGAATTAAAACTTGCACCATTACTATTTATAATACGCTCATCCGCCTCTAAAGCCGCCTTTTCAGCCTGAAGTGCAAGTTCTGTTGCTTTATCAACATCCATATCAGCAGCATGATAAAGTTCTAAATCAGGCGCATCAAAAGCCATTAAATCCTTATCCGCAAGGCCTGTGCAATCATCGGGTGAAGTGTACTTTGCAATAGCAAGTGCGGCTTCCACTGCGTTTCGAATTGCGCCTTCACTTAAATCTGATGTTGATGCATTGCCTTTTTGTTGTCCCATATAAACGGAAATCCCCAATGCACCATCATTAGTAAATTCAACATTTTCAATTTCTTGCAAGCGTGTGGATACTGACAATCCACTCACTTTAGTGACGGCGACTTCTGCAGTCGCCCCTGATTTTGTTGCTAATTCAACAGCAAAGCTGACTGCTTGACGTAATTCTTGTTCTTGAGCTTTCAAAAGTGCGGTTTGATTTTCGGCTATTTTCATTATTTTTTCCCATTAAAAATTTGTCGCATTTTATATTATTTTGAAACTTTGTGCTAAAATACGCGCCAAATTTTAGTTGAGAGAAATTATGGCAAAACGTAAGAAAAAAGAAGCTTTCAATTGGGAAGATGAAGAGCAAGAAGAAATTATTTGGGTAAGTAAAAGCGAAATCAAACGCGATGCTGAAGATTTAAAACAACTTGGTGAAAAAATTGTAAATTTAACCAAAGCCAATCTTGCGAAAATCCCACTTGATGAATCCTTACTTGATGCCATTGAACTTACACAGCGTTTACAAAAAGAAGCTCGTCGCCGTCAATTACAGTATATCGGTAAATTATTTCGAGGCATTAATGTTGAGCCTATTCGTGAAGCATTAGATAAAATCGAAAATAAACATAACCAACAGCAGGCTATGCTGCATAAAATCGAAAAAGTGCGGGATGAATTAGTAGAAAAAGGTGATATGGCTCTAACCGATTTATTAAATGATTATCCAGATGTAGATCGTCAACAACTACGTAATCTTGTTCGTTCAGCACAAAAAGAACGTGAGCAAAATAAACCATCGAAAGCATATCGAGAAATTTATCAAATGCTCAAAGCATTGATGTTAGAAGATTAAAAAATATTAAATTTTTATCCGCACTTTTCGAGTAACAAATTTAAAAATATGAATATTCGTTGGAATGTAATTTTAGGTCTTATCGCTCTCGGTTCACTGGGATGGTTTTATTCTTTAAATAGCGATAAACCTGATTTATCAAACTTAGTAAAAAAACCAGATAGTCCAGATTATATTGGAAATAAAATGGAAACTACGGTGTTTTCCCCTGAAGGTAAGAAACAATATCTCTCAACTGCAGACAAAGTGAAACACTATACAGTTGATGGCCATACTGAGTTTGAAATGCCTTTGGTGTACTTATTTGATGTCTCTACATCTAATAATGCTGAAAAATCAAATAATTCAGCAAAATTATTAGAATCACAAAGTTGGAAACTTAGCGCCAAAAAAGCCAAATTGACGAAAAATGAAATGCTTTATTTAGAAGGTGATGTCGTTGCAGAAAGTTTAGAACCGACTTCTCGTTTACAGAGAGTCGAAACTCAAGTTGCCGTGGTTAACTTAAAAACTCAAGATATTTCATCAGATACAATGGTGAAAATAAATGGACAAAATTTTAACTCAACAGGCTTAAAAATGGTTGGCAATCTACGCCAACAAATTGCAACATTAAAAGAACAGGTAAAAACATATTATGAAATTAACAAACAATAAAATTATTTTACTCGCTGTATTAATCATGACCTCTTTCTCTGCTTTAGCGTTGAAAGATGACACGAATCAACCAATTAACATTGTTTCTGATAATCAATCATTAGATATGGAAAAAAGTGTTGTCACTTTTACTGATAACGTTTCAATTACTCAGGGTTCAATTTTAATCAAGGCAAATAAAGTTGTCATTACGCGCCCACCTGAAAATTCAGGTAAAAAAGAAACCGTAGAAGCATTTGGTACTCCAGTAACATTCCATCAAAAGCTAGATAATGGTAAGCCAGTGGATGGTAAAGCAAATAAAGTTCACTATGATCTTGGTACTGAATTTTTGACATTAACTGACAATGCTGAATTAAAGCAATTTGATAGTAAGATTAATGGACAACTAATTACCTACGATGTGAAAAAACAGCAACTTAAAGCTAATGGCAATGGAAAATCACGTGTAACAACAGTCCTTATTCCATCGCAATTACAACAAGCTAAAGGGAAATAATTTATGTCAATTCTGACTGCTGAAAATTTAGCTAAAAGCTATAAAAGCCGTAAAGTTGTTTCAGATGTAAGTTTAACTGTAAACTCTAATGAAATTGTCGGTTTGCTTGGACCAAACGGTGCTGGGAAAACAACAACCTTCTACATGGTTGTCGGGTTAGTTCGCCAAGATCAAGGCAAAATTATTATTGACGGAGAAAACATTAGTTTACTCCCAATGCATAATCGTGCGCAACGTGGAATTGGTTATTTACCACAAGAAGCCTCTATTTTTCGCCGTTTGACTGTATATGAAAATCTAATGGCTGTATTAGAAATACGCAAAGATTTAACCACTCAACAACGTCGAGAAAAGGCTGATGAGTTGATTGAGGAATTTAATATTGGCCATATTCGAGATAGTTTAGGTCAGTCATTATCTGGCGGTGAACGTCGTCGAGTTGAAATTGCACGAGCATTAGCTGCCAATCCCAAGTTTATTCTATTAGATGAGCCATTTGCTGGTGTAGATCCAATTTCTGTGAGCGATATTAAGAAAATTATCACCGACTTACGTAACCGAGGGTTAGGAGTTTTGATTACCGATCATAATGTACGTGAAACACTTGATGTATGTGAACGCGCTTATATTGTTGGCGAAGGTAAAATTATCGCAACAGGCACACCAGAACAAGTTATGAACGATGAACACGTTAAACGCGTTTATCTTGGCGAACAATTCAAATTATAAAAATGAAAATAACTGAACTATTAAGCCCTGAGAATATTCGTCAGGGCGTTAGTTTTTCTAGCAAAAAACGATTATTTGAATCTATCGCACATTTTGTAGAAGAAAAACTTCACTGTGATAAAGGTGAGCAAGCGTGCTTTGAATCCCTTTTTGAGCGTGAAAAACTGGGTAACTCAGGGCTAGGAAATGGCATAGCAATGCCTAAGGCGAAAATACCTCTTGAGGTATGTGACAAAGCAATTGCTATGTTTATGCAATTGGATAACCCAATTAATTATGATTCGCTTGATGGTAAACCTGTAGATTTAATCTTTGCTATACTTATTCCAGATAATCAGTGCGAAACATACATCCCTATATTGGCATCATTAATCGAAAAACTTACCGATAAAAATATGTTAAAACAATTACGTTCAGCCAAAAGTGCGGATGAAATTTGGCAAGTTTTTGAGATTTCAGATAGAGCTGAAAGTTCGCTGGAAGAAACGCAAGAATAATTTAAAGGGGGAATTATGGAAATTATCATTATTAGTGGACGTTCTGGCGCAGGAAAATCCGTAGCCTTACGAGCATTAGAAGACGCCGGATATTATTGTGTTGATAATATTCCCCTGGATTTACTTCCTCAATTGACTGATATTCTATCTCAATCCCAATCTTCGGTCGCAATCAGCCTTGATATTCGTAATATTCCTAATTCAACCAATACCCTTGAACAAACTCTAAATACCTTACAAAAATATCATCAATTAAAGATTATTTTCCTTGAAGCAGATCGTGGCACATTGATTCGTCGTTATAGCGACTCACGCCGTCTGCACCCACTTTCCTTGAAAGATTTATCTCTTGAAGCTGCAATAGATGAAGAATATCGCTACCTTGAGCCATTAATTCAACACGCAAACTTTATTATTGATACCACCCATCTTTCTACTCATACCCTTGCTGAACGCCTACGCGAATTTTTACGAGGAAATAGTGATAAAGAACTAAAAATCGTTGTTGAATCTTTTGGCTTTAAATATGGAATTCCTTTAGATGCGGATTATGTTTTCGATGTACGTTTCTTACCTAACCCACATTGGGATCCAACATTACGCTCAATGACAGGATTAAATGCGCCAGTAGCAGAATTTCTGAATAGTCACACGCAGGTGAATGAATTTATCTACCTCACTCGTAACTATATTGATACTTGGTTGCCTATGTTAGAAAAAAACAATCGTAGCTATTTAACTATTGCTATTGGGTGTACAGGAGGAAAACACCGTTCCGTTTATATTGCCCAGCAGTTAGGTGAATATTTTCAAGCTAAAGGAAAAATCGTCCAAATTCAGCACAAATCTTTAGAACGAAATAAAAAAGCATAAAAAAGTGCGGTCAAAAATAATTTTATTGACCGCACTTTCTTATAAATTAACTGGTTTTACAATCTCGCTAGGATAACAACCTAAAATCTTTAGATAATTACTACAATTCTTTAACTCTTCCAAAGCTTGCTGAATATCAGGATGATGGATATTCGCTTCTATTTCGAGATAAAACATTTCTTCCCAAGGTTTCCCATAAATTGGACGAGATTCTAATTTTGTCATATTAATTTGATGTTTTTTGAAAACTAAAAGTGCATCAACTAATGAGCCAATTTGCTGTGAAGTTGTCATTAGCAATAATGTTTTTGCTGGTATCTGTGGTGAAACCTCACGCTGTTCTTTAGCAACGACAATAAAACGCGTAATATTGTTCTCTTGATTAGCAATATTAGTTTTTAATACACTAAGTCCATATAATTTACCACCATCTTCATTCCCTAATGCCGCAATATTCGGCTTATTTAAACTTGCAATAAGTTGCATTGCATGGGAACTACTTTCACAATATTCAATATGTACTCGATCAAGACTATGTATAAATTGACTACATTGTTGAATCACTTGAGGATGACTATATAAAGTATCGATTTCACTTAATTCAGTCGTGCCATTTACCAAAACACAATGCTGAATTGGGTAAGCCAGCTCGCCTACCAATGATAAGTCAGTATGCTGGAGCAAGTCATAGACTTCATTAATAGCACCTGATGTTGTATTTTCTAAAGGCAATACACCAAAATCTGCTTCACCATTTTGCACTTTTTCAAATACTTGCTCAAAAGACTGACATCCTAGTTCTACAAATTGTTTTTGATAACGAGCAGCATAATTACGTGCAGCTAAATTTGAATAAGAACCTCTCTTACCTAAAAAAGCAATATGTAAATTTTGATTACGTTGTTCATTAAGTTTATTCTGCAAATAGACTTGCTGTGTCAATACTGAATCTTCAATGATTTTTTGGAAAATTGAAGTGATATATTGTGGTTCAAGTTGATAATTCTCATTTTCTGAAAATTGAACTAATTCTTGTAAAAGTTGCTGCTCTCGCTCTACATCACGTAAAGCTTTTTGCGAGATCTCTTTACTTCTCACTACATCGAAAGCTAAACGATGACGCTCAGAAAGCAATTTTAATAAACTACGATCTATTTGCGTAATTTGTTGGCGAATTTCAGATAATTCTAGCTTCATAGCATCCCCTTATAAAAAATAAGAAAAACCAACCGCACTTTTAAGCATTAGTCATTTAAAGTGCGATGAAAATAAAAAAGCTATACTTCCTAGCAGAAATATAGCTTTTTTAAAAATAAAATGATTAGATAAATACTTGAACAGGCGCAACATATCCTTGCGGTACTTGTTCTTTATCTTCAAAAGTTACAAACTCCCATGCTTCTTGATTTGCTAATACAGCACGTAGTAACTTGTTATTTAAACCATGACCAGATTTATAAGCCTTGAAATCACCAATAATGTTATAACCAGCCATATAAAGATCGCCAATTGCGTCTAACATTTTATGACGAACAAGTTCATCTTTAAAGCGTAAGCCATCTTCATTTAAAATTCTATAATCATCAAGAACAATAGCATTATCAAGGCTACCCCCTAATGCTAAACCTTGAGATTGAAGATATTCTATATCTTTCATAAAACCAAATGTTCTTGCTCGACTAATTTGATGAACAAATGCTTGAGCAGAGAAATCCATGACATAATTACGAACATTTTTGCCAATAGCAGGATGATCAAAATCAATAGTGAAATCTAAACGAAAACCATTGTAAGGTTTAAATTCAGCCCATTTATCACCATCTTCAACTCGAACATGTTCTTTAATACAAATAAATTTCTTAGGCGCATTTTGTTCTTCAATTCCAGCATCTAACAACAAATAGATAAATGGACTCGCGCTACCATCCATAATAGGAATTTCAGGTGCATCAACCTCAATAATAATATTATCAATTCCAAGACCTGATAGTGCTGCATTCAAATGTTCAACGGTAGAAATGCGCACACCTTGCTCATTAATTAATGCGGTACAAAGCATTGTATCACGTACTGAATTAGGATCAGCAGGGAATGCCACTGCAGGATTTAAATCTGTACGATAGTAAACAACACCAGTATTTGGCATAGCCGGACGTAATGTTAAAGTCACTTTCTTACCGCTATGTAAACCAACACCTGTTACTTTAATACTTTGTTTTAATGTTCTTTGTTTAATCATTCTACTACCTTAATATTCCAGGTATTTCTCAAAACCAATTAAATTAATTCTCTTCACGTTGTGCAGGATTAAAGAAACTATTTTTCTTAAATGCTTCTAAACGATCTGTGATCGGTTTATCCAACGGACGATGATATTCTTCCGCAGGAGTTTTTTGAGTTTCTACTGGCTCACGAGTATGTATATCAGGCACAATATTTACGCGACCTGTACCTTCTGACTCAACTGGACGAGAAAGACACAACACTTGAACAGACTCAGTTGGGGCGATTTCCCCTAATCCTGTTGCCACAATAGTCACTCGAATTTCATCACTCATCTCAGGCACTAGACTCGTACCAACAACAACTGTCGCTTCTTCAGAAGCAAAACTACCTATTGTCTCACCTATAATGTTAAACTCATCAAAAACTAAATCCATTCCAGCAGTAATATTAACTAAAATACCTTGAGCGTTAGAAAGATCTATTTTTTCTAGAAGATCGTTACGTACCGCAAGACGAGCCGCCTCTTCTGCTCTACCCGCACCAGGTTCTCCCACAGCTGAACCAAAACCAATCATAGCTTGTCCTTGAACGGACATTACCGTTCTTACATCAGCGAAGTCCACATTAATTAAACCAGGAGAGGTAATCATATCTGAAATTCCCATCACGGAATTACGCAACACGTCGTTTGCAGCAGCAAAAGCATCAATTAATTTAGCATTTTTAGAGAGAACTTTTTGGATTTGTTGATTCGGAATAATAATCATTGAATCAACATATTGGGATAAATCTTTAATACCGAGCTCTGCAAATTGCATACGCTTTTTGCCTTCAAAAGCAAATGGTTTGGTTACAACAGCAACGGTTAACATGCCTAATTCTTTAGCAATTTTTGCGACAACAGGCGCTGCACCAGTACCAGTACCGCCGCCCATACCAGCTGCAATAAAGACCATATCCGCACCTTCAAGCATTTTGCGAATTTCTTCCTGATCATCTTCCGCAGCCTTACGACCAATATTTGGATTTGCCCCAGCGCCTAAACCTTTGGTTGTTTCTCCACCAATTTGTACAGTTTGTTGAACTTGACTTTTGCGTAATGCTTGAGCGTCTGTATTTACAGCGTAAAAAATAATACGGCCATGCTCTTCTGAAGTTAATGAGCTTTCACCCAAATAAGTTCCACCCATTTCTTGCTTGACCATACTCATAACCATATGGTTTACAGCATTACCGCCACCGCCGCCGACACCTACGACTTTGATCAGTGCGCCGGACTCATTAAAATTATCGTACTCAGGGTACTCTGGGTATAACATCGATGTTCTCCGTTAAGGCCAGATAAGCTGGCTCAATATAAAACCTAAATTCTCTCTATTGTAGATGAAAAATCAGAATAATCAAAATTCTGACCGCACTTTATCCATAATTTTTTTAATTCCATTCAAAATTTGTTTTAGTACTCCGTCATCAGATTCATCATTTCCTGAAATCAAATCATCATCACTGTTACTATGGTTATACTGTAACAACCCCACCACCGTTGAATATTGAGGGCGATTCACGTAATCTGTCAATCCAGTAATATTCAGCGGGCTACCAATACGTACCTGGCAATTAAATACATCAGATGCACATTCTTTCAAATCTTCTATTTGCGCACCACCACCAGTAATGACTACGCCAGCAATAAGCTCAAACTTCACGTGTTTTGTTTCCAACTCAGCCTTTAATTTATCTAATTCGTCTTTCACAACACCTAGAAGTTCCGTGTAGCGAGCTGATGTAATTAAGGATAAATCACTTTTTGTTAATGAACGGGGTGCTCGTCCACCAATACTTGCAACTTCAATTTTTTTATCTCCGTGCAAACGAGCTGGATAAAATGCACTTGCATAATTAACTTTAATTCGTTCAGCTTCTGCACGCGAAATAGTACAAGCGTGAGCAATATCGTTAGTCACAATATTTCCTGCATAAGGAATAACCTTACTGAAACGTAATGCACCGTTTGTATAAACCATCACATTCATTGTGCCTGCACCGAAATCAATCAAGCAAACACCAAGATCTTTTTCATCTTCGGTTAATACTGAATGTGTTGCTGCAAAACCAGAAAAAACGACTTTATCCACTTGTAAACCACATCGCTCAACCGCTTTTTTCAGGTTGTTTTGCCAATCTTGATGACAGGCAATTAAATGTACTTGTGCTTTTAAACGAACACCTTGCAAACCCAATGGATTTTTAATATTCAACTGACGATCCACCGCATATTCTTGAGGAATCACATGCAATAAGGATAAACCTTCAGGCAACTTGATGGAGCTCGCTGTATGCAGTGCAGAATCAATTTCATCTTGTGTTACTTCGCTATCTGAAATTGGCACAAAACCACTTTCATTTAAACTTTGAATATGTTCACCAGTAATTGCCAAAGTTACACTCATAATCTGACAATCAGCCATAGATTCAGCTGCTTCAATGGCTCTTTGAATAGAATTTACGACAGCTTCAAGATCGGTGATACTGCCACGATCAATCCCTTTAGATGGGCAACTACCAACACCTAACACATTCACTACGCCATCAGGAAATACCTCGCCCACTACGGCAACAATTTTTGACGTACCGACTTCTAATCCTACAATTGTTTTAGCTTCCACACCTTTAACCATTTTCGCACCTAGTTTTTATTTATCAGCCATACCCACAGCAGCGCCTGCCGCATATCGTAAATCTACATAATCTATTTTTTTATTTTCTGGAACATCAACTTGCGGATAAATCGTGACAAATCGTTCAAGCTTAGATTTCCATTCTCCACGACCTAACTTTAACACAATGTCATTATCAAGTGTTACTTGCCATGCACCGCGTTCATCAATATTCATGCCTTTTGCAATTAAATTTTTTGATTTAAAATCTGCATAAATCTGATTCCATGCTTCCAATACTTTTAAACTTTGATAATCAGGCCCACCTAAATAAGGCAAAGTATTTTCTTTTAAGCGTTCAATTGGAAGTTGGAATACAACGCCATCCTGAGTAACAAATTGATTCTGATTCCAAAATGCCACTGGTTGATATTCAGTAATCCAAATACTTAAACGATTTGGCCATATTTTTCGCACAATTGAGCTTTTAACCCAAGGTAAAGCTTCTATTTGAGCTTGAATTGGCTCGACATCTTGCCCCCAAAAGCCTTTAAGAGAACCCATTTTTAATAAGCTTTCCTTAATATCGGCATCCGTGGTAAAAATCTTTTGTCCAGCCAATGCAAAACCGCTAATAGGCTTATCATCCATTTTCTCTAGCAGAGTTTGCCAATTAAAATAAATACCAAGAGCAAAAAGTATACCAAGCAAAGCCAAGAAAGCCCGAATATGAAAATAATATTTAGGCTTTTGTTCACCAAAACGAATATTCTGTGGAGTTTTCCTTTTCAGAATGTTCATTACACACTTAGCTCCAAAATTTTCACAACAAGCTGTTCAAAAGAAATACCCACGCTTGCGGCAGATTTTGGGAATAAACTGTGGCTCGTCATTCCTGGATTCGTATTTACTTCAACTAAACGAAAATCACCTTTCTCATCGCACATAACATCAATACGGCTCCAACCACGACATCCCACTGCATCATAAGCGCGTTTCACTAATATAGCTAACTCTTGCTCGCGCTCAGACATTAAGCCTGCAGGGCAGAAATATTGAGTATTATCAGAAATATATTTCGCATTATAATCGTAGAACTCACCTTCAGGAACAATACGAATAGCCGGAAGCACTTGACTATCCAATACAGGCACAGTTAATTCATCGCCAGATAACCATTCTTCAATCAGAATCGTATTATCAAATTTAAGTGCATATTCCACCGCACTTTTTAGCTCATCCGCTGCTTTAACTTTAGTTAATCCAACACTAGAGCCTTCTAAAGAAGGTTTCACCATTAATGGTAAACCTAGTTTTTCCACTACAGCCTGAGCATCTAATTCAGAAAAGGTTTCTCGGGTTACTACTTCCATATCTGCTACAGGTAATCCAAATGCTTTCCACAACATTTTTGTACGCATTTTATCCATAGTTAATGCGGAAGCCATCACCCCACAACCAGTGTAAGGTAAACCAATTTGCTCTAATAAACCTTGCATTGTGCCATCTTCACCACCTCGGCCATGCAAAATATTAAACACTCGATTAAAGCCATCCTTTTTAAGATTAGCAACATTATATTCTTTAGGATCAATAGGATGAGCATCATAACCTTGATTTAATAAAGCCTCTAATACCGCTTTACCTGAATTGAGAGAAACTTCACGCTCAGCGGATGTTCCGCCTAATAACACTGCAATTTTTTCTTGTTTTAAATTCATTTTATCCTACTTATATATCTTATTCTGATGTCCTTAATTAATAGATAAGGCTATCTCAAATTTCTAAAATCTACTTATAAACGTCTTAATTTTTCCAAGATTGAGCTAAGCCACGAGAGATTTTACTTACGCTACCCGCACCTTGCGCCAAAATCAAATCGCCATCTTGAATAATTTGATCAAGAACGTCGCCTAATTGTGAGGTGTCAGAAACCAAGATTGGATCAATTTTTCCTAAATTTCTAATGGAACGACAAAGAGATTTACTATCAGCTCCAACAATCGGCGCTTCTCCTGCTGCGTACACATCAAGCATAATTAATGCATCCACTTGTGAAAGCACTTGTACAAAATCATCAAATAAATCACGGGTACGAGAATAACGATGCGGTTGGAAAATCATAACAATACGTTTATCTCCCCATCCTTCCCGTGCGGCTTTAATCGTTACGCCCACTTCTGTTGGGTGATGACCATAATCATCAACTAAACGCACTTTACCATTTGGACGAATAAACTCACCTAACTGATCAAAACGACGACCTGCACCTTGGAAATCAGCAAGTGCTTCTAAAATAGCCTCATTGCTAATACCTTCTTCTTTGGCTACAGCAAGTGCAGCCGTTGCATTTAACGCATTATGTTTTCCTGGCACATTTAACAGCACATTAATACGCTCATTATCTGGGCAAATCACTGTGTAATGACCTTGAAAACCTGTTTGTTCATAATCTTCAATGCGATAATCTGCATGTTCACTAAAACCATATGTAATCACTTGGCGACCAACTTTTGGCACAAGTTCCATTAATACAGGATCATCTGCACACATCACTGCTAAACCATAGAAGGGTAAATTGTGCAGGAACTTCACATAGGTGGCTTTCATTTTTTCGAAATCACCTTCGTAAGTATCCATATGATCTGGTTCCATATTGGTTACAACAGACACCATTGGCTGCAAATGTAAAAACGAGGCGTCACTTTCATCCGCTTCTGCAATTAAATAACGACTAGCACCTAAATGTGCATTTTTACCTGCAGATTTCACCAAACCACCATTAACAAATGTTGGATCGAGTTTTGCTTGGGTGTAAATCATGGAAATCATAGCAGTTGTCGTCGTCTTCCCATGTGTCCCTGCAACAGCAATACCATGACGAAAACGCATGATTTCAGCCAACATTTGTGCTCGTTGAATCACTGGAATGCGTTTTTGTTTCGCTGCAACTAATTCAGGGTTATCATCTTTTATTGCGCTAGATACGACAACAACACTGGCACCTTCAATATGTTCTTCTGCATGGCCAATATAGATTTTTGCTCCCGCTTGAGTTAAACGTTGCGTTACTAAGCCGTCAGCAATATCTGAGCCAGAGATTTGATAGCCTTCATTCAATAAAATCTCAGCAATACCACTCATTCCCGCGCCACCAATTCCAATAAAATGAATTTGTTGCACTCGACGCATTTCAGGGATAATTTTTCTAATTTCTTCGTGGGAATGTTTCATTTATTTTTCCTTTTTGACACATTGGCAAAATATTGGTGCCTATTCTAAAAGTGCGGTTAAAAATCGCAATATTTTTCTTATTCTTTGGAATATCAATTAGTTTGAATTTTCTATAATAACCTCAGCAACTCGCTGTGCAGAGAGAGGTGTCGACATTGCTTTTGCTTTCTCAGCCATTTGTAATAAATTTTCACGAGTAAAGTTTTTTAAATAATTCACCAGAATTTCAGGCGTTAAATCTGTCTGTTCTATAATTTTCGCCGCTCCAACATCCGATAAATATTTCGCATTCAAATATTGTTGACGATCTTTATGTTGGAAAGGTACAAAAATAGCTGCAGCGCCAACTGCCGCAATTTCACATACAGTTAATGCGCCAGAGCGACAAATTATCACATCAGCCCAAGCATAAGCCGCAGCCATATCATCAATAAATTCTGTTATTTTAACTTGTTCTGAATTCTCACTATAAAGTTGGGTAACTTCTTCTACCGCACCTTTACCTACTTGATGACGAACATCTAATTTATCTGCAAGCTGTGCTACTACTTTAGGTAAAGTATGATTAAGCACTCTCGCGCCTTGGCTACCACCGACCACTAAAACACGTAATTTTTCCTCACGTTCAGCAAAACGAAGCGTTGGATATGGCATCTTAAATAAATCTTCTCGAACTGGATTACCAACAACTTCCGCATTAGGGAAAGCAGTTGGAAATGCTTGCAATATGCGAGTAGCGATTTTAGCTAACCATTTATTCGTTAAACCAGCTATCGCATTTTGTTCATGCAAAATTATCGGTACACCACAAAGTTTTGCAGCAATACCACCTGGACCTGAAACATACCCCCCCATTCCAAGTACAGCGTCAGGCTTTTCTTCTTGAATAATTTTTTTTGCCTGTAACACGGCACGGAAAATCGCAAAAGGCGCGCTTAATAAAGCTTTTATACCTTTACCACGCAAACCCGAAATTTGGATAAATCTAATTGGGATTCCATGTTTTGGTACAAGGTGAGCCTCCATTCGATCTTTGGTACCTAACCAGCAAATATCCCATCCTTGTTTTTGTAAAAATTGGGCCACCGCTATCGCGGGAAAAATATGACCGCCAGTTCCACCAGCCATCACTAATAATTTTTTATTTTTCATCTTCTTTATCTCTAATCATCGCGTAGGCGTGCTTGACCTGCGCGAAGTAAACGGTTTTCGTGATCAATACGTAATAAAATGCCAATAGTCGCTGACATAATAATAATACTCGAACCACCATAACTCACGAGTGGAAAGGTTAAACCTTTAGTCGGTAACATTCCTAGAGCCATACCTAAATTAACAAAGCCTTGGAAGAAAATCCAAAAGCCAATGCCTAACGCTAAAAATCCTCTAAAACGTTGTTCTAACATTAAAGATTCTTTACCAATCTTCAGGGCGCGAAAAACAAGTAAACCGAGCAAAATAACGACAATTAAAATGCCTATAAAGCCAAACTCTTCACCAATAATCGCCATGATAAAGTCAGTATGCGCTTCAGGTAAATAATCTAGTTTTTGAATTGAATTACCTAACCCCTCACCCGTTATTTCTCCACGACCAAATGCCATAAGAGAGTTCGTTAATTGGAAGCCTGTGCCATAAGGGTCTTTAAATGGATCTAAAAAACCGGTAAAACGTTTTAAACGATAAGAAGCAGAGATGATTAACCAAGCGCCAAGAATTACACCTGTTGCACCAAGCAAAATAAATTGGAAAAAGTGAGCGCCAACGATAAATAGCATACCGAAAGTAATAACAAAAAGCACAACTGTACTTCCCATATCAGGCTGAACTAAGAGGAACATCCCCATCACGCCCATCACAATAAAGGGTTTTATCGCACTAAATTTTCTACCTCGAACCTCATCATAACGACGAGTAAAATAGCTTGCCAAGAAACAAGTCAGTGCCAGCTTCGCAAATTCAGCTGGTTGAAAATTCAAAATTCCCAATGAAATCCAACGTTTAGCACCATTTACTGATGTACCGATAAATAATACGGCTATCAATAAAGCCACGGCTGCCCAGAAAATATTTACATTCCATTTTTCCAACTTTTCAGTTGGAATATACAACATGGCATAACAAATCGCTAAAGAAAGAAATACATAAAAAGCATCTCGTTTTGCAAAGTAAAAAGGATCATTAAATAAACGAGAGCTATAAGGAATAGATGCAGATGTTACCGAAACTAAACCAATTAAAAGCAAAATAACAAATAACCAAAATAGCGCACGATCATACAACAAACCTTGCGGTGTGATACGTGTCCATTCATCGTAATTTTTTTTGATGTTTTGTAAAAATTCCATCTTATTTTTATTAATGACTAAATTAGGCTGAATATTGCGCTAAACGGGTAAATTCTTCACCGCGCTTTTCAAAAGAGGCAAACTGATCGAGACTTGCACAAGCTGGCGACAATAATACCATATCTCCGCTTTGCAATGTTGGGCGTAAAAATTCTATCGCTTGTTCCATTGTATCGAACAAATAACTTTGCGATGAAAGCTTAGCGAGTTGCGCACCATCTCGACCAAAACAATAACAAATAATATGTGGTTGATTAATTAAGTCAGCTAATTCTGAAAAATCAGCCCCTTTTCCATCACCGCCTAACAACAAATGTAATTTGCCTTCAACATAAAGGCCCGCTAATGCGGCAACTGTACTCCCTACATTTGTTGCTTTAGAGTCATTAATCCAACGAATGCCATTAGCTTGATGTGCTAATTGAAAACGATGATCTAACCCTTTGAAATGACGAAGTGCGGTACGAATTGAATCTAAATTAATACCGACAGCTTGTGCCAATGCCGTTGCCGCCAAAATATTCATATAATTATGGCGACCGACTAATGTTGCTTCTTCACAAGGCAAAATTACTTCATCTTTTGCCATTAAGTATTGCTTGCCGTTTTCCGTTTTTAGCCAATAATCTGCTGACTTTTCCGCAAAAGAAACGTTTTGTTTCGCTTGATTTTCACCTTCACTAAAAGTCAGCTTATCCTCATTATTTAAAACGCCGACCTCAGCATTATGATAAATTCGCAATTTTGCTTGACGATAATCTTCTAAATCCACATAGCGATCCATATGATCTTCAGTCACGTTCAAGACCGTTGCAGCTGCGGCTTTTAAGCTATAAGTTGTCTCAAGCTGAAAACTAGACAGCTCTAATACATAAAGTTCACAATCTTCATTCAACAATGACAAAGCGGGAATCCCAATATTGCCGCCCATTCCAACTTTTACGCCAGCAGCTTTCGCCATTTCATAAACTAAAGTAGTCACGGTACTTTTTCCATTTGAACCAGTAATCCCGACAATTGGCTTCGTCGCCGCTCGGCAGAATAATTCAATATCACCGATTACTTCTACGCCGGCTTTAAGTGCGGTTTGAATTTCAGGTGTTTTTACTGCAAGCCCAGGACTAATAACAATCATATCGCTTTCAAGTAACCATTCCTGATTTAAACTACCAGTATGAAGAGGGATATTTTGAGGAAGTTTATCAACACCAGTAGGATTTTTTCGGGTATCAATCACACGAATATTAGCCTGTTGGGATAAGAGATAATCCACGCAAGAAAGACCTGTTTTGCCAAGCCCGATGATAGTAATATTTTTGTTTTGATAGGCGTTCATTTTCTTTCTTCTTAATTGCTATAAATTTTAAAATTATATTATGGATGGAAATATAAATTTCCTTTACTAACGTAAAAAATGTCGCCCTTTCAAAAACTGAAAGAGCGAGCCAAGCTATATTTATTAACGCAACTTCAAGGTGACTAATCCCATCAACACTAACATTAAGGAAATAATCCAAAACCGAATAATCACTCTTGGCTCTGGCCATCCCTTCAATTCAAAATGGTGGTGAATCGGTGCCATTCTAAAAATGCGTTGTTTACGTAACTTATAAGAGCCCACTTGCAAAATAACAGAGAGCGCTTCAACAACAAATACCCCGCCCATTATCACAAGCAAAAATTCCTGACGAACTAGGATCGCCACTACACCTAGCGCTCCGCCTAATGCAAGGGAACCTACATCGCCCATAAAGACTTGTGCTGGATAAGTATTGAACCATAAGAATCCTAACCCTGCACCAACAATAGCTGTACAGAATACAACCACTTCAGAGCTATATTTAATGTATGGGATGTGCAAGTATTCTGCAAAATTCACGTTACCCGTCGCCCATGCAATTAACGCAAACGCGCCTGCGACAAGCGCTGTTGGCATAATCGCTAATCCATCTAAACCGTCTGTTAAATTCACTGCATTACCGGTGCCAACAATCACAAAGTAAGACAACACTATATAGAACAAACCTAATTGAGGCATAATATCTTTAAAGAATGGAATCACTAAACGGGTTGCATCAGTGTCGTGGCCAAGCCAATAAAGCCAAAGGATTGCCACTAATGCCACAACAGACATCCAAAAATATTTCCAACGCGCAATTAAACCGTCTGTATTTTTACGGGTAATTTTACGGAAATCATCCACAAAACCAATTGCACCATATCCAAATAATACAAATAAACAAACCCAAATATAAGGATTCGCGAGATTTGCCCATAATAACGTACTTACGCCAATAGAGAATAGAATCATCACACCGCCCATAGTAGGGGTGCCTTTTTTAGCAAAGTGACTTTCAGGGCCATCATTTCGCACTTCTTGACCAAATTTTAAAATCTGTAAACGTTTGATCACTTTAGGGCCAATCCAAAGTGAGATAAAAAGTGCGGTTAATAATGCAAGAATTGCACGGACGGTAATATAAGAAATCGCATTAAAGGCGGTTTCATAACGAACAAGATATTCAGCAAGCCAGACTAACATTTAATTTTATCCTTTAATGAATAGATCACATCTTCCATTTTCATTGAGCGCGAGCCTTTTCCTAGCACCACGACTTTATTATTTTGTTGTAATTGGGTTTCAATCAATAGCACAAGAAAATCAACCATTTCCACCTTATCAGTAAAATGCTTACCCGAAACAGCCTCAGAAATAACCGCACTTTCATTGCCATAAGAACAAATTAAATCTAAATTTGCCGAATTGGCATGTTCTCCTACTTCACGGTGAATAGCGAGAGAGTTTTCACCTAACTCTTTCATATCACCAACACACAAAATACGGAAAGCATCATAACTTTTTAGGACATCAATGGCAGCACAGAGAGAATCTTTATTCGCATTATAAGTATCATCTAACAGCAATAAGTTAGACGTTACTTGAATTGGGAATAAACGTCCTTTCACTTGTGAACGTTGTTCTAATCCAGCTTTTACATCTGTAAGAGTGGCACCAACATGCATTGCAAGTGCAGTCGCTGCCAAAGCATTTTTTACATTATGTTCCCCCAGATAAGGCAAGTTAATCTCAATTTCACCTTGTGGGGAAATAAGTGTAAAAGTGGAGCCTTGACCAGTATGATGAATATTTTTTGCAGAATAATCTTTACCGTTGAAATATTGAATCTCATGTTCACCGATTTCTTTTTGCCAAACATTTAAATGATTATGTTCTGCGTTAATAATCGCCACACCATTCGATGTTAAACCACAATAAATCTCACCTTTAGCTTGTGCAACGCCCTCTAAAGAACCAAAACCCTCTAAATGCGCGGGCGCAATATTATTAATCAATGCGGCATCAGGTTGAGCTAATTTTGTGGTGTAATCAATTTCACCTTGATGATTGGCACCAAGTTCAATCACAGCGAAACGATGTTTTTCTGTTAAGCGAAGAAGGGTTAAGGGCACACCAATATCGTTATTAAAATTTCCATTGGTAAAAAGTACCGCTTCCGAATCACCAGCAGTATGTTGCAAAATACTCGCCGTCATTTCTTTTACCGTGGTTTTACCAGAAGACCCTGTCATCGCGACAGTACGCGGATTAATTTTCTCACGTAACCATTTTGCAAGTTCACCCAAAGCAATACGGGTATCTTTAACCACAAGTTGTGGAACAGAAATGGAAGAATTTTCTTGCTGAACAACAACGGCTACCGCACCTTGTGCTACCGCTTGCTCAAGATATTGGTGAGCATCAAACTTTTCACCTTTCAACGCAAAAAATAAACTATTTGATACGCTTTTTCGGGTATCTGTATTAATTTCTTCAACTTGCACATTTTTATCGCCAATTAATTTAGCTTGAAGAATCTGTGCTAATTGTTCAGTAGAGAGTTTAATCATAATTTAATTGTTATTATTTTAAAAAATCATGGGCAATTTCTTGGTCTGAAAAATGCACGATTTCAGTGCCAATAATTTGATAATTTTCATGGCCTTTGCCAGCAATTAAAATCACATCATTTTCAACCGCACTTTCAATCGCAAACTGAATCGCCTGTTCTCGATCAGGAATAATGCCTACTTTATCCATATTTTTAAAGCCAGCGACAATATCTGATTCAATTTGGCTTTGTAATTCTGTTCGAGGATTATCTTTTGTCACTATAACCTTTTCAGCAAACTGCTCTGCGACTTGTGCCATTAATGGGCGTTTGCCTCTATCGCGGTCTCCACCACAGCCAAAAATACACCATAGCTCACCTTGGCAATGTTCACGCGCTGCCATCAAGGCTTTTTCTAATGCATCAGGTGTATGCGCATAATCTACAATAACTGTTGGTTTATTTGGATATTGAATCATTTCCATTCTTCCACATACTCCTTTCAAAGATTTCGCCGTAGCGAGTAAATTTTCCAATGGGTAACCAAATGATAATAACGTGGTCATCACTAATAACAAATTGCTTACATTGAAAGCACCGATTAATGGACTATGCAATACGCCATTACCCCAGCTAGATTCAAAAGTAATATCTGCGCCTTTAGCATGAAAGTGGATATTTGTTGCCTTCATCCATTGATGTGAGTTTGATTGGAAGTCAGTGCTCGTACTTACCGCAATAGCATCAGGTAATTCACTTAACCATTGGCTTCCAATCTCATCATCAGCATTAATCACTTTAATTTGCGTATCTAATTCGGTGAATAAGCGTTTTTTAGCGGAAGCGTAATTTTCCATAGTCTGGTGATAATCTAGATGATCACGCGTTAAATTCGTAAAAATCCCTGCTTTAAAACTCAGCACCTCTACGCGATGTTGTGCCAAACCATGCGATGAAACTTCAATAGAGGCAAAATCTGCCCCTGCTTGCTTAAAACTAAAAAGTGATGATTGAATTTCCACAGCTGAGCCAGTTGTATTTTTAGCTTCGACAACTTGACCTAAAAGACCATTACCAATGGTTCCCATGACAGCAGCACGATGACCTAATAAT
Source organism: Haemophilus quentini (assembly GCA_001752465.1). Classification (GTDB taxonomy): domain Bacteria; phylum Pseudomonadota; class Gammaproteobacteria; order Enterobacterales; family Pasteurellaceae; genus Haemophilus; species Haemophilus quentini. Next base: position 78,645 of record MDJB01000057.1, read on the forward strand.
TCCGCCCATTGTGCTAATAATTGAGAAATAGTAGTTTTGCCATTTGTCCCTGTTACGCCAACAAGCGTTAATTTTTTAGAAGGCGAATCATAGAAAATATCCGCCAAATACGAAAGATGACGTGCAAGTTGATAATATTTAACGATTGGCACATTCCCGATAAACGCCACAGTTAAATGCTCGCCAGATAATTCTGTCTCAGAAACCACCGCACTTGCACCAGAATGAATAGCCGAATCAATAAATTGATTTCCATCGACTTGATGACCTTTTATCGCCACAAAAAGATCTCCAGCTTTAACTTTACGGCTATCCAACACCATATTATGGAGTTCTATATCATTCTTTAATTCAGGCAAATTAAAAAGTGCGGTGAGTTTTTTCATAATTTTTCCTTAATTCACTTTTTGATTCTTGTGATCACCAACATATACGATACGTTTTGCGCTTTTCGTTGCTGTTTTTTCAACAGGTTCAGCATCTTGTGGAATAGCATTTGCACGCAAAGCATAGCCCATAATGCTAGAGAATACAGGCGCAGAAACTGCACCACCATAATATTCACCGGCTTTTGGATCATTAATCAAAATCACTAATGCATAACGAGGGTCACTAATCGGTGCAATCCCCGCAGTAAATGCCACATATTTATTTACATAATGTCCATTTTCAATCTTACGTGCCGTACCCGTTTTCACGCCAACACGGTAGCCTTCCACCATTGCGCGTTTATTTTTGATTGCTACTTTCTCTAAAATCCCTACGATATCTTTAGTTATTTTTTCAGAGAAAACGCGTTTTCCAATGACTGGCGGATCAACTTTAGTGATAGAAAGCGGGCGATACACCCCAAAACTACCAAGGGTTGCGTAGGCTCTAGCAATTTGTAAAGGTGTCGCAGTAATACCATAACCATAAGCAACTGTTGCACGTTCAATATCTGCCCAGCGTTTACGGTTTGCGTTCAAAATCCCAACTTGTTCACCAATCAAGCCTAAATCTGTTGGTTTACTTAAACCTGCATTTTGATAAGTTTCCATCAATGCACTAGGTGGCATACGCAATGCAAGGCGACTCACACCACGGTTACTAGAATTAATTAAAATCTCATCTAAAGTTTGTTGTGCGCGAGGTGCAACGTCCACAATTTCTTTGCCACTCACTGTGAATGATCCCGTGTTGATGATTTCATCACGGCGCACTACTCCACGTTGAAGTGCGGTTAAAACTACGAAAGGTTTTACAGTAGAACCTGGCTCAAACGTATCGGTGATTGCACGGTTACGCATTAACTCAGATTTCACACCGACACGGTTGTTTGGATTGTAAGATGGTGCAGTAGCCATAGCCAACACTTCACCAGTTCGAACATCAACTAATACCGCAGTACCGGACTCAGCATTATTATCAGATACCGCCTTTTTAATCTCACGATATACCATGGATTGTAATTTTTCATCGATACTCAAGGTGACATCTTGCGCATCATATTTTTTCTCATCCGCAATATGTTCAACAATATTTCCGCGTTTATCTTTGCGAACGGTACGTGACCCATCTTTACCCACAAGCATGGAATTAAAGCTTTTCTCAATGCCTTCAATACCGTTTCCATCTATATCGGTATAACCCACCACATGCGCAGCTTCTTCTACGCGAGGATAAAAACGGCGATGCTCAGTTTCTAAATTAATGCCTTTAATCTTAAGTTTACGAATATAATCTGCTTTGTTAGATTCTACTTGACGGGCCAAATACAAATAACCAGATTTGGAATTCTTCTCAATTTTTTTCACCAAATCATTTTCACTCATACCCAATTCTTGGGCTAAAGCAGTAATCCGTTCTTTATCCGCAAGTGCATTTTCTTTTAACATGGTTTTCGGATCTGCAACCACTGCATTCATCGGCACGCTCACAGATAAAAGCTGACCATTACGATCTAAAATTGAACCACGCACAGATAACACTTCGTCTTTACGCAAAGAACGTTTATCAGCCTCTCCAGATAAAGTACTTGAATCAACAGACTGTACATAAGCCGCACGAGCGACTAAAGCACATAAACCGGCCAAAATAAAAAAAGCAGAAACCCAATAACGAACACGCATAAAACATTTCTCAAACACAATTTTCGGTTTGTTATGTTTTACAGCTTCAGGTGCGGTCAATTTTCTAATTGTTTTTTTTGCTTTACCTGATTTACGAGAAGAATTGAACTTAACCATCTTTTCTACCTATTATTCTCTAATTTCAACTTCTTGTTCTGGGGATAATGTTTTCATTTTTAAGGTGCCAACAGCAATAGATTCTACTCGAGTACTGTCTCCTTCTGTTGCTTCTTGTACTTGCAAATTTCGATATTCACTTTCCAGTGCTTGGCGCTGTAAAACCAATTGACCATTTTCAGAAATTAATCGACGAGTCTGATGAGTTACCCAAATCACGCTCATTGATGAAATCAAAATCGCAACCAATAACAACACAATTAATTTATTTGAAGAAAATAGATCTTCGACCAAAATCTGCTGTAACGGATAACGAGGTTTATTATTTTCAGACATCACTAAATTCTCTCTGCTACACGCAATACCGCACTTCTTGAACGAGGATTTGCTTGAATTTCTGCATCACTTGGTTGAATTGCTTTACCAATAGTTTTTAATTTTTGATTACGTTGAATTTGATCTTCTCGCAATGGCAAACCTTTAGGAATATCCTCACCTTTACTTTGTTTTTTCATAAAATGCTTTACCATTCTATCTTCTAATGAATGGAAACTAATAATTGATAAACGCCCTTCTCGCGCTAACATGTCTAAAGCAGAATTGAGTACACTTTCCAATTCATCTAATTCTGCATTGATGAAAATACGAATAGCTTGGAAACTGCGAGTCGCAGGGTGTTTATGTTTATCTTTGAAAGGTATCGCTTGTGAAATAAGCTCAGCTAATTGACTAGTACGCGATAAAAATTCGGTGCCATTTTTGGCCGCACTTTTATTGTAATCCACAATGGCCGTCGCAATACGTTTAGCGAAACGCTCTTCGCCAAAAGTTTTCAAAACCCAAGTTAAATCCTCAACCGATACTTGTTTTAACCATTCTTCTGCTGACAAACCTTGAGTCGTGTCCATACGCATATCAAGCGGGCCATCTTTCATAAAACTAAAACCACGCTCTGCTTCATCAAGCTGTGGGGATGACACGCCAAGATCAAGCAAAATACCATCAATTTTGCCAACCAAATTTAATTTTTCACAAATTTCAGGAATATGGGAAAAGCTGTTGTGTTCAATCTGAAAACGTGAGTCTTGAATTTTTTGAGCTTCAGCAATGGCTCTAGGATCGCGGTCAACGCCAATGAGACGACCATTTGGGGATAATTTAGAAAGGATTAAGCGAGAATGTCCACCACGGCCAAAAGTACCGTCAATATAAATTCCATTTTCCTTCAGTACCAAGCCATTCACGGCCTCATGAAGTAAAACTGTGATATGTTCAGGTGAAGAAAAGGAATTTTCGGTATCCATAAATACAATATAAAAGTAAAAAACGGTGAATCATTTTCTATAATGAGAAATCTTTCAAAGCCTCAGACGCAAAGTCTGCACTTGAACCAAGTTCCATATCTTCTTCAATTTGGGCATGCCATTCTACAGCACTCCAAATTTCAAATTTATTAAGTTGTCCTACCAACATTAAACCTTTTTCTAATTTTGCATGTTGGCGTAATGGTCCACTAAGCAAAATACGACCCTGAGCATCCATCTCACACTCAGTAGCATGGCCAAGCATTACTCGTTGCAAACGGCGTTGGGTAGGATCAAAGTTAGAAAGTGCGAGAAGTTTTTGTTCGATTTTTTCCCATTCATCAAGGGGATAAAGTAAAAGACAGGGTTGGCGAATATCTACAGTACAAACCATTTGCCCTTGATTCTTTTCAAGAATTTCAGAGCGATAGCGGGTTGGGATCGCTACGCGTCCCTTAGAATCTAAATTAACCGCTGTTGCACCACGAAACATATTACGCCTTCAAAATTAAACTTATTTTGAGAAATTTTTCTAAAAATCTCCACAAAACACCACTTTTCTCCACATCTGCGTAAGTTTATAATTTGTTTGCTTAAGTTGCAAGCGATTATCCCTGAAATACCCCTATTTTTTATCAAAAAAAAACCGTTTGAGACGATATCTCAAACGGCTTTTTTTAAACCAAATTATCTTGATTAATTATTCACATACGCTTCTTCATCACGCTCACCTAATGGCTTAAGCATAGCGAAGAATAATACGATACAAACAATTGTTGTTGCAAAACCAAGATAAACTGAAAGTTGATAATCTAAACCGAAACCGATTTTGTTGTAGAACAAGTAAGTTGCACATACTGTTGTAATAAACCAAGCTGGAATAGACGCAACCCAGTGGAATTTATGGTAGCGATATAAGTATGCTGCTGCAGTCCATAACATTACCATTGCTGTCATTTGGTTTGCCCAAGTGAAATAACGCCATAATACGCTAAAGTCAATGGTTGAAACAAAATAGCCTAATACGAATAGTGGTACAGCAATTAGTAAACGTTTAGGTAATGAACGTTGGTCGATATGGAAAATTTCCGCTAATTGTAAACGAGCTGCACGGAATGCGGTATCCCCAGAAGTAATAGGTAAAACCACTACACCTAACACAGCAAAGATACCACCGATAAAACCTAAGAAGTGTAATGAACTATCATATACAACTTTAGATGGTGAACCCGCAGCAATTGCATCTTGTAATGCTTGTGGGTTTTCATAGAATGCAAGACCAACCATACACCAGATTAACGCAATTACACCTTCAGCAATCATTGCACCGTAAAAGATAAAACGACCTTCTTTTTCATTTTCAGCACAACGCGCCATTAAAGGAGTTTGAGTTGCATGGAAACCAGATAATGCACCACAAGAAATAGTTAAGAACAATAATGGCCAAATTGGAACATCACCCTTCACTTGGAAGTTTTGCGTGAATTTCTCTAAAGTTAAACCTTGACCATCTGCATTGATAGTACGGAAGAACTCAATAGGATCAACAGCACTAAAGTGTGCAGAAACTAAGCCATAGACCATACTCACAGACATAAATAGCAACAATGCGCCAAAGAGCGGATAGATTCGACCGATAATTTTGTCGATCGGTAATAAAGTCGCAAGAATATAGTAAGCAAAGATAATAATTGTCCAAACTGCAACAACAGTTGCTTTATCCATTCCCCATACTTTGATACCACCGGCTTCAACAGCATGATGAACTGCCTCAGCATCACCTAATTGTAACGTGCCTTGAGATGCGCCCAATAAGTCCATGGTAATCGTACCCATTAATTGAGCTGGGCTTGATACAAACACAACACCTACTAATAATAAAAGTACAAGTGCTAATGTGTTAATAAATACTTTTACAGGGCGACCTAAGAATTTACCAGCTAAATGAGGCATCGTTGCACCACCATGACGGATACTCAACATACCACAGAAATAGTCATGTACTGCACCGGCAAAAATACAACCGATTACAATCCAAAGCATTGCTACTGGTCCGTATAAAGCACCAAGAATTGGACCAAAAATAGGACCAGTTCCAGCAATGTTTAATAATTGAATTAACCAAATTTTGGTTTTTGACATTGGCATATAATCCACGCCATCATTTACCTGGTAAGCAGGGGTCTGACGTTGTGGATTAATCACAAAGATTTTTTCGATAATTTTTCCATAAACAAAGTAACCAAGAATCAAAATGGCTATACAAAAGAAAAACCATAACATAGAAAGGCTCCTCAAAAGATAAAAGAAAGTATTTAGTAGATGCCCTAAACAAGCCGCGGTATTCTATTTCAAATTGTTTAAAATCAAAAATTGAATTTAAGAAATTTTATGGATTTGTGACTTACATCACATTTGTAAAACTGAAGAATTCTATTAGAATACTAATAAATAAGTAATTTTATAATTATAGAGAAAAAGATGGCCTTAACTCGATGCCCTGAATGCAGAAAAAAGATTAGTGAAAATGCAGAAAACTGCCCTAATTGTGGTTTTTCTTTCAAACAAACGGATTTAGAAATTTATAAACAACAATTAGAAGCACGCAGATTACATAACGCTGAAATCAATCATAAAAGCACAAAACTTCACATAATTTGGTTTTGCATCTTTGCTATTTTTATCGCGCTAGCGAGTTGGATTACAAATAAATAGAAAAAATATCTCGTATGTATAGAGTTACTTCAGATATCAACCATTAATTCGTTCATCTCCACTATAGATATTCCCTTTACCTTCTCTTGCAAAACCAATCAAAGTCAAATGATGTGCTTCAGCCATTTTCACAGCAAGATCAGTTGCCCCAGAAATGGTCACTAACATTTCCACCCCACAAGAAATAGTTTTTTGAACCATTTCATAACTTGCACGACTCGAAGCAACAATAATTCCATTAGGTTTGCCTGATTTTGCATGCCAGCCAAGTAATTTATCAAGCGCAACATGACGACCCACATCTTCAAAAATAGTAAGCATCTTACCTTCTAAATCAAAAAAACCACAAGCATGAGTCGAACCTGTTTGCTGACCTAGTTGTTGATTTTTATGAAGATCTGACAAACAGCCATCTAGTAAATTCAAATCAAACTTAAAAGTGCGGTCTAATTTTGGAAAGTTTTTATATACCTGATTAAGCTGCTCCGTGCCACAAATACCACACCCCGTACGTCCTGTAAGATTACGACGATGCTCTTTTAATGCCATAAATTTTCGGCTAGACAGTTCAATTTGCACTTCAATACCATTGCAAACTTCCACAACATCGATACCGTAAATATCCGAAGGTTTTTCAATAATGCCTTCCGTGAGAGAAAACCCCAGAGCAAACACCTCTAAATCTTTCGGTGAACACATCATAACCGCATGAGAAATACCGTTATAAACTAATGAAACTGGCATTTCGACAGCTAGAAAATCTTCTTTTGATTGTAAAAGTGCGGTTGAATTTTCTATACTTTTATTTCTTTTAAAAAAGTTAATCGTTTGTTTAATCAGCCAATCCATTCTTCACATACCCATTACTAAAATGTAAAAAAAATGTTAATATTTTTATAAATTTATGCTCTAGATCATAATATTTATGCGTTATAATGCCATTTGATTATAGATTTATCGTTAAAAAATCGTTATTCTAGGCGCCCATAAATTGGTCTATTTTTGAACCAATTTGCGATGTTGAGTAACGTTATTTTAACGAAATCAACCAAATTATCTAGTTACACTAGACGAATTTATTACTATCTAAACATCTCAACAACTTGTTGTTGAAAGGAGTGATTATGCAGATCTCAAGAAGAAAATTCTTTAAGGTCTGTGCAGGTGGTATGGCGGGAACATCAGCTGCGATGTTGGGTTTTGCTCCAGCAAGTGCGTTAGCTGCGCCGCGTGAATATAAATTATTACGCGCATTTGAATCTCGTAACACTTGTACATATTGTGCCGTAAGCTGCGGTATGTTGTTATACAGTACAGGCAAACCTTACGATACGTTAAGCAGCCACACTGGCACCAATACTCGTTCAAAATTATTCCATCTCGAGGGCGATCCAGATCATCCGGTTAGCCGTGGTGCACTCTGTCCTAAAGGTGCTGGCGCCCTTGATTATGTAAATAGTGAAAGCCGTTCTTTATACCCTCAATATCGCGCACCAGGTTCTGATAAATGGGAGCGAATTTCTTGGCATGATGCTATTAAGCGTATTGCCCGTTTAATGAAAGATGACCGTGATGCTAACTTTGTTGAAAAAGACGCAAGTGGCAAAACTGTGAACCGTTGGGCAACTACAGGTATTATGACTGCATCTGCTATGAGTAATGAAGCTGCACTTCTTACTCATAAATGGGTGAGAATGTTAGGCATAGTGCCGATGTGTAACCAAGCGAATACTTGACACGGACCAACGGTAGCAAGTCTTGCTCCATCATTTGGTCGCGGTGCCATGACAAATAACTGGGTTGATATCAAAAACGCAAACCTTATCATTGTTCAAGGTGGTAACCCTGCTGAAGCCCACTCTGTTGGCTTCCGTTGGGCAATTGAAGCGAAGAAAAACGGTGCGAAAATCATCGTGATCGACCCTCGCTTTAACCGTACTGCATCTGTTGCTGATCTTCACGCCCCAATTCGTTCTGGTTCTGATATAGCATTTTTAATGGGTGTCATCCGTTACCTATTGGAAACAAACCAAATTCAACACGAATACGTTAAACACTATACTAATGCCTCATTCTTAATTGATGAAGGTTTCAAATTTGAGGACGGTTTATTTGTAGGTTACAACGAAGAAAAACGTAACTACGATAAATCTAAATGGAACTATCAGTTTGATGAGAACGGACAGGCTAAACGTGATATGACATTACAACACCCTCGTTGTGTCATTAATATCTTAAAAGAGCATGTTTCTCGTTATACCCCAGAAATGGTTGAACGCATTACAGGTGTAAAACAAAAAGTCTTCTTACAAATCTGTGAAGAAATTGGTAAAACCTCTGTACCAAATAAAACGATGACGCATCTATATGCGTTAGGCTTTACCGAGCATTCAATCGGTACACAAAATATTCGTTCTATGGCGATGATCCAATTACTTTTAGGTAATATGGGGATGCCTGGTGGTGGCATTAACGCATTACGTGGACACTCCAATGTACAAGGTACAACAGATATGGGCTTATTGCCAATGTCTTTACCGGGTTACATGCGTTTACCAAACGATAAAGATACCTCTTACGAGCAATACATTAACGCGATTACACCAAAGGATATCGTTCCAAACCAAGTGAACTATTATCGTCATACTTCAAAATTCTTTGTTAGTATGATGAAAACCTTCTATGGTGATAAAGCAACCAAAGAAAACGGTTGGGGTTTCGATTTCTTACCAAAAGCAGATCGCTTATATGACCCGATTACTCATGTTAAATTGATGAATGAAGGCAAATTACACGGTTGGATTTTACAAGGCTTTAACGTATTAAACTCATTACCAAACAAAAACAAAACTGTTGCAGGAATGAGTAAGTTAAAATTCTTAATCGTGATGGATCCGCTTCAAACTGAATCTTCCGAATTCTGGAAAAACTTTGGTGAGTCAAACAATGTAAATTCTTCAGAAATTCAAACTGAAGTCTTCCGCTTACCAACAACCTGTTTTGCTGAAGAAGATGGTTCGATTGTAAACTCAGGGCGTTGGGCTCAATGGCACTGGAAAGGTTGCGATCAACCAGGTGAAGCATTACCAGATGTTGAAATTCTTTCTATGATTCGTGAAGAAATGCATCATCTTTACCAAAAAGAAGGTGGTCGTGGTATTGAATCATTTGAAGCAATGACTTGGAATTATGCTCAACCACACTCACCAAGTGCGGTAGAATTAGCCAAAGAATTAAATGGTTATGCGCTAGAAGATCTTTATGATCCAAACGGCAACTTGATGTACAAGAAAGGTCAATTACTCAATGGATTTGCACATTTACGTGATGATGGGACAACAACATCAGGTAACTGGTTATATGTTGGTCAATGGACTGAAAAAGGCAATCAAACCGCAAATCATGATAACTCAGATCCATCAGGTTTAGGCTGCACCATTGGTTGGGGCTTTGCATGGCCTGCAAACCGCCGCATACTTTATAGCCGTGCATCATTAGATATCAATGGTAATCCTTGGGATAAAAACCGCCAATTAATCAAATGGAATGGTAAAAACTGGAACTGGCATGATGTAGCAGACTATGGTACACAACCACCAGGTTCTGATACCGGACCATTTATTATGTCTGCTGAAGGTGTAGGTCGTTTATTTGCAGTTGATAAAATTGCAAATGGTCCAATGCCTGAACACTATGAGCCAGTTGAAAGCCCAATAGATACTAACCCATTACACGCTGCAGTGGTAAGTGATCCTACAGTACGTATTTATCCTGAAGATAAAGAATTTATCGGTTCAAATAAAGAGTTCCCATTCGTGGCAACAACTTACCGATTAACAGAACACTTCCATAGTTGGACTGCGCAATCTGCATTAAATATCATCGCACAACCACAACAATTTGTGGAAATCGGTGAAAAATTAGCGGCAGAAAAAGGCATCCAAAAAGGCGATATGGTAAAAATTACTTCTCGTCGTGGCTATATTAAAGCTGTTGCCGTGGTTACGAAACGTCTTAAAGATCTCGAAATTGATGGACGTACCGTACACCATGTAGGTCTTCCAATTCACTGGAATATGAAGGCCTTAAATGGAAAAGGTAATCGTGGATTCTCTACTAATACCTTAACACCATCTTGGGGTGAGGCAAACACGCAAACACCAGAATACAAAACATTCTTGGTAAATATTGAAAAAGTTGGGGTGGCATAATATGGCTGGAACTGCTCAAGGCGTTCAAACGCAAGACGTTATTAAAATCTCCGCAACTTCAGGCTTAACGCCTGCACCACAAGCGCGAGATCATAAAGTTGAAGTGGCAAAATTAATCGATGTCAGTGCATGTATTGGTTGTAAAGCTTGCCAGGTTGGCTGCTCAGAGTGGAATGACATCCGCTCTGATGTAAATGCGCAGTGTCATGGTATTTACGATAACCCTGTAGATCTAAATGCTAAAGCATGGACTGTGATGCGCTTTAACGAAGTAGAAGAAAACGATCGTTTAGAATGGTTAATCCGTAAAGATGGCTGTATGCACTGTGCAGAGCCTGGTTGTTTAAAGGCTTGTCCTGCACCAGGTGCTATCATTCAATACGCCAATGGTATTGTGGATTTTCAATCTGATAAATGTATCGGGTGTGGTTATTGTATTGCTGGCTGTCCATTCAACATTCCACGTATGAATCCAGATGACAACCGTGTGTACAAATGTACCCTTTGTGTGGACCGTGTTTCTGTAGGTCAAGAGCCTGCATGTGTGAAAACTTGTCCAACTGGTGCGATTCGTTTTGGTTCTAAAGAAGAAATGAAACTCTACGCGGAAAAACGCATAGCTGATTTAAAATCTCGCGGTTATGAAAATGCAGGACTTTACGATCCTCCAGGCGTAGGCGGAACACACGTAATGTATGTGTTACATCATGCGGATAAACCAGAGCTTTACAATGGTCTTCCAAAAGATCCACAAATTGATTTAAGTGTGACCTTATGGAAAGATGTATTGAAACCAGTAGCGGCAGTTGCAATGGGTGGCTTGGCATTAGCTGAAATCGCTCACTACTTAACTGTAGGTCCTAATATTGAAGAAGATGTGGAAGATCATCACCACGAATTTGAAGAAGAAAAACCATCTAAGGGGGAAAACAATGAGTAAAATTGATATCAACAACGATACTCGAATCGTCCGCCATAGAACACCAGCGCGTATCAGTCACTGGATGTTGGTAATCTGTTTCTTTATGACGATGTTCACTGGTGTTGCGTTTTTCTTCCCTGATTTCGCATGGTTAACAGAAATTTTAGGTACACCACAAATTGCGCGTGCAATTCACCCATTCACTGGGATTTTAATGTTCTTCGCCTTCATCTACTTGGCATTATTGTACTGGGATCACAATATTCCAGAGAAAAACGATATTCGCTGGGCAAAAGGTGTAGTTGAAGTTCTTAAAGGGAACGAACACGCGGTGGCTGATAATGGCAAATATAATCTTGGTCAAAAAATGCTCTTCTGGACATTAAATTTGGCGATGGTAACGTTATTAGTAACCGGCATCATTATGTGGCGTCAATATTTTTCGCACTACTTCTCAATCCCAGTATTGCGTTTTTCGATTCTGCTCCATTCTTTGAGTGCATTTATGTTATTCACTGGTATCTTAGTGCATATGTATATGGCATTCTGGATTAAAGGTTCGATTCGAGGAATCATTGAAGGTTGGGTAACCGTTCGTTGGGCGAAAAAACACCACCCGAAATGGTATCGAGAAGAAATTTTACCAGAGCTTGAAGAAGATTTACTCAACGAGCAATCAGGTAAAAAAGGCAAAACCAAAGTATTATTTAAAGGATTTGGCAAATAAGCTGAAATCTTGAAAAAGAAAAAAGTGCGGTTAAAATTGACCGCACTTTTTATTATGAAAGTGAGAAAAGAACATGAGTATCAAAATCTTATCAGAATCAGAAATCAAACAAGCAGCGAATTCCTTCCAGACTCCTGCTGTATTATTTGCCAACCCTAAAAATCTTTATCAACGCAGAGCAAAACGTTTAAGAGATTTAGCACAAAATCACCCACTATCAGATTATTTATTATTTGCTGCAGACATAGTTGAAAGCCAACTTTCCACGTTAGAAAAAAATCCTTTACCGCCACAACAGTTTGAACAGCTAAATGATATCGAGCCACTAAATGCGAAAACCTTTAAAAGAAACTGCATCTGGCGTGACTACTTAACTGAAATTCTTGATGAGATTAAACCAAAGGCTAATGAGCAAGTCTCTGCTACGATTGAATTTCTTGAAAAAGCATCCTCTGCAGAATTAGAAGAAATGGCAAATAAACTCTTAGCACAAGAATTTAATTTAGTCAGCAGTGATAAAGCCGTCTTTATTTGGGCCGCACTTTCACTTTATTGGTTACAAGCAGCTCAACAAATTCCTCATAATAGCCAAGTCGAAAATGCCGAAAATTTACATCACTGCCCTGTTTGTGGCTCATTACCTGTTGCGAGTATTGTACAAATTGGTACATCACAAGGTTTACGCTACTTACATTGTAATTTATGTGAAAGTGAATGGAATTTAGTACGCGCACAATGCACCAACTGTAATAGCCACGACAAACTCGAAATGTGGTCATTAAATGAAGAGCTCGCACTTGTTCGTGCCGAAACCTGTGGCAGCTGTGAAAGTTACTTGAAAATCATGTTCCAAGAAAAAGATCCTCATGTAGAGCCAGTAGCTGACGATTTGGCTTCTATTTTCTTAGACATTGAAATGGAAGAAAAAGGTTTCGCACGCAGCGGATTAAATCCATTTGTTTTTCCTGCAGAAGAAGCATAAAAATATAGCCTAGGATAAACATCCTAGGCTATATCATTCGTGTCTATAAATAACAGGCCATTACTACGGCATTTTCTCGTCCACCACTGAGTTTCGGATAATAATTTTTTCGAATATCGACTTCATTAAAACCAATTTTTTCATACAAGAAACGAGCGGGGTTAGACTCTCTGACTTCTAGCCATAAGGTCTGTACACCTTTTTCTTTCAACCGAGCGATTAACTCATTCAACAATAATTTCCCCAATCCATTACCTTGATGAGACGGTACAATAGCAATATTAAACAAAGTCGCTTCATCCAATACTGTTTGGCAAATAGAAAAACCAATAATTTGATTATTCTCTACTAATTTTAAATTGAGATAACGCTCACCTTGATTGTTTTTTAACGTACCAAATGACCAAGGCACAAGATGCGCTTGCTGCTCGATTTCATACAATCGGTCGAAATCACTGGCTTCAATTTGAGAAATAATAGACATAATTAAGGCTGCTGAATTTGTTGCCACAACTCTCGTTTGGCTTGGTGATTAAATTGAAATTGTTGCCAACTTGGCGAACGATAAACACGCTCAGCCTGTATGCAAAATGATAAAGTGCGGTCAATTTTGTCGCTATTTTCTGATAATAACCAATAACGAATAGGCTGCTTACATTCGATATGCTGGATTTGATCGTAATTCAAACATAAGCAATCTTCTTTTTTAAGATCAAGGCTTAATAGCACATCAGCCAACAAAGGCGAGCCACTTATATTTTCATCAGAAACAGTGATAAAGCGAATATTCTCAGCAACACTAATTCCTACCGAACCTTGTAGCACTTCTGGGCGATATAACGTCCACTGGGAAATACCCATTTCTTGTAAAAGAAAATCGCGTCTATTCATATTAACGAGCAATACTATCAAATGGATAATCGACTAATGCCTTAATAATCGCACGTTCTTCAGCCTGTGTAAGTTCAACTTGGTATGACGTATAACTACGATAAGCAATAATATTTTTATCTTTATGTACTAAAGCAACATAACGTTTAAATTTATCACTGGCACAAGCATAATAATCATGAATATCTGATTTCACAGCTTGTAACTGGCACGTCTCTTTATTTTTTGCAAAATAACGTTCCGTAATAGCTTTCTCATGAGAAACATCAGTTAAATAGAATGTATCACTTAACACGGCTTTACGAGCCTCACTGTTTTTACTTAATGCCAAACTCACAAAACGAGGATCATCACCTTTTACTGCTTGTGTTTGTTTCACATATTTCTCGCCATTGAATTCAATTTCGATACCTTTATCTGAAATACGCTGAAACTGTGCATCTAACTTTTGTAATACTTCAGTTTGAGCAGGCGTTAATACCGGCTTTGATACTTTAGATGCCTTTTGAGGCGTACCTTGAACAAGGTCGAGAACTTGACATCCAGATAGTAACGTTGCCATTAAGGCTGCAGAGAGAATTTTTTTCATAAAGGATTTTCCTAAAATAGTTTTAATCAATTTTTATTAATAATTTTGCTAAAATAGCGCGTAATTTTAACTAATAACCCACAGGATTCAAAGCGTGATTTCTCTAGAGAGCCAAGTTTTAGAACGACATCTTTCATTTTTTGATGGTAAATCAGTATTATTTGCTGGTGGTATTTCTGATAATTTTCCTCAAACATTAGCCTCTAAATGCCCATCAATCCAAATTTGGAGTTGCTATTTTGACTATACAAGAACGCAAAGTGCGGTCAATTTTTCCCTTGAATTTCAAGAGCAAGCTGATTTAATCGTTTATTATTGGACTAAAAACAAACAAGAAGTCAATTTCCAACTACTTCAACTATTAGCTCGGGCGCCTATTGACCAAGAAATATTAATTATTGGAGAAAACCGTTGTGGCGTGCGTTCAGTAGAAAAAACATTAGAACCCTATGGTGAAATAGCGAAAATTGACTCTGCTCGTCGTTGCGGTTTATATCATTTTTCACTGCAAAACAAACCGCACTTTGAACTTAAAAATTTCTGGAAAACCTATCAACATCCTACGCTACAAGGCTTAACTATATATAGTTTACCTGGGGTATTTAGTGCTGCGGAATTAGATACGGGCACAGAGCTGTTACTTTCAACCATTGATAATAAAATAAAAGGAAAAGTGCTTGATCTTGGCTGTGGGGCGGGAGTAATTGGATCTATGATCAAAAAACACTCTCCTAACGCACCAATTACCATGACTGATATTCATGCTATGGCGTTAGAATCAGCGCGTAAAACACTTTCTGAAAATCAATTACAAGGCGAGATTTACGCCAGTGATGTCTTTTCTGATATAGAAGGAAAATTTGATTTGATCATTTCGAATCCACCATTCCATGATGGTATTGATACCGCCTATCGAGCAGTAACAGAGCTCATCACGCAAGCAAAATGGCATCTCAATCAAGGTGGAGAATTACGCATTGTCGCCAATGCATTCTTGCCTTATCCTGAGTTACTTAAACAACATTTCGGTGATTACGAAGTTCTTGCTCAAACAGGAAAATTTAAAGTGTATTCAGTGAAAAATTAGAAATAACAATCCGCACGTAAAACGTGCGGTTTTTAGGCTCCCCTA
>MDJB01000058.1 GCA_001752465.1 Haemophilus quentini
TGGCTGGCTATAATAAAAAAGCTCACTAAAAAGTGAGCTTTTCCTTTGAATTGATTTTTATTCCTCAGTAGCTGCTTCAGCAACTTCTGGGCGATCAACTAACTCAATGTATGCCATTGGTGCATTATCACCTGCACGGAAACCACATTTCAAAATGCGAGTGTAACCACCTGCACGTTGAGCAAAACGTGGACCTAATTCATTAAATAATTTTGCAACAGTTTCAACGTTGCGAGTACGAGCGAATGCTAAACGACGGTTTGCAACGCTATCTACTTTTGCTAATGTAATTAACGGTTCAACTACACGGCGTAATTCTTTAGCTTTAGGCAAAGTAGTCTTAATGATTTCATGACTAACTAAAGCACTTGCTAAGTTACGAAACATCGCTTGGCGATGGCTGCTATTACGGTTTAGTTGACGACCACTCTTACGATGGCGCATGATCTTATCCTTCTCAGAAAAATCTTAACCTATGACCAAACTAGTCTTCAGCAATACTTGCTGGTGGCCAATTTTCAAGGCGCATACCAAGTGACAAGCCACGTGAAGCGAGCACATCCTTAATCTCAGTAAGAGATTTCTTACCAAGATTAGGTGTTTTTAATAATTCAACTTCTGTACGTTGTACTAAATCACCGATATAATGAATTGTTTCTGCTTTCAAACAGTTAGCAGAACGAACTGTCAACTCTAAATCATCTACAGGACGTAATAAAATCGGATCAAATTCCGGTTTTTCTTCCTTAATTTCAGGTTGACGAACATCACGCAAATCAACGAATGCATCGAGTTGCTCTGCTAAGATTGTTGCAGCACGACGAATTGCTTCTTCAGGCTCAAGCGTACCATTAGTTTCTAACTCGATAACAAGTTTATCTAGGTCAGTACGTTGTTCAACACGAGCTGCTTCAACATTATATGCAATGCGATCAACTGGGCTGTAACAAGCATCAACAAGTAAGCGACCAATTGGACGCTCCTCTGCTTGACTATGAGTGCGAGCTGAAGCTGGAACATATCCTCTACCACGCTGAACTCGAATACGCATACTGATTGATGCATTTTCATCAGTTAAGTGACAGATTACATGATTCGAATTCACAATTTCAACATCACCATCATAGGTAATATCCGCTGCAACAACAGGGCCAATTCCAGATTTATTTAGTGTCAGAATAACATCATCTTTATTCTGTACTTTAACCGCTAGACCTTTAAGGTTTAAAAGAACTTCAAGAATATCTTCTTGAACACCTTCCTTACTACTATATTCGTGCAATACGCCATCAATTTCCACTTCAGTTACAGCACAACCTGGCATTGAAGACAGAAGGATACGACGTAATGCATTACCTAGAGTATGGCCAAAACCACGCTCTAACGGCTCTAAGATCACTTTAGCATGAGTTGAACTAATTTGTTCAATATCTACTAAACGTGGTTTTAAAAATTCTGTAACAGAACCCTGCATTTTATCCTCTCTTTGCTTTTAAGCTTAACTATTATTTAGAGTAAAGCTCAACGATCAGATGTTCGTTAATATCTGCTGATAAATCAGAACGTTCAGGAACACGTTTGAACACACCTTCCATTTTTGCAGAATCAACTTCTAACCATGTTGGTTTTTCTCTTTGTTCTGCTAATTCTAATGACGCTTTAATACGTGCTTGTTTTTTAGATTTCTCACGAACAGCAACAACATCATTTACAGAAACTTGGAAAGATGGAATGTTAACAACACGACCATTTACAACAATCGCTTTATGGCTCACTAATTGGCGAGCTTCTGCACGAGTTGCAGCAAATCCCATGCGATAAACAACGTTATCCAATCTACCTTCTAATAACACTAATAAATTTTCACCAGTGTTACCTTTTAAACGGTTTGCTTCTTTATAGTAGTTACGGAATTGACGTTCTAAAATACCATAGATACGACGAACTTTTTGTTTTTCACGTAATTGACTACCATAGTCAGACAAACGCGGTTTACGAGCACCATGTTGACCAGGTGCTGTATCAATTTTACATTTTGAATCAATCGCACGCACGCCTGATTTAAGAAATAAATCAGTACCTTCACGACGGCTGAGCTTGAGTTTTGGACCCAAATATCTTGCCATTTTCTTTCTCCAACTATCCTATATACGTCTTAGACGCGACGTTTTTTCGGTGGACGACAACCGTTATGAGGAATCGGAGTCACATCAGTAATATTCGTGATACGGAAACCCGCTGCGTTTAACGCGCGAATTGTAGATTCACGACCTGGACCCGGACCTTTAACCATAACTTCCAAGTTCTTTAAGCCGAATTCTTTAACAATTTCAGCACAACGTTCAGCAGCAACTTGTGCAGCGAACGGGGTAGATTTACGAGAACCACGGAAACCTGAACCACCTGCAGTCGCCCATGCTAGAGCGTTACCTTGACGGTCAGTAATAGTAACGATTGTATTATTGAAAGATGCGTGAATATGTGCTACGCCATCTACGACTTGTTTTTTTACACGTTTACGTGCACGAACTGGTGTTTTAGCCATTCTTTATTTACCCCGACTATTTTTTGATCGGCTTACGTGGACCCTTACGGGTACGCGCATTAGTTTTAGTACGTTGACCACGTACCGGTAAACTACGACGGTGACGTAAACCACGATAACAACCTAAGTCTAAAAGACGTTTGATGTTTAGTGTTACTTCACGACGTAAATCACCTTCAACGGTAAATTTACCAACTTCGTCACGCAGTTTGTCAATCTGCTCTTCAGACAATTCTCTGATCTTAACATCTTCAGCAATACCCGCTACAGCACAAATAGCTTTTGAACGAGTCTTACCAATACCGTAAATTGCAGTTAAAGCGATTACAGCGTGTTTATGATCAGGAATGTTAATGCCTGCAATACGGGCCACTATGCACTCCTATTATTTTAACTAATTTGGTATTCTGATCTTGAAAAGCCCGTTTTCAGGATACTCAAACAGAATACCAAGGACATAAATGAGTTGAGCAGTATAACTGCTCAACTGGTTCTTTGCAAGAAAAAATATGAATTAACCTTGACGTTGTTTATGTTTAGGATCGCTGCACAATACACGTACAACACCTTCACGTTTAACAATTTTACAGTTACGACACATTTTCTTTACGGAAGCACGAACTTTCATTGCTTATCCTTTTCTACTAAATGAACAATTATTGTCCAAAACCTTTAAGGTTTGCTTTTTTCAACGCAGATTCATATTGAGACGACATTAAGTGACTCTGAACCTGCACGATGAAATCCATAATTACAACGACTACAATTAAAAGAGATGTTCCACCGAAGTAAAATTTAACATCCCAAGCCGATGTCATAATATAAGGAACTAAACACACAAACGTTACATAAAGACCGCCAATCAGTGTAAGACGAGTCATAACTTTATCAATATAACGAGAGGTTTGTTCCCCTGGTCTAATTCCTGGAATAAATGCACCAGATTTTTTTAGATTATCTGCTGTATCTCGCGGATTATACTGCATTGCAGTGTAAAAGAAGCTAAAGAAAATAATTGCTACAGCATAAACAAGCAAATAAAGAGGCTGACCAGGATTCAACAACATAGATAAATTATTTAACCACTCAAACTTATCATTTTGTCCAAACCATTGAGTTAAGGTAGCTGGAAATAAAATAATACTTGAGGCAAAAATTGCCGGCATTACGTTTGCCATATTTACTTTCAATGGTAAATGTGTCGAATGACCACCTAAAATTTGACGACCTTGTTGACGCTTTGCATATTCAACGCGAATTCTACGTTGTCCTCTTTCAACAAAAACAACGAAATAAGTTACTGCAAATACAATAGCTGCGATCAGAAGAAGCACTAATGGATGCATCTGTCCTTGACGAGCCTGCTCAATAGTTTGAAGTATAGCTGATGGTAAACCAGCTACGATACCGCCAAAAACAAGAATTGAAATACCGTTACCAATACCTCTTTCAGTAATTTGTTCACCTAACCACATGAGGAACATAGTTCCAGTTACTAAGCTAACAACTGAAGTGAAGTAAAAAGCAAATCCAACATTTGGCACTAAGCCTGGTAACATATTTGGTAAACCTGTTGAAATAGCTACTGCCTGAATGGTTGCAAAAACAACTGTCGCATACCGAGTATACTTAGAAATTTTACGTTGACCAGCAGCACCTTCTTTCTTTAATTCTGCTAAAGCAGGAGAAACCGTTGCAAGCAACTGAATTACAATAGATGCCGAGATATACGGCATAATACCTAATGCTAAGATAGATGCACGGCTTAATGCACCACCAGAGAACATGTTAAACATGTCAATGATGGTGCCTTTTTGTTGTTCAACTAATTGAGCTAGCACAGCCGCATCAATACCAGGAACCGGAATGAAAGAACCAATTCGGTAAACGATAAGCGCACCTAAAACGAAAAGTAATCGGCTTTTTAATTCACCTTTACCGCTATTAGTACTTCTTGCTTGATAACCTGGTTGTTTAGCCATTTGCTAATTATTCCTCAACTGAACCGCCAGCAGCTTCAATTGCTGCTTTTGCACCCTTAGTTACACGCAAACCACGAACTGTTACCGCAGATTTCACTTCACCCGCTAAAACTACTTTAGCGAATTGGATATCTTTAGTTAAGATATTGGCTGCTTTTAATGTTTCTAAGGTTACTACATTACCTTCAACTTTGGTTAACTCGTTCAAACGAACTTCTGCAGTTACTGCAGCCTTCATTGAAGTAAAACCAAATTTTGGTAAACGACGGTATAACGGCATTTGACCACCTTCGAAACCGCGACGAACACCGCCACCAGTACGAGATTTTTGACCTTTATGACCACGACCACCAGTCTTGCCTAAACCTGAACCAATACCACGACCAAGGCGTTTAGCGTTATGCTTTGCACCTTCAGCCAGAGACAGAGTATTTAAACGCATCTCTTACTCCTCCACTTTAACCATGTATGAAACTTGGTTAATCATACCACGTACTGCAGGCGTATCAATTAACTCAACAGTGTGGTGCATATGGCGAAGACCAAGACCACGCAAGGTAGCTTTATGCTTCGGTAAACGAGCAATTGAGCTACGAACTTGTGTTACTTTAATAGTTTTAGCCATTATTCATTACCCCAAGATTTCATCAACAGTTTTACCGCGTTTTGCAGCAACCATTTCTGGTGATTTCATGTTTGCTAATGCATCAATAGTTGCACGAACAACGTTAATTGGGTTGGTAGAACCATACGCTTTAGAAAGAACGTTACGTACACCTGCAACTTCTAATACTGCACGCATTGCACCGCCAGCGATGATACCTGTACCTTCGCTTGCTGGCTGCATAAATACACGTGAACCAGTATGAACACCTTTAACTGGATGCTGTAATGTACCCTCATTCAAAGCAACGTTAATCATATTACGACGTGCTTTTTCCATTGCTTTTTGGATCGCTGCTGGAACTTCGCGTGCTTTACCATAACCAAAACCTACTCGGCCATTACCATCGCCCACCACAGTTAATGCAGTGAAACTCATAATACGACCACCTTTTACAGTTTTTGATACACGGTTTACTGCGATTAGCTTCTCTTGCAGTTCACCAACTTGTTTTTCGATGTTTGACATCTCAATTTACCTCATTAGAACTGTAGACCAGCTTCACGTGCAGCGTCCGCTAAAGTTTGGACACGACCATGATATTTAAAACCGGAACGATCAAAAGCAATAGCTTGAACGCCTTTTGCTAATGCGCGTTCTGCAACAGCTTTACCTACTGCAGCAGCAGCATCTTTATTACCGGTGTATTTTACTTGCTCACGAATTGCTTTCTCAACAGTTGAAGCAGCGGCAAGCACTTCTGAACCGTTTGGTGCAATAACTTGTGCATAAATATGACGCGGAGTGCGGTGAATAACTAAACGAGTTACACCTTGCTCTCTCATCATATGACGTGCACGAGCTGCACGACGGATACGAGCTGATTTCTTATCCATAGTGTTACCTTAATTATTTCTTCTTAGCCTCTTTGATACGTACCACTTCATCAGCGTAACGTACCCCTTTACCTTTATAAGGCTCAGGACGGCGATAAGCACGAATATCTGCTGCAACTTGACCGATCAACTGTTTGTCTGCACCTTTCAATACGATTTCGGTTTGAGATGGACATTCTGCAGTAATACCTGCCGGCAAAGTGTGCTCTACTGGGTGAGAATAGCCTAAACTTAATGCAATTGCATTACCTTTAAGTTGAGCTCTGTAACCTACACCCACCAATACTAATTTTTTAGTGAAACCTTCAGTAACACCGATAACCATTGCATTAACTAATGCACGTGCAGTACCCGATTGAGCATTTGCTTCAACAAAACCTTCACGTGGAGTGAACGTAAATTGTCCGTTATCTTGTTTTACTTCAACTGATTCATGAATTTTGCGAGATAACTCGCCATTTTTACCTTTTACTGTTAATAGCTGACCGTCGAGTTTAACTTCAACGCCGGCAGGAATATTAACAGGTGCCTTTGCAACACGAGACATTTTCCTACCCCTCTATTAAGCTACATAACAGATGATCTCACCGCCTAAACCTGCTTGACGAGCAGCGCGGTCAGTCATAACACCTTTAGATGTAGAAATAACTGCAACACCTAAACCGCCCATAACTTTTGGTAATTCATCTTTACGTTTGTAAATACGAAGACCAGGACGACTTACACGTTGGATGCTTTCTACAACTGGTTTGCCTTGGAAATATTTTAAAGTAATTTCCAATTCAGGTTTAGCACCTTCTAAAACTTTTACGCTTTCGATATAACCTTCAGCAGCTAATACGTTGGCAATTGCCACTTTTAGCTTGGAAGAAGGCATATTGATTGCAACTTTGTTCGCAGCTTGACCGTTACGAATACGGGTCAGCATATCTGCGATTGGATCTTGCATACTCATTGTACTTTTTCTCCGATTCCAAAATAAAGTGGTATATTACCAGCTCGCTTTTTTAAGGCCCGGGATTTCACCGCGCATTGCAGCTTCACGAACCTTAATTCGGCTTAAACCAAACTTACGTAAAACGCCATGAGGACGTCCAGTTTGGCGGCAACGGTTACGTTGACGAGATGGGCTAGAATCACGTGGTAAAGTTTGTAACTTTAACACTGCATCCCAACGATCTTCATCAGAGGCATTGACATCAGAAATGATTTTCTTTAATTCAACACGTTTTGCGTAGAATTTTTCAGCCAATTTAACGCGTTTTACATCGCGTGCTTTCATTGATTGTTTAGCCATTATAACCTGCCTTATTTACGGAATGGGAAATTAAAGGCAGCAAGTAGTGCTTGACCTTCTTCATCATTCTTAGCAGTAGTTGTGATAGTGATATCTAAACCACGTACACGATCTACTTTATCGTAATCGATTTCAGGGAAGATGATTTGTTCACGCACACCCATGCTATAGTTACCACGACCATCGAATGATTTCGCGCTTAAACCGCGGAAGTCACGAATACGTGGAACAGCAATTGTAATTAAACGTTCAAAGAACTCCCACATACGCTCACCGCGTAGTGTTACTTTACAACCGATTGGATATCCCTGACGGATTTTAAAGCCAGCAACAGATTTACGAGCTTTAGTTACTAAAGGTTTTTGACCGCTGATTGCTGCTAAGTCCGCTACTGCGTTGTCTAGCAATTTTTTGTCGGTCAATGCTTCACCCACACCCATATTCAGGGTAATCTTTTCGATTCGTGGGACTTGCATGACAGATTTGTAGCCGAATTTATTTTTTAATTCGCTTACTACTTGATCTCTGTAGTAATCATGCAGTTTCGCCATCGCATTACTCCAGTTTGTTAGATAATTTCATTGTTAGATTTGAAGAAACGTACTTTTTTGCCGTCTTCGAATCTAAAACCTACACGGTCAGCTTTATTTGTTTTAGGATTGAAAATCGCAACATTTGAAGCGTCAATTGCAGCTTCTTTTTTCACTAAACCACCAGCTTTTCCTAATGCAGGAACTGGTTTTTCATGTTTAGTAATGATGTTGATACCTTCAACAAACACTTTACCGTTTGGTAACACTTTAGTTACCTTGCCACGTTTGCCCTTATCTTTACCAGTAAGAACAATTACTTCATCATTTTGACGGATTTTAGCAGCCATTACATTCCCCTTACAGTACTTCTGGAGCTAAAGAAATGATCTTCATGAATTTCTCAGAACGAAGTTCACGAGTCACTGGTCCAAAAATACGAGTACCGATTGGTTGCTCAGTGTTATTATTTAAAATTACACAAGCGTTACCATCGAAACGAATAACTGAGCCATCTGGGCGACGAACACCCTTCTTGGTGCGCACAACAACTGCTTTTAATACATCACCTTTTTTTACTTTACCGCGTGGAATTGCTTCTTTTACAGTAATTTTGATGATGTCACCAATCGCAGCATAACGACGGTGCGATCCACCTAGAACCTTGATACACATTACGCTGCGAGCGCCTGAATTATCAGCAACATCCAGCATAGTCTGTTCTTGGATCATATTAGTGCTCCGTTAAGATTAAAAAAACACCCTTTCGGGACGAACCTGTTACCCCAAGGTAAACAGGCTGTTGAGTCTAGCAAATTCACCACTTAAAATCAACTGAATTTTCAGTTTACCACTAAGATTAATTGTAATCACACAAAAAAAAAGAGCGGTCCAAAAACGTTGATTTTTTTAACCACTCTTTAGCTAACAATGCTGCTTACGACGTTCGGTGCTATAATCAGTTTGCAACGTAAAATCTCTAATCCAATTAGCTAACTCATCAAATTCAGACGAACCATTTTCATTTATTGGTATATATTGATATTTTTGCTTATTGCATCTATGTTCTGTTATAAACTTTATATACCTGTGCCAAACCTCAGGCTTAGTTGACGAACGAGAAAGCTGCTTTTTTATTTTTTCATATTCTTTTTCTTCATCAACATCACACGCTCCCGATCTAGCATAATCATCACATAATTCTTTAGCAAGTCTTCTTACATCCCAGCCCACGTTTCGTAATAAAATCTTAAGTTCTTTTTTGAGTAATAATGATTGAACGCTCTCCATAATTTTCTCATTTTTATCAAATTGTCCCGATTTGTCCCCATCTCGCTGCTTATACTAGTTTCCACTAAAGCAATTGCTTTAGGACATTAAATTATGTTCATCAATAAAAGGATTTCGTTATGAAAATTCGAAAACAACTGTATCGGGAAACATTTGCTCTTTGTAATACACAAAGAACATCAGGCTCTCATCGTGAAAATGAACCACCAAGCGCTAAGATTAGAGGAAATTGATATGAAATATTCATCAGATAAACATATTAATCAATTTGTGACTCAACTTGTAAAAATTGGTTGGCTATTCACACATAGAAGCAAGCATAGTTTACTCATCTCTCCAGATGGCTTGCAACATATTTTTGTTGCTTCATCTCCTAGCGACAAGCGTGCTTTTTTAAATATTAAAAAGCATGTGAAAAAATTTGGGTTTAAAAAATGTTATAATGGAGCAAAAAAATGAACGAGCTAGTTATTAATTGGCATATTACGGAAGCCCGCAATTTTAAATGCCAATACTGTTTTGCCAAATGGCAAAAACCAGATAAAAAAGAACTCTTACATTCTGATAATGAGGTTTCTCAACTAATTGAACAATTTCAAACGCTTTTAACCCTAATTAATCACAAATATCAAAGCCACTTTGAACAAATTCGATTAAATCTTGTTGGCGGTGAAACTTTCTTATATCGTAGTGCAATAAAGAACATTATTATGCAAGCTAAAAAGCATAATATGATTTTATGCTGCTATTACAAATGGTAGCAAATTAACTCCAGAGTTAAATCAAATTATTGCCAATCAATTTAAAATGATCGGCTTTAGTATTGATTCAATTAAAGATAATACAAACCTACTTATTGGTCGCCAAACTAATAATAAAGCTATGGATTATCAGTTATTATTGCGGAATATTGAAATAATTCGCAGCATTAACCCAACAATTCAAATTAAAATTAATACTGTTGTAAATAAACATAACTACTCAGAATCATTATCGGAATTCATTTCACAGGTAAAACCAACAAAATGGAAAATATTTAAAGTTTTACCAATTATGAATGATGCTCTTTCAATTAATGATCAGCAATTTCACTATTTTCTTGAAAATCATCGCCAATTTGAAAATATCATTAGCGCAGAGAATAACGAAGAAATGACCCATTCCTATTTGATGGTTGATCCTTCAGGGCGTTTTTTTCAAAAAATCGAACAGCAAACAGGTTATCAATATAGTGAACCCATTTTATCTGTTGGTATTGAAAAAGCATTTCAACAAATTCCATTTGAACTAGTAAAATTTTTACATCGTTACCACTAATACAATTTGCTCACTGAAAAAGAGAGCAAATTAATCACATCTCTGATAATATTTACTAAAACTTTGTTTAAACTCATATTCTCCGCCACCTTTTCCTACTGTATTTATTGCTTTAGCTAACGCACATGCACAAATCTTTCTTTTTTCTAAGATAGCATAATTTCCAATACAATTACTCATTAATTGGTATTCTACCTCAATAGGAAATCTTGTTTGTTCAACATAATCATTAAATTGATAACCCGCAACAGCACCTAAAATAACTGCTGTTACGGTTACTTTCTTAGCTCTTGTCCATTCTATTTTCTATCTCAACTTATTTAAACAAAATTTCACACATAATATACTTTTATTTATATTATTTTTTAACCACACTTTAAAGCATAAAAAGCCCTAGCTTTCGCTAAGGCTTTAAATTTTTTAATGTAGAAAATTAAGCAATAACTGCTTTTTCAACTACACGAACTAAAGTCCAAGATTTGGTTTTTGATAGAGGGCGACATTCGCGAATCTCTACGGTATCACCAACTTTGGCTTCATTGTTCTCATCGTGTACATGTAATTTAGTTGTACGACGGATAAATTTACCATATAAAGGGTGTTTTACCTTACGTTCAATAGCAACAACGAAAGATTTTTCCATTTTGTCGCTAACAACTTTACCTTGTACGCTACGAATTTTATCAGTCATTACTCACCCGCCTTTTCGGTTAATACAGTTTTTACACGTGCAATATCACGACGCACTTGTTTAGCCTGATGGGTTTGTTGAAGCTGACCGGTGGCTGTCTGCATACGCAACTTGAATTGTTCACCTAAAAGGTTTACTAATTCAGCATTCAGCTCTTCAACACTTTTTGTACGTAAATCTTGAGCTTTCATTACATCACCGTCTTAGTTACGAAAGTGGTCTTAACTGGCAATTTAGCAGCTGCTAATGCAAATGCGTTTCTTGCTACTTCTTCAGACACACCATCCATTTCATAAAGCACTTTACCCGGTTGGATTAGGGCTACCCAGTACTCAACGTTACCTTTACCTTTACCCATACGGACTTCTAATGGTTTTTCAGTAATTGGTTTATCTGGGAATACACGAATCCAGATTTTACCTTGACGTTTTACTGCACGTGACATTGCACGACGTGCCGCTTCGATTTGACGAGCGGTTAAACGACCACGACCAACTGCTTTTAACCCGAATGTACCGAAGCTAACTTCAGTACCACCCGCGATACCACGGTTACGGCCTTTGTGAACTTTACGGAATTTTGTACGTTTTGGTTGCAACATTTAGCGTTTCTCCTTACTTACGACCTTTGCCACGTGGAGCCTTTTTAGGCTTGTCGGCAGGTTGTTGTTCTGATTGCGCAACGGCAGCCATTCCACCAAGAATTTCACCTTTGAAGATCCACACTTTAACGCCGATTACGCCGTAAGTTGTGTGAGCTTCTGCAGTGTTATAATCGATGTCCGCACGAAGAGTATGTAGAGGTACGCGACCTTCACGATACCATTCAGAACGTGCGATTTCTGCACCACCTAAACGACCGCTAACTTCAACTTTGATACCTTTAGCACCTAAACGCATTGCACTTTGTACCGCACGTTTCATAGCACGACGGAACATTACACGACGTTCTAATTGAGAAGCGATGCTGTCTGCAACTAATTTTGCATCTAATTCCGGTTTTTTCACTTCAGCAATGTTGATTTGAGCCGGAACGCCAGCGATTTGAGATACTGCGTTACGTAATTTTTCAACATCTTCACCTTTTTTACCGATAACGATACCAGGGCGAGCTGTGTGAATTGTTACACGAATACTTTTCGCTGGACGCTCAATAGTAATACGTGAAACCGAAGCGTTTGCTAATTCTTTAGTTAAGAATTTGCGTACTTTGAAGTCACCGTCAAGATTGTCGGCGAAATCTTGTGTATTCGCGAACCAAGTAGAGTTCCAAGGTTTTACAATACCTAGGCGAATACCATTTGGATTTACTTTTTGACCCATTGCTATTCCTCTACTTATTAACGATCTGACACAACCACAGTAATGTGGCTAGTACGTTTTAAAATACGATCTGCACGACCTTTAGCACGTGGCATAACACGTTTCATGCTAGGACCTTCGTCAACGAAGATTTTAGCAACTTTAAGATCATCGATATCTGCACCATCATTATGCTCTGCGTTAGCAATAGCAGACTCTAATACTTTTTTCACTAAAGCCGCAGCTTTTTTATTAGTAAAAGTTAAGATTTCTAATGCTTGCGCAACTTTTTTACCACGAATTAAATCGGCAACTAAGCGAGCTTTTTGGGCAGAAGTGCGAGCGTAACGATGTTTTGCGATAGTTTCCATCTATTTACCTCTTATTTCTTAGCTTTCTTATCTGCCGCATGACCGCGGTATGTACGAGTCGGTGCAAATTCACCTAATTTATGGCCGATCATTTCATCAGATACATAAACAGGAACGTGCTGACGACCATTATGGACTGCGATGGTCAATCCGATCATTGAAGGAATGATCATTGAACGACGGGACCAAGTTTTGATTGGTTTTTTATCCCCGCTTTCCACCGCCTTCTCTACCTTCTTCAACAAGTGTAGGTCAAGGAAAGGACCTTTCTTGAGAGAACGTGGCATGGCTTATCCTCTTATTAATTTAAATTATTTGCCACGACGACGTACGATATATTTATCAGTACGCTTGTTGTGACGAGTTTTCTTACCTTTAGTTTGAACGCCCCAAGGAGTTACTGGGTGTTTACCAAAGTTACGACCTTCACCACCACCGTGTGGGTGATCTACTGGGTTCATTGCAGTACCACGAACTGTAGGGCGAATACCTCTCCAGCGGTTAGCACCAGCTTTACCCAATACGCGAAGCATATGTTCTGAGTTACCAACTTCACCGATTGTAGCAACACATTCAGCTAATACTTTACGCATTTCGCCTGAACGTAAACGTAAAGTTACGTAGTTGCCTTCACGAGCGATGATTTGTACATAAGCACCAGCAGAACGAGCGATTTGACCGCCTTTACCTGGTTTTAATTCAACGTTATGTACTGTTGAACCAACTGGGATATTACGCATTGGTAATGAGTTACCCACTTTAATTGGTGAGTTAACGCCAGATTGGATTTGATCGCCAACTGACAAACCTTTAGGTGCTAAGATATAACGGCGTTCACCATCTTTATAAAGCACTAAAGCAATGTTAGCTGAACGATTTGGATCATATTCTAAACGTTCAACAACCGCTGGGATATCTAACTTGTTACGTTTGAAATCGATTAAACGGTAATGTTGTTTATGACCACCACCGATGTGGCGAGTGGTAATACGACCATAATTGTTACGACCACCAGTTTTAGATTTAGTATCTAGAAGAGGCGCGTAAGGTTTACCCTTGTATAATTCAGGGTTCACGATTTTAACAACGTGACGACGACCAGCGGAGGTCGGCTTACATTTAACGATAGCCATTCTCTAATTTCCTCCGATTACTCTGCACTGTCCACGAAGTCCAAGTTTTGGCCTTCGGCTAAAGTTACATAAGCTTTTTTCCAGTCGCTGCGACGACCCATTTTGTTACCACGGCGTTTAGTTTTACCTTTAACAACCACAGTACGAACTGAGTCAACTTTTACTTCAAATAATTGAGCAACAGCAGCAGCAATTTCAGCTTTGTTCGCATCTAAAGCAACTTTAAGTACAACAGTGTTAGATTTTTCAGCATTGTTAGTTGCTTTTTCAGAGATGTGCGGTGCACGTAGCACGCTTAGCAAACGTTCTTGACTCATGCTAGGATCTCCTCAATTTGTTTCACAGCGTCAACAGTAACAATCACTTTATCGAAAGCGATTAAGCTAACTGGATCGATACCTTGAACATCACGTACATCAACTTTATATAAGTTACGTGCCGCTAAGAACAGATTTTCATCTAAACTTGCTGTGATAATTAACGCATCTTCAACTGCTAAATCTTTTAATTTTTGTACTAATACTTTAGTTTTTGGTGCATCTAATTCGAATTTTTTAACAACAACCAAACGGTCTTGACGAACTAATTCAGAAAGAATGCTTTTGATAGCACCACGGTACATTTTCTTGTTCACTTTTTGGCTGTGATCTTGTGGTTTAGCCGCGAAGGTTGTACCACCAGAACGCCAGATTGGTGATTTGATATCACCAGAACGAGCACGACCTGTACCTTTTTGACGCCAAGGTTTTTTACCTGAACCAGACACTTCAGCACGAGTTTTTTGCGCACGAGTACCTTGACGAGCACCTGCTGCATAAGCAACAACAACTTGGTGAATCAAAGCTTCGTTAAACTCACGTCCGAAGGTAGTTTCAGAAACAGTTAGTGCGTTTGCACCTACAACTTGTAATTCCATCTCTATCTCCTAGACTTATGCTTTAACTGCTGGCTTAACGATAACATCGCCATTGATAGCACCAGGTACAGAACCTTTTACTAATAGCAATTTACGCTCAGCATCTACACGAACAACTTCAAGTGATTGAACGGTTACACGCTCAGCACCTAAATGTCCTGCCATTTTTTTACCTTTAAACACACGACCTGGAGTTTGGTTTTGACCAATAGAACCAAGTACACGATGTGATAAAGAGTTACCATGAGTCGCATCTTGAGTACGGAAGTTCCAACGTTTAACACCACCTTGGAAACCTTTACCTTTAGAAGTACCAGTAACATCTACTTTTTTAACATCTGCAAAGATGTCAACATTGATTTCTTGACCTAAAGTGAATTCTTCACCTTCAGTACGAAATTCCCATAAACCGCGACCAGCTTCAACACCTGCTTTCACGAAATGGCCTGCTTCAGGTTTAGTTACACGATTCGCTTTTTTAGAACCAGTAGTAACTTGAACTGCAGTATAGCCATCGTTTTCAAGAGTTTTAACTTGAGTTACGCGGTTGGCTTCGATTTCGATAACGGTAACTGGTACAGAAACACCGTCTTCATTGAAGATACGGGTCATACCAACTTTACGACCGACTAAACCAATCATTGTAATAACCTCTTAATTAACCTAGGCTGATCTGCACGTCCACGCCGGCAGCCAAATCTAAACGCATTAATGCATCAACAGTTTTTTCTGTTGGCTCTACGATATCTACTAAACGTTTGTGTGTACGAATTTCGTATTGGTCACGCGCGTCTTTGTTCACGTGTGGAGAAATCAACACGGTGAAACGCTCTTTACGAGTTGGTAAAGGGATTGGACCACGAACTTGTGCACCAGTACGTTTAGCTGTTTCTACGATCTCCGCAGTAGATTGATCGATCAAACGGTGATCGAAAGCTTTTAAGCGGATACGGATTCTTTGGTTCTGCATTAGACCAGAGCTCCAATAAAATTTAGCTAATAAAAAACTAACACCAATCACAATTCTAACTTCAAAATAGAAAAGGAGGTGCAAGTTACCTGTTATATAGTCTCCAAATCGGAAACATTGTTTAGCGTGACATATCGTCATGCTCGTTTAATAAATGATTACATTAAACGGCTTTCATATCGAAAGCTCGTGAATACTACACAAAAGTTAAACAAATTGCAAGGGATTTATTCAAAGCAAATAAAAAGTGCGGTCATTTATCGCCGTATTTTCTCATCGAAAAATACCTAGAAAAATCACCGCACTTAGAGCATATTAAAATTATTGATGGTTATCTAATAGCGTAATATGTCGTTTTGCTACAATCCACGCACCAACATATCCCATAATTAAGCAACACACTAATAAAAATACAAATTCGCCAACGCCTAATCCATTCAAACTGAATTGGACAGCAAAAATATCCGTTACATATTTCACTGCAGAAGTAAAATAGCTGATAATAAAGCTACTAAAAATTGCTGCAACTAACCCACCTAACACAGCATAAATCATCCCCGTATAAAGGTAAGGACGAAGGATAAATTGATCTGTCGCACCAAGCAATTTCATCACATCAATACTTGATCGGCTACTATACACATCAGAGCGAATACTGTTACCAATAACTAAAAAGACCGCTATCGTCATTAATACAGTGCAGAAAATTGCCACATGGGCGATTAACCAAGAAAGTGCGGTTAATTTTTCCATCCAGTCGTTATCCAAGCGAACTTCTTGCACGCCTTTAATTTTATTTAAATTCGTACGTAACTCATCACGTTTTTCTGAAACATTAAATTCGCTCGTCGGTTTTACCATGACGACTGCAGGCAATGGATTATCATCTAGAATTTCTAATTCTTCACCAAAGCCAGACCAGCTTTTAAATTCCTTTAAACTTTCTTGACGAGAGACATAATTCAGTGATTCCACCCCATCTTGTTGACGGATTTTCTCTACTACTAAATTCGCGTCTTCTTCACTTAAATTTTTGTGAAGATAAATCGTCAATTCACTTTCAGGATAAAATTGAGTGGTTGCTAAATGTAAATTTTTCCACATTAAATAGCTCACAGTTGGTATCGTCAGAGATACAGCAATCACCAAAATCGTGAGCAGCGTGCCAAATTTACGTTGCCATAAATCTGCCCATACTGCACGCAAAGTATAGGCTATTTGAACAAAAAAGGATGCATCCGTTGGTCGGCTCATGATTATTCCTTAATAACGTAAATAACCTTGTTCAAGTACAAGACAAGGTTTTGGTTTTTGTTGAATTAAATTAATGTCGTGAGTAGCAATTAACACAGTCATTCCTAGGCGATTAAATTCTTCAAACAAATTAAAAATGTCTAAAGAAAGTTCATCATCTAAATTACCCGTTGGCTCATCTGCTAGTAAGAGTTGAGGCTTATGCACAATCGCACGTGCAATATCAACGCGTTGCTGCTCCCCGCCAGAAATTTGCGGTGGCAAATAGTGGGCTTTATTACGCAATCCTACACGATCTAAAGATGCCATCGCACGTATATGCGCATCTTTTGGATGCATACCTGCAATAATCAATGGCAATGCCACATTTCCCGCCACTGTACGATCTGTTAATAAACGATAATCTTGGTGAACCATACCAATTTGGCGACGCAGAAATGGAATTTCATATTTCGACAAGCGAGTAATATCGTGCCCGTTAAACCAAATTTGACCGGCATTGGCTTTTTCCATCCCCATAATAAGCTTGAGCAATGTACTTTTCCCTGCGCCTGAATGCCCAACTAAGTAAGTCATACTTCCCACTGGAAGATGAAAATTCAAGCCTTGTAACGCTGGCTGCGTTGCTCCATGATAGGCTTTAGAAACATTTGAGAACTTAATCACAATTTTTCCTTATTCTTTTTATTCTTCTTCATGAACGAATAATGCCTCAATAAATTCTTTCGCATTAAACTCACGTAAATCTTCAATTTTCTCACCTACACCGATATAGCGAATAGGCAACTTAAACTGATCGGCTATGGCAAAAATCACACCGCCTTTTGCCGTGCCATCTAATTTAGTTAGAGAGATCCCTGTTAAGCCCACAGCTTCATTAAATAACTTCGCTTGACTAATAGCATTTTGTCCCGTGCCAGCATCCAGCGTAAGCATAATTTCATGTGGTGCAGTTTCGTCATATTTTTTCATAACACGAACAATTTTTTTCAGTTCGTCCATTAAGTTATTTTTATTTTGTAGACGACCCGCGGTATCCGCAATAAGAATATCAATATTACGTGCAGCCGCTGATTGCATCGCATCAAAAATCACCGATGCAGAATCAGAACCAGTGCTTTGCGCAACAACTGGAATGTGATTGCGTTCTCCCCAAACTTGAAGCTGCTCAACGGCCGCCGCACGGAAAGTATCGCCCGCCGCAAGCATCACTGATTTTCCTTCAGCCTGAAATTTACGTGCAAGCTTACCAATTGTCGTCGTTTTACCCACGCCATTTACGCCCACCATTAAAATCACATAAGGTTTTTTCGTGCTATCAATCTCTAACGGTTGTGCCACTGACTCAAGAATATCTGCCATTTCTACTTTTAGTTGTTGATATAAAAGCTCAGCATCTTGTAATTCTTTGCGACTTGCATGCTCAGTCAAATTTTTGATAATTTTACTTGTTGTCGGCACGCCAATATCCGCAATCAAAAGTTGTTCTTCTAATTCTTCAAACAACTCATCATCAATTTTCTTTCCTAAGAAAAAACTACGAAAACCCGCGCCAATATTTTGTTTAGTTTTCAGTAATCCCTTAACTAAACGACTAAAAAAGCCCCCTTCACTTGGCTTTTCGCGAGTTTCAATTTCAACAACAGGCTGAAGCTCATCTTTAATATCTTCAACAATTTCAGATTCAACCACGGTTTCTGTAATCGGAAGCTCATCTTCTAAATTTTTCGCTTCGATGATTTCTTCGACTGGCTCAAGTGCGGTTGAAATTTCCTGTATTTTTTCTTCTTCAACGATTTCATTCGTTTCAATGCTTTCTGCTAAAAACGGCTTAGAATCCACCGCACTTTCTACTATCTCTAATTCAGGCTTTTCTTCAACTAAATCATGAGTTTCAAGTTTTTCAATAGATGGCTCGACATCTTTAATCTTTTCTTCTTCAATTATCGGCTCTATTTTAGGTTCATCTTGCTTTTTATTACGCCCAAATAACGATGCCCAAAATCCACCTTTTTTATTTTCTTCAGCCATAAAATGCTCTCTTAACTGTAATCCGATAAAAATGTCGTTTATTCTAGCAAAAAATCGTCTAAACTAAGCACAATTTTCAA
Source organism: Haemophilus quentini (assembly GCA_001752465.1). Classification (GTDB taxonomy): domain Bacteria; phylum Pseudomonadota; class Gammaproteobacteria; order Enterobacterales; family Pasteurellaceae; genus Haemophilus; species Haemophilus quentini. Next base: position 19,209 of record MDJB01000058.1, read on the forward strand.
TAAAAATCGAATCTTTATGAAAAAAATACAAACGCCAAATGCAAAGGGCGAGGTTCGCATTATTGCTGGGCTATGGCGAGGGCGAAAACTTCCAGTATTAAATTCAGAAGGCTTACGCCCAACTGGCGATAGAGTGAAAGAAACGCTTTTTAATTGGTTGATGCCTTATATTCATCAGTCTGAATGTTTAGATGGCTTTGCGGGGAGTGGTTCATTAGGTTTTGAAGCACTTTCTCGCCAAGCGAAAAGGGTGACTTTTTTAGAATTAGATAAAACCGTCGCCAATCAATTAAAAAAGAATTTACAAACGCTCAAATGCTCATCAGAACAGGCTGAAGTGATTAATCAAAGTAGTTTGGATTTTCTAAAACAGCCACAAAATCAACCGCACTTTGATGTCGTGTTTTTAGATCCACCCTTTCATTTTAATTTGGCAGAACAAGCAATTAACTTGCTTTGTGAAAATAATTGGCTAAAACCCAATGCGTTAATTTACGTAGAAACAGAGAAAGATAAACCGCTCATCACACCTGAAAACTGGACGTTATTGAAAGAAAAAACGACTGGAATGGTGAGTTATCGTTTATATCAGAATTAGAGAAAAAATTATGTTAGATATTGTTTTATATGAACCAGAGATCCCACAAAATACCGGTAACATTATCCGCCTTTGTGCTAACACAGGATTTCGCTTGCACTTAATTGAACCGCTAGGTTTCACCTGGGATGATAAACGCTTACGCCGCTCAGGTTTGGATTATCACGAATTTGCGGAAATCAAACGCCACAAGACTTTTGAAACCTTTTTAGAAAGCGAAAAACCCAAACGTCTCTTTGCACTCACAACAAAAGGCAGTCCAGCACATAGCCTAGTGAAGTTTGAACTTGGTGATTATTTAATGTTTGGTCCAGAAACTCGCGGAATTCCAATGTCAATTTTGAATGAAATGCCGATGGAACAAAAAATCCGCATTCCAATGACAGCCAATAGCCGCAGTATGAACTTATCTAATTCTGTCGCAGTAACGGTTTATGAAGCTTGGCGACAATTAGGCTATGAAGGTGCAATAAATTTGTCAAAAGCAAAATAAACAAAAAAAGAGCGATTAAAATTCAATGAGATTTTTAACCGCTCTTTTGTTATTTAAATGGGACTTGTTTTCCGAATATCCGTTTTTTTATTCTAATTAATTCATTTTTTATTTTAGCTAAAGGTTTAGCAGGAATTTGGTTTTTATGCACTTTTTCCCTATCATTATGCAAACTACTCTCAAAATGATTTTCATCATGCAGAATAAAACTTTGAGCGCATATTGCAGGGGAAAGTTGCATAACTTTATAATCTTTTTGGCTTAATAATTCATCAAAAATTATAGTATCAATAGCAAGATAAAGTTGTTTATTTCTTATGTTATTCAATAAATATCTGGCACCCTTAGCGGTGATTGAATAGCCAGCCGTTCCAGTATGTTTAAATTTCAATCGGGAAATATTTCTATTACATTTTATTTGCTTACGCTTTCCATAAATTATTTTTCCATGAGCTTCTAACTTCAATATATCAGTATCTTCAGGTATATAATCAATATTCAATAATTCTTTTGCATTTTCTCCCAAATAAATATCATCTTCAAAAATATTAATATAATCTAAATTATTTTCTAAAATGAAACTCCATAAAACGATATGGCTTAATGCACAAGCTATCTCAGCATCACACAAAGTTGCTTTTGATGAACGATCAAAGGTTATATTAAATTTTTTAGCGGTTTCTTCAATAAGGTCAGGCGTGATAGCATCAAAGAATGCAAAGGGAATATTCTGCTTACCGAATTCTTCGGTAATGTGTTTTCGGCGTTTTTGTTCAGTAGTTAAACTAATGACATAATTGTGCTGTGCTGTGCTGTGCATAAAAGTTACCCAAATAAATAATAAATAAAATGTGGAATGATATAAGATAAAAAGTGCGGTGAAAAATCATAGAAATTTTCACCGTACTTCTTCATTTTAAATATTATGTGCTAAACGATACTCAACTAAATCTTCAATGGTAAGCACAGAATAACCAAATTTCTTTGCAAATTCTACAATCTCAGGGGCGCGAGCCATTGTGCCGTCGTCATTCGTGATTTCACAAATAACGCCAGCTTCTTTAAATCCTGCTAAACGTGCTAAATCAACGGAAGCTTCAGTATGCCCGCGGCGAGTAAGTACGCCACCATTTGCTGCACGAAGTGGGAAGACATGGCCAGGGCGATGTAAATCTGTTGGAAGTGCATTATCCGCAATCGCGGTTTGAATGGTTGTTACTCGGTCTGCGGCAGATACACCTGTAGACACACCTTTCGCGGCTTCAATCGTCACCGTAAAAGCTGTTTTGTTTACGCTATTATTGTGTTCTACCATTGGCGGTAAATCGAGTTGTTGGCAACGTTCATCAGTAATGCATAAACAAACAATGCCACTGCCATAACGAATTAATTTTGCCATTTGTTCTAGCGTGATTGTTTCTGCTGGGAAAATTAAATCGCCTTCATTTTCACGATCTTTATCATCTAAAACTAATACGCCATTTCCATTTTTGAAGGCATTAATTGCGTTAAATACGCGTTCTTCAGCAGTATTGCCGAATGGAGATAAAATTGACTGATTCATAGTAATTTCCTAATTTGAGATTTCAATTAAATACCAGAATCAGGGCTGAGAAATGCAAATAAAATGAACGATTTGGGAACCCAACTCGTTTTATTCTCTTTCATCCAGACTTTACTGTCGGCTTTGGAATTTCACCAAATCTGCTGACTTTAAAAGTGAAAATCAGGACAATTTAGCAGGGAAAATTTGCCAAAAATTGACCGCACTTTTAAACGCTCGTGGGCTTTACCACCGGTAGGGAATTTCACCCTGCCCTGAGAATGCGCGCTAAGTATAGCGCAAAATACCTAGTCACTAAATCATAACGTGAAAAATATTTTCATTTAGCCTACAATAAACGCACTCAATTCTTACGCTATTAAGAGCGGATTATGTCAAAAGCAAAAGAGAAAAAAGTCGGTGTCATTTTCGGGAAATTTTATCCTGTACACACAGGCCATATAAATATGATTTATGAAGCGTTCAGTAAAGTAGATGAATTGCACGTTATCGTGTGTAGTGATACAGAGCGCGATTTGAAATTGTTTTACGATAGTAAAATGAAACGTATGCCAACTGTGCAAGATCGTTTGCGTTGGATGCAGCAAATTTTCAAATATCAAAAAAATCAGATTTTTATTCATCATTTGATTGAAGACGGTATTCCGAGTTATCCAAACGGCTGGCAATCTTGGAGTGAAGCGGTTAAAACCTTATTCCATGAAAAACATTTCGAACCTTCAATCGTATTTAGTAGCGAACCTCAAGATAAAGCGCCTTACGAGAAATACTTAGGTTTAGAAGTTTCGTTAGTTGATCCTGACCGCACTTTCTTTAATGTGTCCGCAACCAAAATTCGCACCACACCATTCCAATATTGGAAATTTATTCCAAAAGAAGTTCGCCCTTTCTTTGCTAAAACTGTGGCGATTTTAGGCGGAGAAAGCAGTGGTAAAAGCGTACTGGTTAATAAGTTAGCAGCTGTATTTAATACCACGTCTGCATGGGAATACGGGCGTGAATTTGTATTTGAAAAGCTCGGTGGTAATGAGCAGGCTATGCAATATTCTGACTATCCGCAAATGGCTCTTGGTCACCAACGATATATTGATTATGCCGTGCGCCATGCACATAAAATTGCATTTATTGATACAGATTTCATCACCACGCAAGCGTTCTGCATTCAGTATGAAGGAAAAGCCCATCCATTTTTAGACTCGATGATTAAAGAATATCCCTTCGACGTCACTATTTTGCTTAAAAATAATACTGAATGGGTGGATGATGGCTTGCGTAGCTTAGGCTCACAAAAACAACGCCAACAATTTCAACAACTACTCAAAAAACTGTTAGATAAATATAAAGTCCCTTACATAGAGATTGAATCGCCAAGTTATCTTGATCGCTATAACCAAGTGAAAGCAGTCATTGAGAAAGTGCTAAATGAAGAAGAAATCAGTGAATTGCAAAATAGTCCATTTGTTATAAAAGGAAAACATCAATGATCTTATTTGCCGGTGATCCACACGGAAGCTACGATCATATTTACCCTTTTGTGAGAGAACTGGAGAATGTCGCACTCATAATTTTAGGCGATTTACAGCTCACGACAACAGATGAGTTGGATAAACTTGCGCAACATTGTGATATTTGGTTTATTCATGGAAATCATGATAGCAAAACAATTAGTGCTTTTGATGCGATTTGGGGCTCTGAATGGCAATCACGCAATTTACACAATCGCGTAGTTGATATTCAAGGCACCCGCATTGCGGGGTTAGGCGGTGTATTCCGCGGGCAAATCTGGATGCCACCGAGTCGCCCTATGTTTTTTGATCCTATTCATTATTGCCAATATAGCCCACAGGAGAAGATCTGGCGAGGCGGGGTGCCTTTGCGTCATCGCACGTCAATTTTTCCATCAGATATTGAAATTTTAGAAAACCAACAAGCGGATGTGTTGATTTGTCACGAAGCCCCTAAACCACATCCGATGGGTTTCCAAGTAATTAATGATTTGGCAATGAAGATGGGGGTTAAGCAAGTATTCCACGGTCATCATCACGAAAACTTTACTTATCGAACAAAGTATCCCTATAAAATCACGAATGTAGGTTTCCGTAGTCTTGCTGACGCCGAAGGAAATTATTTGCTGCAAACCATCGACGATCGTGAAAAATAAATCTATTCCAAAACAAAAGCCGATTCAAATGAATCGGCTTTTTTACATTCAAAGTGCGGTATTATTCCGCATTGTTTTTCGATTTAATAATGGCGTAAACCACACCTGTTGATAAAGCACCAATCGCAATTGCACCAAGATATTTCAATGGCTCAGATACAAATGGAATGACAAATAATCCGCCGTGTGGAGCTTGTAATGCAATATTTAATCCCATTGAAATCGCACCAGCCACGGCACCACCAATCACAGAACTAATAATAACACGAATTGGATCTGCTGCTACAAATGGTAATGCACCTTCAGAAATAAAACATAAACCAAGAACAAATGATGCTTTCCCCGCATCGCGTTGGCTAACTGTGAATTTATTGCGAGCAATCCAAGTTGCAACTGTCATACCAATTGGTGGAACCATCCCCGCGGCCATTGTCGCAGCCATTGGCGTATAAACTTGGGATGCAATCAATCCAACAGAAAAGGTGTATGTTGCTTTATTTACCGGTCCGCCCATATCGATACACATCATTGCACCGATAATTGCGCCTAACACAATCGCATTCACTTCGCCCATTGAAGTAAGCCAATTACTTAGCTCTTTCATAATTTCAGCCACTGGTGGATTGATAAGGTAAATCATCGTCAAACCAACAATCATCGAACCCAAGAGCGGTAAAATTAAAATCGGTTTTAATGAAGTCAGGCTTGCTGGCAATTGAATAATCACATTCAGTCCTTTAACCACATAGCCCGCTAAGAAACCCGCAATAATACCGCCAAGAATCCCTGCACCCGCTTCACTTGCTAGCATCCCAGCAATCAAACCAACTGCAAGCCCTGGACGATCAGCGATAGAAAATGCAACGTAACCAGCAAACACGGCAATCATTAACTTGAACGCCACACCACTACCGATATTCATCAACATATTGGGAAGATCTTGAAAAACTCCTGTATTTTCAATTACATTAAAACTGAACATAAAGGAAATCGCGATCAACAACCCACCTGCAACCACTAACGGCAACATATGAGAAACGCCAGTCATTAAGTGTTTGTACACACCTTTTTTCTCACGGCTTTCTTCTTTCGATCCCGCATTATTTCCACCATCAAAAATTTTGGCTTCTTTAAATGCTTTATCAAATTCTTGCTCGGTTTTCTTCAAGGCTAATCCTGTTGAAGTGCGGTACATTGGCTTACCTTTAAATTTATCTAAAGGCACATCAATATCTGCTGCAACAAATACCAAATCAGCCGCGGCAACTTCTTCTGCAGTAATTTCATTACCAGCCCCAACTTGACCACGGGTTTCAACTTTTACATTCCAACCTTGTTTTTTCGCATAGACTTCAATCGCTTCGGCTGACATAAACGTATGTGCAACGCCAGTTGGACAAGCAGTTATCGCAACAATATTTTTTACACCAGAAACACCTGTAAAAGTCACCGCACTTTTCGGTGCAACATAATCTGCCCCATTCGCTAAGGCATTTGCCAACGTTACTTCAGGAGAAATCATGGCGATAGCTTCGCCGATAATAAAGACTTTTTTATCGACTAAAGCGGGGTTGTTTGGTAATACAGAACCAAATACGAGAACAAGATCTGCTTCAGCTGGTGTTTCTACAATGGAGACATTCGCTTTTTGTGCAGCAGCTCGAAAAACTTCATGTAATAAATAGGCTTTCGCATCGCCTACATTATCTGATTGGGTTAAAAATAACTTCATATTATCCTTCAATCATCGTTATTTGTACTTTTTCTAAAATGGGATCAAGTAAACTCAAATCACTCACACCAACATTACTTTGAGACACTGCAAAAGCGGACACAGCCGTAGCAAAAGCTAAGGTTTCAGCTTTCGATAAACCTTTTTCAAAACCATAAATTAAGCCTGCTACCATTGAATCCCCTGCTCCAACAGTACTCACTACATTTTCACATTTTGCTGGTTCGGCTTTGAGCACGCCTTTATTATTAATCCATAAAGAACCTTTTGCGCCCATTGAAATAATCACGTTTTCAATGCCTTCCGCTTTGAGTTGATATGCAGCAGCAATAATTTCTTCAAGACGATTTAATGGACGACCAACCCAAGCCTCAAGTTCTCGATGGTTGGGTTTTACTAGCCAAGGTTTCGCTTTTAATCCAGCGGTGAGCGCAGCATTGCTACTATCAAGCACAACTTTAACGCCAACTTGGTGAAGCTGATTTAACCAATCAGCAAATAATTCAGGAGATACACCTCGAGGTAAACTGCCACACACTGCGACAATGTCATAATCTAAACAATAAGCCAAAGAATCCGTCACAAATTGTTGCCAAACTTGTGGGCTTATTTGATATCCCAAGAAATTTAAATCTGTCACATCCGCTTCAGTCTCGGTAATTTTTACATTGATACGCGTTTTGCCATCCACACGGTGGAATTTATCTTCCAAGCCTTGCTTATTAAACATTTGCTCGAAATCAACTGAATTATCCTCGCCCAAGAACCCACCTACTGCAACATCAACGCCTAAATCTTTTAGTACTTTTGCGACATTAATGCCTTTCCCTGCAGGAAATAAGCCAAGGGTTTCTACGGTATTTACTTCACCAAGTTGGATACGATTTAAACGCCCTACTAAATCATAAGCGGCATTTAAGGTAATTGTTACGACGCTTGCCATACTATTCCCCTAAACCCAATTCAATCACAGCACCGATTCCGTCAATAGCCTGTTGCGCTTCATCGCCCGTCGCAACAAAACGTAAACGAGTCCCTTTCACTACGCCTAATGCCACAATTTTCATTAAGCTTTTAGCGCTCACTAATTGAGAATTACGATCAAGATTCTGAACCGCCACAGAGGCATTATATTTTTTCACTTCGTTTACCAACACTGCACTTGGGCGAGCGTGCAAACCGTGTTCGTTCTTAATCACAAACACTGCCTCAATGGCATTTGCTGGCAAGTTATTATCTTCGCTTACCGCTGGTGCGTGAATTTGTTTCCCCATAATCTCAATGGTATCTGGTTCGGATGGTGGCACCGCAGAAACATTCTCGCCCAAACCATCAGCAATCGATTTGCCTAATGCTTCAATAGCTTGTTTTGCATCTTCCCCCTCTGCCACAAAACGTAAACGATGCCCTTGTGTTACACCAAGTGCAACTATCTTCATCAAGTTTTTTGCGCTGACAACTTCACTTTCACGAGTAAGATTTTGCACGGTAATTTTCGAAGTGAATTTTTTCACTTCATTAACCAAATTTGCACTTGGACGCGCATGTAAACCATGTTCATTACGAATCGTAAAGGTTCCTACAACAGCACCTTCTACAGATTGAGTTTCAACATCACTCGATGAACCCAAAAGTGCGGTCAAAATTTCTGTTGAATTACCATTGAGCAAGGTTGTTTGAACATCGTCATCTAATAAACGCGCTAAAGTTGAATTAATTTGATCACTGACGGCTGAAACGGTTATCACGCCTTTTACGGCTTTGCCATTGTGGCTAAAAATTGTTTTGGCACGGCTAAATGCTAAAGCATTTTTCACATTTCCGACGACAGAATCCGTTACCCATAATCCTTTGCCAAGCGGTAATGCCGCATTATTAATCACTTCAGAAATAAAGCGATTTTCTACCGCACTTTGCACCTGCAATTGACCCGCATTAATCGCAACTAAAGTTAATAAACTTTGGGTATCTACATCTAAACTGATATTAGCAGCAGGAATTTCAAACGGTTTGATAGTTTCACCCATTAAAATCTCACGAAATTCAGCAACATCCGTTATTTTTGCTAATTTCGCTGCGGTATCTTCATCACTCAGAACGTGAGTAAGTTGACGTAATAAGGACAAATGCTCATCAGAGCGCGCCGCAATACCAATCACGACATAAGCAATATTTCCTTCGCCCCATTCTATGCCTTGAGGAAATTGAAACACTTGCACACCCGTTTTCTTTACCATCGAACGAGTATCCAAGGTGCCATGAGGAATAGCGATGCCATTGCCTAAAAAGGTTGAGGTTTGCTGTTCACGCGCTAGCATTCCTTGCAAGTAACCATTTTCCACATTATCTGCTTGAACTAATGCGGACGCTGCCATTTCAATCGCTTGTTGTTTATCAGCTGTGTTAGCATTTAAATGAATGTTGCTTTCCGAAAGTTCTAACATTCTTGCTCCTTAATAATTTAAAAATAAAGCTGCTGGTGAAATAAATCGACCAGCAGCTTGTTGAAAAACAATTATTTAGATGTACAGGCTTTCAGCAGTGCTTCACTACCTTGCGCAATATATTCATCATTTTCACCGCGCTCTTTGCCTTTTTGCAAATCACGCATCGCATCATAAATACCTTGAGTCATACTTTGCGAATCCACTTTTTCCCAACAATTTGCGCTCAAACGTTTAAGGTTAGCTTGCAATGCTTCCGCATGTAACACGCCACTATAATAAGCATATACATCAGAATCATGTCCGCCTGTATAAAGTTTATCCTGAATTTGTTTCACAGGAACTAAAATACGGCCTAAATACCAGTCATTCGCACCACTTGCAAAATTATCTACAAAGAAATTTTCATTCACGCGACCTTTATATGTCGCCACAGTCGCTTCATAAGCAACCGCATAAGATTCTTGATCGATTTTATCCTTATCTAAATCAATCACTTTTTTATCGTTCCCCATAAATGGAATATAGTTGGTAACCGATGACCAAGAAGAACAACCTGCCAACATTAACGTAAAAAATAAAACAGAGATTTTTTTAAACATAGTCATACCTGATTAAAGTTAATAAAACGCCGCCATTATACTGGCTGAAGGGGATTAAAGAAAGGGCAGTAATTATTCCGCCTCTTTTACTAAAGACACCAAAATCTGATCGATTTTAAAGTTTTCCGTATCAATCACTTCAAACTTGTATTTTCCGTAAACCACAGAATCTGTTTTTTTCGGGATTTTACGTAACATATACATCATAAAGCCACTGATGGTTTCGTAATTTTCTTCATCTGGGAAAGATTCAATATCTAACACTCGTGTCACATCTTCTAATGGCGTTGCACCATCAATAAGCCACGAATTTTCATCACGACTAACAATATATTCTTCTTCGTTAGAAACTAATTCCCCCATGACAATACTCATGACATCATTTAGCGTAACGATACCCACTACAAGGGCATATTCATTCACAATAATCGCAAAATCTTCACCGGTAGATTTAAATAATTCCAACACCTCGTAAAGAGAAAGCGTATCAGGCACAAATAATGCTTTACGGAGTAGTTTGGGATCTGTAAGCACCACATTTTCATTCTGCAAATACATGGTGAGCAACGTATGGGATTCTACATAACCTAAGATTTTGTCTAGGCTATTGTCACAAATCACAATTTTAGAATGAGAATCACGAGAAAGCGTATCCATGACTTCTTGGCGAGAAAAAGTGCGGTCTAAATACACGATATTTTCACGGGTTGTCATAGTGGAAGTTACTGTACGTGCTTGCATATCGAAAATGTTTTCAATGAGATAATGCTCTTGAGTTTTTAATACACCTGCCTCTGCGCCTGCTTCTACTACGGCGAAAATATCTTCAGACGTCATACCATCTTCACGCACAGTGGAAATACGAAATAAGCGGAAAAATACATTAGCAAGCGTATCAAAAAACCATACAAGCGGCTTAAACACAAACATACTGAAATTCATAATGCCGACAACGCGCAACGCCACCATTTCAGGATAAGTAATGGCAATACGTTTTGGAATAAGATCAGCAAATAAAATAAAGAAACAAGTAACCAATACAAAGGCGATTGTAGAAGCGGTTGGTTCAATCCAATCTCCCACAAAAGAACGACTTAAAATTTCCGCAATATAAGGGCTTAGTGCGCTTTCACCAATTCCCCCACCAAGAATCGCCACCATATTCAAACCTATTTGAACCACAGTAATAAAACGACCAGGATGCTCTTGTAATTTAAGCACTTGAAGCGCGCGCACATCCCCTTCATTCGCAAGGGTTTGTAATTTCAATTTACGCGAACCCGCCAGTGAAATTTCTGCAGAAGAAACAACTGCACTAATTAGAATTAAGGCAATAATCGCCAACATAGTATGAAATAATTCCATAATCATTACTCAAAAATATGAAAGAAAACGACCGCACTTTGCGGCCGTTCAGGATATTACTCTTCGCTGTCAAACCAGCCGCGAACAAATTGAATAGACAAAAATAAAGTAGCTAACAGGAATGCATAGAAAATCCAAGAAACGATTGGAAGACTTGGCGTGTCATCAGCAGTAATTTCTTTAATTGAGGTTGCATTGCGATATTCATCCATCATCGTAATACGCCAACCATAGTATTTAATTTGCACAAGTTTATTGTCATTACCCAAAGCCTGAGCTTCAGCCTGTAAATTGGCTGAGCCAAATTTGAAGTAGAATGGAAAACCCCAACGTGTATCTTCATTGCGATACACCATAATTTTGCCATCGTCATTTTGCGTATTGATGTAATACACATCACGTGTTGGGCCATCAGCTGGATTCGATTTTGTGATGGGGCCATCTTTATCAACGCGTTTAACTTCTACGCCAGTAACACGCGTCACATCGTAATGAGGAAATACATAATTCACTACGGAAAACATAAAACCGTGGAATAAAAAAACAACTATAAATAAGAAATATTTAAAAAACTTTCGCATACTTTTCCTTAGTCAGAACTGTGCATTTATTCTACACGAATTTTAAATAAACGCTCGAAATTTTGCGTGGTGATTCGAGCAAACGCCTCAGCAGAAATGCCCTTTAAGATTGCCACGTATTCACATACTTCTCTCGTATAAGCTGGTTGATTTTCTTTCCCCCGATAAGGCACTGGCGCAAGATAAGGCGAATCTGTTTCCACCAATAAGCGATCCATTGGTACATAACGAATAACCTCACGAATCGCTTCGGCATTTTTAAAGGTTACAATGCCAGAACAAGAAATGTAAAAACCCAAATCCAACGCTTTTTTCGCAAATTCCATGGTCTCCGTAAAACAATGAATAACGCCACCGCACTTTTCAGCATGGTGTTGGCGTAACATTGCAATAGTGTCATCACCCGCAGAACGTGTATGAATAATCACAGGCTTATCTAATTGGTTTGCAATATCGATTTGGCTACCAAACACCGCTTGTTGCTCCGCTTTATTGTCCGCACTGTAATAATAATCTAATCCAATTTCGCCAATCGCAATCACTTTTGGATCTTGCGCTAAACGTAATAAGCGTTCTGCGTCATAAGGTTCCTCTTCAAAATCAAGGGGATGAACACCGCAAGCAAGCGAGACATTATTAAATTCGCGTAAAGAGTCATAAGCCTGCTCAAAACGGCTTAATGTTACACCAATCGCGAGCAAATGTTTCACATCACGCGCGCGCGCTTTTTCCACGACATCTGCAATGTTTTTGTGTAAATTTTCATAATCCAAAGCATCTAAATGGCAGTGGGAGTCAACAATGAACATAATTATTTTTCCTTATACCTAAGGCTTGAACACCATAGACGATATATCTTTAATTTATTGCGTTTCAAATACTTCAGTTACTAATCTAGTCAAGCCATCTAATAGCATCAAGTCAACATTCACACCATTAATTGTAAGCAAATCTGAGCGCACTTTTTGCATAATCTTGATTGCTTGTAATAAACCAAGAGCGGTTTGCTCATCGCTGAATTGTTCGATACCACGGCCAAGATCGGCAACTTGTCGATGACTACCAATTTCAAGTTTATGTTTTAAACAATCGGAAAGAAAAGCCAAAATCCAATCCACTTGCTGAACATAGCGTTCTTTATCAAACAATGGAAGCAATTCCAATGGTGAACGTCGGCGATAGAACACCCAAAATTGACGTAAGAAATTTTTACGCTGTTCAATAAGTCCTTGTTGTAACGTCTCTAATGCTAAAAGCGGACGACCAAGATTCATCGCAAGTGCGGTCAAAATTTCCTGATTTTCAGCCGCACTTTCTGATTTCAACCAATCAAGAGCCGTTTGCTCATTAGGCACAGACAGATTCCACACTTGACAACGACTGTAAATGGTTGCTAATAAACTTGCTGAACTATCCGTCTGAAGTAAAAAATAAGTATTTGGACGAGGCTCTTCCAATGTTTTCAATAACGCATTGGCAGCCGCTTCTGTCAAACGTTCCGCACCTTGCACATACACCACTTTATTGCCGTTTTGTTGTGCATGTTGAGCAACCATCTCATTAATGTCGCGTACTTGATCAACACCAATATCCTTACCATCAATAGGGCTTAATTCGTGATAATCTGGATGGCTATGGGCTTGCATTAAATGGCAAGAATGGCATTGACCACAAGGTTTATCGCCTTGAGCCACACACATTATTTTCTGTGCAAGTACATCAAATAAACGTTCTACACCTAAACCAGAATCAGCTTTAATCAGCACAGCATGGTGTCCCAAACCTTCGTCAAAGGTTTGAGCAATTTGATGATAAATTGGCATTAACCAAGGATAAAGCGCGGTCATTTTTCGTTTGATTTCCACCAATTTTTTACCGCCCTTTCAATATCAGCTTGAACAAGTTCAATACTCTGCTCTGCATTAATCACCACTGCTTTTGGATTATTTTTTACTAACGCTAAATAGCGTGCTCGAGTGCGATGGAAAAAATCTAAACCCATTTGCTCAATACGGTCTAACTCGCCACGTCCACGAGCTCGCACTAAACCGACAATCGGATCTATATCCAAATAAATTGTGAGATCTGGCTCAAAATCACCTAATACGGTTTCTTTCAAAGTGAGCATAAAATGCGGGTCTAATTGACGTCCACCACCTTGATACGCCTGAGATGACATATCGTGGCGATCACCTACCACCCATTTTCCTTGCATTAAAGCAGGTTTAATCACGTTATCCACTAACTGAATACGTGCCGCATAAAGCATTAATAACTCTGCTTTCGCTGTCACAGGTTCTTCAGTTTCATGTTTAATTAAATGACGTAATTTCTCTGCCAATGGTGTTCCACCAGGCTCGCGTGTAAATACGACATCTTGAATACCAAGTTCATGCAAGACTTGCACAACAGATTGATGAGCGGAGCTTTTCCCCGCACCTTCCAAACCTTCAATGACAATAAATTTTCCTTTCATGTTTTCTTCCACACTTTTATTTAGCATTTTTCTGGCTGCGATACCAACGTAAATATTCTTGTACCGCTTTATTATGTTCATTCAAATTTCGGGTAAATTTATGTCCACCAGAACCATCTGCCACAAAATAATAAAAATCTGTTTTTTCAGGGGTTGCAACAGCTTGTAATGAACTTTCACTTGGCATAGCAATTGGCGTTGGCGGCAATCCATCAATCACATAAGTATTATAAGGCGTTGACATTTCTAAATCTTTTTTACGAATATTACCACTGTAATTCTCACCCATACCATAAATTACCGTTGGATCTGTTTGTAATTTCATTTTTGCCTTCAAACGGTTGATAAATACAGAGGCCACTTTTGCTCTCTCAGTAGCAATACCCGTTTCTTTTTCTACGATAGAAGCCAAAATCAACATTTCATAAGAATTCGCTAAAGGTAAATCCTCATCACGCTCGTTCCACGCCTTATTTAACGCCTTTTTCATTCGCTCAGCCGATCGCTTAAGTAACTCCAAGTCTGTCGATTTAGGTGTATAGTTGTAAGTATCAGGATAAAGCCAACCTTCCACATTTTTTAGTTCAAGATTTCTACCAACATCTGGCAAATCAAGTAATGTGAAAATTTCCTCGTTACTCTTATCTTTCAAGGTTTGCACCAATTGCGGTGCATTTTCAAGATCTTTTCGCCAATCCTTGAAGGTTTTTCCTTCAATCCATTTTACATTAAACTGCACTTCCTTACCTGAATTAAGCAAATCCAGTAAATCTTGCACTGTTTTAACATTCTCAAGAGAATAAGTCCCTGCTTTTATTTTATTTAGCTCAGGTTTCAACTTCAGCAAATAAGGTAATAATTTTCCATCATCAATTAACTTTTCTTGCTCAAAAAGTGCGGCTAATTTTGAACCTGTTGTACCACGTTCAATAGTTAAAAGTTGATCTGCCTGCACATTTACTGGTGTTTTTACAAATTCAGTAATTTTGTAATAACCAAAACTAGCCACGCCCGCTAAAATCAAAATTAAAAGTAAAATCGCAATTAAAAATTTCTTCATAAGGTATAAGAAAGAGAAAATAAAAAACAACAAAAGGGGCAATTAAGCCCCTTTCTTTTAAACATTAAATCATTTATTAAAATATTGAATATCCGCAGTTTTACGTAATGCTTTTACCCAATCTTTATTTGCGTCTTGTAACTGACTATTCACCAAATGTTCATAGGCTTTTTGCGTATAAGCATCCGCCGTGCGGTCACCATCACGCGTTCCTGTCACTTCCAAAATATGCCAACCGAACTCAGTTTTAAATGGCGCAGAAATTACACCTTGTTTACTTTGCGCAACAGTCTGTGCAAATTGTGGCGCGTAACTTTCTGGGAACGCATAACCTAAACTACCGCCATTCGCACCCGATAAATAATCTTTAGAATATTTTAAAGCGGCGTCCGCAAAAGTCATTTTGCCCGCAATAATATCAGAGCGAATTCTTGTTAATTCAGCTTTGGCCTGTACATCATTTAACATCGGGTTAAGTTTTAACAAAATATGACGAACTTCGTATTCTTTACCCGTTACTTTTTGTGCTGTGCCTTGCAATTTTGCCTCATCTAACATTTTTTGACCAAGCGCAACAACTTCTTCACGCGTCACCGCAACGCTTTCATTGATAGCTTTATTACGCACTGCCCCCATCATCATTTGATTGGCAATTTGTTGACGAAATGTATTTAATGAAATGCCTTGATAATCTAACGCATCCAAAAATTGACCATAAGTTAAACCATTTCTTGCCGCAGTATCTTCCACAACACGATCGATTTCACGAGGATCAATTTTTACACCAGATTCTTGAATCGCTTTTTGTACTAAAAGATCATCAATAATTTTATCAAGTGCATTTTGGCGATCGCCTTTTTTACCCATATTTGCACGAACTTGGCTTTCTAAAATAGGAATGCCATCTACTGTTGCGACAACGCGTTCTCCTGCTTGAGCCATAGAAGTAAAAGCAACACAACCTAAAGTAGCCAATAAAAAAGATTTTAGAATAAATTTTTTCATTTTAATCTCATCAAAAAAGAGTCAATAACGTTGGTTAGAGTAACAATTCTATTGAAGGTTCACAATAGACAAGATCTATTTCCCAAGAATAGCAACTTCGTAACAGCCATCTTGTTTTTCAGTGCGAACTTGCACAAGTTCATCACGGCTTGTTGGTACATTTTTACCTACGTAATCAGCACGAATTGGTAATTCACGATGCCCGCGATCAACAAAAATCACTAATTCAATTTTTGCAGCACGACCAAAATCGGTGAGAGCATCCATTGCTGCACGAATGGTTCGACCAGTAAACAACACATCATCAACCAAAATGACGGTTTTATCTTGAATATTTAAATATTGTGATGAACCACTATAAACTGGCATTTTATCTTCCTGATCAACCAAAGTTAAATCATCGCGATAAAAGGTGATATCCAGTTCCATTGAAGGTAAATTTATACCACTTAATTCTTCAACTCGACGTTGTAATAATTCGGCAATTTCCGCGCCACGGCGTTTAATCCCAACAATCACAAGATCATCTAACGTTTGATGTTTTTCAATAATTTCGTGAGAAATACGCGAAATCGTGCGAAGAAAACGATCGTGGTCGATAATAATTTTTTCCATTTTTCCCAGCTTTATCAATAGTATTTCAATGCGCAAAGTATAAAGAAAATGTGCCTAAAAAGCGACGGTATTTGCACCATTTTTCTTGTTCGTTATACTATCCAAAACATTCCATCAAAGGAAATAAAATTATGCGCTACTCTATTCAAGATTTTATTCACCTCATCGCCCAACTTCGTAATCCAAATGGCGGATGCCCTTGGGATTTAAAACAAAATTATGAATCCATGATTCCTTGCTTAACGGAAGAAACTTACGAAGTAATTGAAGCGATTGAGAAAAAAGACATACCAAATTTACGCGAAGAATTAGGAGATTTATTGTTACAAGTCGTTTTCTTCAGCCAGCTTGCAACAGAAGATAAATACTTTACTTTTGACGATGTGTTACAAGATGTCGCTGAAAAAATTGTGCGCCGTCATCCTCACGTGTTTGGTGATGCAAAAGCGGGGGACGAAACAGAAGCCCTTTCCCGTTGGAACGAAATGAAAGCCAAAGAAAAACAAGGTAAAAGTGCTGAAACCTCTATTTTAGATAATGTACCTCGTGCTTTGCCTTCTCTTATACAAGCAGCAAAATTACAAAAACATTGTTCAAAAGTAGGGTTTGATTGGGAAGAAATTTCACCCGTATTTGACAAAGTGCGGGAAGAATTAGAAGAAGTTCAAGCTGAAATTAACCGCACTTCGATTGAACAAAATAAAGTGGAAGAGGAAATCGGTGATTTATTGTTCGCAACCGTCAATCTTGCTCGCCACTTAAAATGTGATCCTGAAGATGCATTACGGAAAGCGAATTTAAAATTTGAACGTCGTTTTCGAGCAGTAGAACAAGCGGTTCAACAACAAGGTAAGCAAGTTAATGATGTGCCACTTATTGAATTAGATTTGTTGTGGGATGAAGTGAAAAAACAAGAAAACTAATTGAGAAGTGCGGTAAAATTTCTTTCATTTTTACCGCACTTTCTTCGTTAAAGTTGCTGAATATCCAATGCCATTTGGTCTAACATTTCATAACGCTTACGATACATAGAACGTTTTTTACTTGCGATATCTTCTAACTGTTTGCGTTCAATATCTAAAGGTAATTGCCAATAATTATTGCCATATTCCCCTTGATTCTCTTGCCAGAACTCATCGTAATTAAACAAAATCTTACTGCGCGCAGAAAGACGATATTTTCCTTGTGCTTTGTGCGGAATGCCCACTAGCTCACATTTCCATTTTTCAGCGAGCATTTTGAATGCATTGACTAACAGAAACATTGGACGCATACCGTGCAATGCTTTCGTAGCCTGTTTTACAAGTTCTTGAGCATTGCCACTTGAGGGGCCTTGAATCGAGGCAATAAGCAATTTATTCGGGCTCAAAAAAGTGAAAGACGCATCATATACTCGCTCATTATGTTGATTACGAATATTAATAGAAAAATACCCTTCAAAGGGATCTATATGATTGATACTCAAAGATAAACGCAAATCATCTGTTAATTGTGTTAACACGATATTTTGTTGATCTAATAATTGTTGGCAAAGCGAACGTCCCATTTTTTCTTCTGCCAAACGTAAATTCTCCGTAATCGCAGGTAAACGTTCTGAAGCAGAAAAGCGTTTATCGCAAAAAGTTGTCAACACGGTGTTCACACGATAATAATCTTGTGTAAACAAAGGCTGCCATTGAGTTTCTGTATTAAGAAAATCCACTAATTGGCTACATTGCTTTTGATACAACCATTTATAGCCATAATAGCGTAATTTTTCCCGCACTTGTTTGAGAAAAGGGCGATCCTTGGAATAAGGATACATTTGAACGTAAGTGGGGAAAATAAAATTATTTTTCGTGGACATAACTCAATATTTTGTGAAATTTAATAAAATTATCAGCCATTTTAGCGATTATCACTTCATTTGCCAAAATTCTTTTTTGTTTAAAACCCACTTTACAACTCAGACTTTGTTATAATCTTTTCCTTGAATTCCTGTTTCCCTACCCCAATATTTACCCAAATTATAGGAAAGAATTAAGAGAGATAAATTATGGCGAAGAATACCCAACGTACGATGCCCGTATTGCCATTACGCGATGTCGTCGTTTTCCCTTATATGGTGATGCCACTTTTTGTAGGGCGTGCAAAATCAATTAATGCTCTTGAAGAAGCGATGAACGATGATAAACAGCTTCTTTTGGTATCTCAAAGAGAAGCAGATTTGGAAGAACCTACCCCTGAAGATTTATTTGATGTGGGTACCATTGCTAACATTATTCAATTACTAAAATTACCTGATGGCACAGTGAAAGTGCTAGTTGAAGGTCAAAACCGCGCGAAAATTAACAGCTTTGAAGATGGCGAAAAGTGCTTTTCCGCAAAAATTACCCCTATCGAAACCACTTATGGTGATGAAAAAGAGTTAGATGTTGCGAAAAAAGCGGTACTTTCTGAATTCGAAAATTATCTCACCTTAAATAAAAAAATCCCTGCAGATGTATTAAATGCACTTCATCGCCTTGGTGATGCAGATCGTTTGTCAGACACAATGTCGGCTCATTTACCGGTAAGTGTTCGTCATAAACAAAGCGTGTTGGAACTTGCTAACGTGCAAGACCGCTTAGAATATTTGCTTGGTATGATGGAATCAGAAGCGGACATTCTCCAAGTTGAAAAACGTATTCGTGGTCGCGTAAAAAAACAAATGGAGAAAAGCCAACGTAACTATTATCTAAGCGAGCAAATTAAAGCTATTCGCAAAGAAATGGATAGTGGCGAAAATGAAGATACGATTGATGAAGTGGAACAACTTCGTCAAAAAGTAGAAGCGGCAGGCATGCCTGCGGACGTACGCGATAAAGTGGAAAATGAGCTACAAAAACTCAAAATGATGTCAGCCATGTCTTCTGAAGCGACCGTTGTTCGTAGCTACATTGAATGGATGCTTCAAGTGCCATGGCATAAACGTACCAAAGTGAAGAAAGATATCGCAAAAGCTCAACAAGTTTTAGATGCGGATCACTATGGTTTAGAACGAGTGAAAGAACGTATTTTAGAATACCTTGCGGTGCAAGCGCGTTTAAACAAAATCAAAGGTCCAATCCTTTGCTTAGTAGGACCACCAGGGGTAGGTAAAACGTCTCTTGGTCAGTCTATTGCCAATGCTACTGGTCGTAAATATGTACGCATGGCATTAGGCGGTGTTCGCGATGAAGCAGAAATCCGTGGTCACCGTAAAACCTATATTGGTGCATTGCCAGGTAAATTAATTCAAAAGATGGCAAAAGTGGGGGTAAAAAATCCATTATTCTTGCTTGATGAAATCGACAAAATGGCATCCGATATGCGAGGTGATCCAGCATCAGCATTGCTTGAGGTACTCGACCCTGAGCAAAACACCACGTTTAATGATCACTATTTAGAAGTGGATTATGATCTTTCTGATGTGATGTTTGTAGCAACATCAAATTCCATGAATATTCCAGGTCCATTATTAGATCGTATGGAAGTCATTCGTCTTTCTGGTTATACCGAAGATGAAAAACTCAATATTGCGATGCAACATTTGTTACAAAAACAAATTGAACGTAATGGATTGAAAAAAGGCGAATTAACCATCGAAGAAAATGCCATTTTAGATATTATCCGCTATTACACTCGTGAAGCTGGTGTGCGTGGATTAGAACGTGAAATTTCAAAAATCTGCCGTAAAGCAGTGAAAAATTTATTAGTAAATCCAAAACTTAAATCTATCACGGTAAATTCAGATAATCTGCACGATTATCTTGGTGTGAAACGTTTTGAATTTGGTAAAGCGGATACCCAAAACCGTATGGGTGAAGTAACAGGTCTTGCGTGGACTGAAGTGGGCGGTGACTTACTGACTATTGAAACTGCGTCAGTGGTTGGCAAAGGTAAATTAACCTTCACTGGTTCATTAGGCGATGTGATGAAAGAATCTATCCAAGCCGCGATGACCGTAGTCCGTGCACGTGCTGAAAAATTGGGTATCAATTCTGAATTCCATGAAAAACGCGATATTCACATTCACGTGCCAGATGGTGCGACACCAAAAGATGGTCCAAGTGCAGGTATTGCAATGTGTACGGCATTAGTTTCTTGCTTAACAGGTAATTCTGTACGTGCTGATGTAGCCATGACAGGTGAAATCAGTTTACGCGGTAAAGTATTACCAATTGGTGGATTAAAAGAAAAACTTCTTGCGGCACATCGTGGCGGAATTAAAACCGTATTAATTCCAAAAGAGAATGTTAAAGATCTCGAAGAAATTCCAGAAAACGTAAAACAAAATCTTGCGATTCATGCAGTAGAAACCATTGATGAAGTACTTGGTCTTGCATTGGAAAATCCGCCTGAAGGCATTGAATTTGTCAAAGTTAAAACAAAAGTGGAAAAATCCCCCCGCCGTAAAGCGACCAGTAAGACAACAAGAGCGGTCAATTAATTGAATGTTTTAGGGCTTGTGAAAACAGGCCCTTTTTATCAACATTCACAGCGTCAGCTAAAATTTCATATTTACACAACGTTAATTTGTATTTTTTCTAACTGTTCTCACATTTAAAACTTGTTAATAACAGAATGCTCAAACTTCCTCCACTTTCTCTTTATGTACACATTCCATGGTGCGTTCAAAAATGCCCTTATTGTGATTTTAATTCGCACGCACAAAAAGGCGATATACCAGAACAAGACTATATTCATCACCTTCTAAAAGATCTACAGGCCGATTTACAGCGCTTTAAAGATTCCATTCAACAACGAAAACTCCATTCAATTTTTATTGGTGGCGGTACGCCAAGTTTGTTCTCGGCAGAAAGCATTGCGTATCTCTTAAAAGAAATAAAAACGCAGATTGATTTTGAAGATAATATTGAAATCACATTAGAAGCTAATCCTGGTACGGTAGAAGCTGAACGTTTTAAAGGTTATGTATCCGCAGGCATCACGCGAATTTCTATGGGAATTCAAAGTTTCAATGATGACAAATTACAGCGTCTTGGACGAATCCATAATGCAGCAGAGGCAAAAAGTGCGGTCAATTTAGCGAAAGTTTCTGGGCTAAAAAGTTTCAATTTGGATTTAATGCACGATTTGCCAAACCAAACGTTAGAAGAGGCCTTAGATGATCTTCGCCAAGCTATTGAGCTATCTCCTCCTCACCTTTCTTGGTATCAGCTCACTATTGAGCCAAATACGATGTTTGCTTACCGCCCACCTAAATTACCAGATGATGATGAGCTTTGGGATATTTTTGAGCAAGGCCACCAACTTTTAACCGTAGCGGGCTACCAGCAATATGAAACCTCGGCTTATGCAAAGGCTGATTTTCAATGTAAACATAATTTGAATTATTGGCGGTTTGGGGATTATTTAGCTATTGGCTGTGGCGCACATGGGAAACTGACCTTCCCTAATGGCGAGATTACCCGCTTTTCTAAAACCAAGCACCCGAAAGGTTATTTGCGTGGCGAATATCTTTACGAAGAAAAAAACGTGCCAGAAATTGACCGCCCTTTTGAGTTTTTTATGAATCGCTTTCGTTTGTTAGAAGCGGTGCCCAAACAAGAATTTGAAGATTACACAGGTTTATCTCAAAGTGCGGTAAAAAATCAAATTGATTTTGCCATTCAACAAAACTATATTGTGGAAAACGCTGATTCTTGGCAAATCACTGAGCATGGCAAGTTATTTCTCAATGAACTATTGGAATTATTTTTAACGGAATCATAGCTCATCCGTTAAACCTCTCGTTGCAGAAAAATTACACTTGTTTATTAAATACTCTCGTAATAAAGTAACTCGATCGTTTACTTATTAAGATAAGGAAAGGAAAAGAAATGAATCAATTAGAAATGAAAAAACTCGCCGCACAAGCCGCATTACAATATGTAAAAGCAGATACGATTGTTGGGGTGGGAAGCGGCTCCACGGTGAACTGCTTTATTGAGGCTTTAGGTACAATCAAAGATAAAATTCAAGGCGCAGTTGCGGCTTCAAAAGCATCAGAAGAATTATTACGTAAACAAGGTATCGAAGTATTTAATGCAAATGATGTCTCTAGCTTAGATATTTATGTGGATGGTGCAGATGAAATCAATCCACAAAAAATGATGATTAAAGGCGGCGGCGCAGCGCTCACTCGTGAAAAAATCGTCGCTGCATTAGCCAAAAAATTTATTTGTATTGTAGATTCGAGTAAACAAGTGGATGTGTTGGGTTCTACCTTCCCATTACCAGTTGAAGTTATTCCAATGGCTCGTTCACAAGTAGGCAGAAAATTAGCCGCACTTGGTGGCGCACCTGAATATCGTGAAGGCGTGGTGACTGACAACGGCAATGTGATTTTAGATGTGCACAACTTCACTATTTTAAATCCAGTTGAAATGGAAAAAGAATTAAACAATGTTGCGGGTGTTGTCACTAATGGGATATTCGCGTTACGTGGCGCAGACGTTGTGATAGTCGGTACGCCTGAAGGTGCCAAAATTATTGACTAATTCATAATAAAAATCATAAGGAAGCAAACATGACAAACAAAGTTTCACTAGACAAATCAAAAATCAAATTTGTATTGTTTGAAGGTGTGCATCAAAGCGCACTTGATACGCTCCATGCGGCAGGCTATACCAATATTGATTACTATAAAAAAGCGCTAGATGGTGATGAATTAAAAGAAGCCATTAAAGATGCACACTTTATCGGCTTGCGTTCTCGCACCCATTTAACGGCAGAAATGATTGAAGCTGCACCCAAATTAATCGCTGTGGGATGTTTCTGTATTGGCACCAACCAAGTGGATTTAAATGCAGCAAAAGCGCGTGGAATTCCTGTATTTAATGCCCCATTCTCAAACACTCGTTCTGTCGCAGAACTTGTATTAGGCGAGATTTTATTACTTATGCGCAATGTGCCACAGGCTAATGCCGAAGTACATCGTGGCGTCTGGAATAAATCAGCGACGGGATCTCATGAAGTGCGGGGTAAAAAACTAGGAATTATTGGTTACGGCCACATTGGTTCACAATTAAGTATTATTGCCGAATCATTAGGCATAGATGTGTATTTCTACGATATCGAAAATAAACTTCCGCTCGGTAATGCCAAACAGGTTCGTAGCCTTGAAGAATTACTCAGTTCTTGCGATGTGGTTTCATTACATGTACCAGAACTGCCATCTACCAAAAACTTAATGAACGCAGCTCGTATCGCACAATTAAAACAAGGAGCAATTTTGATCAATGCTTCGCGTGGCACAGTGGTAGATATTGATGCGCTTGCTCAAGCCTTAAAAGACGGTAAAATTCACGGCGCCGCAATTGATGTATTCCCAATTGAACCTGCGTCAATTAATGAAGAATTTGTCTCACCGTTACGCGAATTTGATAATGTGATTTTAACGCCACATATCGGCGGCTCAACAGCGGAAGCACAGGAAAATATCGGTTTTGAAGTAGCAGGTAAATTTGTCAAATATTCAGACAATGGTTCAACACTTTCTTCCGTCAACTTCCCTGAAGTATCTTTACCAGAACACGAGGGAACAAAACGCTTATTGCATATTCACGAAAATCGTCCTGGTATATTGAACAAACTGAACCAAATTTTCGTCGAAGCCAACCTCAATATTGCCGCGCAATATTTACAAACTGACCCGAAAATTGGTTATGTTGTCGTGGATGTAGAAACAAATGATGCATCGCCATTACTGACGAAATTAAAGGAAATCGATGGCACAATTCGTGCGCGGGTACTTTACTAAATGACAATTCGTATGTAAAACACAAGATTTTTAGCCCCCTATAAGGGACTATACTTCACAAGCCTCTCTTGGGGCTTGTGAAAACTGACAATCCCTGTCCCTAATTCCCCCTTAAAAGGAGCTACATATTCTTTCGTTAAGAAATTATCTTATGTGGGTATTTGCATAAGGAAAAAAATATTTGGTAGAAATGATTTAGTTGTAGCCCCTGTTTATAGGGTTTTATTTTTCATAAAAATTGACTATAAATTGTTAAATTTTGAACGTTTTAAAATGTATTTAAAACTAGTTTAAATAGAATAAACTCATTGAACTGTTTGTCGCAGGTGTCACAGCAAGAACAGCCAGTGAATTGGTTAATTACAGTCGCTTATTACTTTCATCGATTACGCTTACTCATCTATCAAACAAGCCCACATATTGGAAATACTTGAAGGCGGGATTGAAGCTGATGAAAGCTATTTTGGCAGTACTCGGAAAGGTAAATATGGTCGTGCTGCCGGAAAAGTCGCGGTATTCTTGCTTCTCAAACGAAATGGCAGGGTTTATACCGTCGTTGTCCCTAATACGTAATCAGCGACATTATTGCCAATTATCCGAGAGAAAGTTAAGCCTGATAGCATTATGTACACGGATACCTTTCGTAGTGATGATGTGCTTGATGTCAGTGAATTTAGCCATTTTCGCATCAATCACAGCCCGCATTTTGCTGAAAATCATAACCACATAAACGGAATTGAGAATTTTTGGAATCAAGCAAAACGCCATTTACAGAAGTTTAATGACATTCCCAAGAGCATTTTGAGCTATATTTAAAGGAATACGAATGACGTTTTAACAACAGTGAAATAAAATCTCAAATTTCCATTTTAAAACAATTAGTTAAGGGGTGTCTAGTTATCTAGTACAGCCCCTAAAAAATTATTCACCAATAGATAGGCTCCTATCTTAAGTTATCTTTTCAAAGTCAAAATCACCTAAAAAAATAACTAATTAAAATATTTTACTAAATGTATCAAAAAATATAAAA
The DNA here is from genome assembly GCA_001752465.1 of Haemophilus quentini. GTDB lineage: Bacteria > Pseudomonadota > Gammaproteobacteria > Enterobacterales > Pasteurellaceae > Haemophilus > Haemophilus quentini. Next base: position 44,700 of record MDJB01000058.1, read on the forward strand.
ATTTGAATTTTAAATAATTTTTACACTTTATATATTATTCTATATCTTTTTATAAGCAGTCTTAATTAAATCTAAATAAAGGACTAATTATGTTAAAAAATTTAATTGAGTCATGCTAATAAAAAGCAGAAAAAAATCACTCATTGAACTAAGCTGACTCTGTAGATTTTGAAAAATTGAAAGATTTAATTAAACAATTAGGTGATGAAATCAGTAAAGCTGGAAAGCATTCCTGTAATCTATCCACTCACTATTCTAACTAATAAACCACTCCCAATTGGTATTATCACTTGAAGTGAGTTCACAACGTAAAACAGTCAGATTTTTAGTCCAACAATGCCATGGTGCAGATATCATAAAAAACGGATTAATAACCTCCTTATTTTTGACAACATGGATAGTACAGGAGCAAGCAAAGAACAAAACAACTTAAATAAAGCGAAACATTTTACATTCAGACCAAAGCTGTAAGGATTATTTGGATTACTATATCAGCAACAAATTAAACTGAAATTCAAAGACCGACTTCGATGCTATGTCATCATCAGTCCTTAAGTAAATAGTCTATTTTTGGCTAGATCAAAATTTCACCGCACTTTTGTAAGATGTTACCCCACCATTTTCTTTAACTGATACAAATACGCTAAGGCTTGTTTAGGACTTAAATCATCGGGATCTAGTTTTTCAATAGCCTCTCTTAGCGCATCCATTTCTTGTTCAAACAATAATTCACCTTGAGTGTGATTGGCTTCACGTAATGCCTGAATTTGCTGATCGGCTGAATGACCTGATGTTTTTTCTAATTGTGTCAATTTCTGTTTTGCCAGTTTAATAACAGATTGTGGCACGCCCGCCAAAGCCGCGACTGCCAAACCATAACTTTTACTTGCTGCACCATCTTGTACAGCGTGCATAAAGGCGATGGTGTTGTTATGCTCAAGGGCATCTAAATGAATATTGGCAATGCCTTCTAGCTGTTCTGGCAATGCGGTTAATTCAAAATAATGGGTGGCAAATAACGTAAGTGAGCGGATTTTTTTGGCTAACCATTCTGCACAAGCCCAAGCTAAGGATAAGCCATCATAAGTGGATGTGCCGCGTCCAATTTCATCAATAAGCACGAGACTTTGCGCAGTGGCTTGATGAAGAATATTTGCCATTTCTGTCATTTCCACCATAAAGGTTGAACGCCCTGAAGCTAAATCATCAGACGCACCAATTCGAGTAAAAATACGATCAATCGGCCCTATTCGCGCGCTGTCTGCCGGCACAAAGCTGCCGATATACGCCAGCAATGTAATTAATGCGGTTTGGCGCATATAAGTACTTTTACCACCCATATTTGGCCCAGTGATAACTAACAAGTGACGGTTATGATTTAATTCCACTGGGTTGGCGATAAAAGGATCTTTTAATACTTGTTCCACGACAGGATGGCGACCATTTTCAATTTTCACACTCACTTCATCACAGAATGTTGGCATCACGTAATTGAGGATGTCTGCGCGCTCCGCAAGATTGACCAATACATCCAATTCAGAAAGTGCGAGGCTCGCCAGTTGTAACGAACCTAAGTGCGGTAATAATAAATCAAACAATTCATCATAAAGCTGCTTTTCTAATGCTAACGCTGCGCCTTTTGATTTCAGTACTTTGTCTTCATATTCTTTGAGTTCAGGAATAATGTAACGCTCTGCATTTTTCAGGGTTTGGCGGCGTACATAATGAATAGGTGCTTTATGCGCTTGGCCTTGGCTAATTTGAATGTAATAACCATGCACTGCATTAAAACCGATTTTTAGCGTATCAATACCAGTGCTTTCACGCTCACGTTTTTCTAGGTTTTCCAAATATTGGGTTGCGCCATCAGACAGCATACGCCATTCGTCCAACTCGGCATGGTAACCTTCAGCAATTACGCCACCATCTCGAATTAAAAGTGGAGGCGTTTCAATCAATGCACGTTGCAATAAATCGCATTGCTCGCTGAAATCGGCAATTTGGCTGAAAAGTGCGGTTAAAAATGGCGGTGTTTTTTGTTGCACAATCGCGCGTAATGCAGGAATTTGTTCTAATGCCGTGCGCAAGCGGGTGAGATCGCGTGGACGCGCTGAACGTAGTGCAACACGCGCTAAAATACGCTCCATATCGCCAACTAATTGCAAATAAGGTTGGAGTTCATCGACCAAATCAAAATTCAGAATTTCCGCAATCGATTGTTGGCGTTGTTTTAATTTTTCCACATCACGAACAGGCTGGTGAATCCAACGTTTCAATAAGCGGCTGCCCATTGGCGTGACGCATTTATCCAAGACAGACGCTAGCGTATTTTCTGTGCCACCCGCAAGATTTTGCGTTAATTCAAGATTTCTGCGAGTGGCGGCATCTAACTGAATACAGTCTTGATTTTGAATTAAGCTAATGCTTTGAATATGAGGCAATGCGGTACGTTGCGTTTCTTTTGCATATTGTAATAAACAACCTGCCGCACTTAAGCCTAGAGGGGATTTTTCCACACCAAAGGCGCGTAAATCTTTTGTACCAAATTGGCGATTCAGTAACGTAATGGCGGTGCTAAGTTCAAATTCCCAAATCGGGCGACGGCGTAATCCCTTGCAATGTTCAATTGCAGCCATTTCATTAAATTCTTCACAATACAGCAATTCCACAGGTGCAATACGTTGCAATTCCGCACGCAATGTTTCTTTATCAGTAGGTTCACAAAGCTGAAAACGGCCAGAGGTCATATCCAAAGTGGCTAATCCAAATTTTTCTTTTTCTTGATATACCGCCGCAATCAGATTGTCTTGGCGTTCAGGCAAAAGTGCCTCATCACTCACCGTACCTGGTGTAACAATTCGCACAATTTGGCGTTCCACAGGCCCTTTGCTGGTGGCAGGATCACCAATCTGTTCACAAATTGCCACAGGCTCACCCAACTGAACCAATTTTGCTAAATAACCTTCCACCGCATGATAAGGCACGCCCGCCATTGGAATTGGTTGCCCAGCAGATTGACCTCGTTTCGTCAAAGAAATATCCAACAATGCCGCTGCTTTTTTCGCATCGTCATAAAACAACTCGTAAAAATCTCCCATGCGATAAAACAACAAAATATCCGGATTCTCTGCTTTGAGTTTTAGGTATTGTTGCATCATTGGCGTATGTTGTTGGAAATTTTCTTCGGAAATCATCTAATTACCTGCTTTGAAACTGAATAAAGATAGGTTTTGTGTCGGCTATTTTAGGTGCCGAAAGGGGAAAAAGCCAGATAAAAAAAGAGCGGTGAAAATTTGTTGAGATTTTTCACCGCTCTTTTTAGAGGAAAATTAACGTCTTGGAAGGTAACGTACAGGATCCACTGATTTACCTTTATAGCGAATTTCAAAGTGGAGTTTCACGGTATTTGTACCAGAGCTACCCATTTTTGCGATTTCTTGACCAGCTTTGACTTCTTGTTGATCGGTTACAAGAATTTTGTCGTTATGCGCATAAGCACTTAAGAAATCATCATTATGTTTGATGATGATTAAATTACCGTAACCACGTAAAGCATTGCCAGCATACACGACGCGACCTGATGCAGCTGCTTTAACAGCCTGTCCACGAGAACCGCTAATATCAACCCCTTTATTTCCGCCATCAGTATTGGAGAAACCTTGAATGATATTACCTGAAGTCGGCCATTGCCATGCAACATTTGATGCGATTGGTGCAACGACATTGGCATTAATCGGTGTGATATTAGTGTTATCTACTGGTGTTGTTGGCACTGATGGTGTTGTCGCAGGGGCAACTGGTGCAGCTGCAACTGGTACCATTGCTGGTGCGCTATTCGCTACACCTGCGCCAGATTTAATTGGACCAATGATTGTGCCATCAGATCCCATTTGCGTACCATTTGCACCTGGCGTATAGGTGACTGCTAGTTCTGCAGGTGCTGTCGGTGCAGCCGCAGTAGTTGTTGTCGTTGCTGTTGCAGGTTGTTTTACAGGAACCGTTGTTGTCACTGTTTTTGTACCACAATTAGAGATTTTTAAAGTTTGACCTAAGCTCAAACTATAAGGCTCTGTCATGTTGTTCAATGCTGCTAATTCTTTTACATCAATCCCCGCCAAGTAAGCGATTAAGAACATGGTATCGCCTTTGTTTACTTTATAGGTATTACCTTTGTAAGAGCCTTTTTCAATTTGGCTATAATCTGGTGCATTGGTATTTGGATTGCGTGGAACATTAATATGTTGCGAACCTACGCAATCAGAAACTGTTTTAGTGATGGTTTTTGTTTGCACAGCTGGAGTTGGTGTTGGCGCAGCTGGTTTTTGAGCTGGCTGAAATGCTGGCTGTGTAGGTTTGAATGCTGGTTGAGCAGGCGCTGCTGACATGGCAGGCTGTTGATAGGTTGGTTGGAAATTTGGCTGTGGCGTTTGCACGCCTGTTGGTACACCGCCCATCGCTGGTACCGTGTTTTTTTGAATTTCAGGTTGCCAAGAACCACCCGCGCTTTTGCCATTGACAGGTTGCATGATACCAGGGGAAAGATTGCCATCAGCATTACTAATTGGAGCAGGAGAATTAGAGGCACAAGCCGATAATACAACAAGACTCAAAGGGAGTAAGAGAAATGATTTTTTCATAGTAATTCCTTATTGTTCCTTTATTATTTCGTTTGCGCTGGCATTGTATTTTTTTGAATTTCTGGCATAAAGCTACCGCCAGCAACAGCGCCTGTGCCTTCTACTGGTTGCATGATGCCGTTTGGTAATGCATCTGGATCTTTAACTGGTTCTGATGCACATCCAGCTAATACGAATCCAGCCATTAAAATAAGACCTAATTTATTCATTTTTCTATCCTAGTTTTTCAATATAAAGTAAGCAATGACAGCCAGCACCACCACTGACCAACCAATAATTTCAATAGATTTTCGCAATTTTACTGCGAATTTTTCACCGCCCCATGCAGCTAATTTTGCCACCAGCAAGAAACGCGCTAAACGTGAAACAAATGCGGTGATGGCAAAAGGGAAAAATGCCATTTGCATTACCCCAGAGCAGAGAGTAAACACCTTGTAAGGAATTGGGCTAAAACCCGCCACAAACACAACTAATACGCCCCATTGCTCAAACCAATTTATGGCTTTTGCCCAATGCGCACCATATCCCCATTGTTGTACAATGTTTTCCACCCAGTCCGTTGCATAATAACCAATAGCGTAACCGATAACCCCACCGATGACAGAAGCAATCGCCGTATAAAATGCAAATTTCACCGCACTTTTTGGCTTTGACATAGACATTGGGATCAACATCACATCAGGTGGAATAGGAAAAAATATCGCCTCGATAAAACTAACAAAAGAGAGCCAAAAAGTCGCAAAACGGTGCATTGACCATTGCATGGTTTTATCGTACATCGTGCCGAAAATTTTCATATTTCTTCTCTATTTGGTAAAACGCGCCATTATTCCTGCTCTAACCAATCTTGTAAAGCCGAAAGTGAATGATGTGCAGTAAGATCTGCCTGAATTGGCGTGATAGACACATAACCATTTTTCACTGCATGGAAATCTGTTCCCTCGCTTTCATCTTCGGGTAATGCTGAAGGGCCAATCCAATAAATGGTTTCATCACGAGGATCCCTTTGTTTAATGACTTCTGCAGACGAAGCACGGTAACCCAAGCGACACACCTTGTAACCCTTTAATTCTTCAAAAGGTAAATCTGGCACATTGATATTAATAATTTCACGAGGATTTAATAATTGGTGATGTAATTTGGGAATGAGATCACACACAACTCGTGCCGCTGTTTCATAATGTTGACGACCATCTAACGAAACCGCAATAGCAGGCAGCCCTAAATGGCGACCTTCAAGGGCTGCGGCTAATGTGCCTGAATAAATCGTATCATCGCCCATATTACAACCAGCATTAATGCCTGATACCACTAAATCTACTTGGCCAGATAAAAATCCGTTTAACGCTAAATGTACACAATCTGCTGGTGTACCATTCACACAATAATCGCCACTGTCTAAATGGCGTGGGCGCAGTGGCTCCACTAATGTGAGCGAGCTTGATGCCGCACTTCGATTACGATCTGGGGCAACAACAATGACTTCGGCAATTTTTCTTAATTCTGTTGCTAAAACTTGAATGCCTTCTGCATGAAAACCGTCATCATTACTGACTAAAATTCGCATTGTACTTCCTTATGCTTCTGTATAATTTACTAACTCACGAACCAATGCCGTGGCATAACTGCCTGCAGGCAAATAAAATTTCAAACGCAAGCCTTCTGGCTCAAATGCCCAAGAAAACGCTTTTGCTTTCATTAATAATGGACGACGCGCTGCCTTCATTCTCTCTTGTGTCATTAAAGGATCGAAAACTGAATGTTTACTTACAATTTCATTTTCAATATCGCTTGCGGCCAACACATCTTCGCCAATTAAAGGGGCGGTGAGTAAAATATCTTGATTTTCTAACCGCACTTGCAAGGCATTTAAGTCTTCTTTTTCATCCGCTTTGAACCAACTGTGCGAACCGGTTAATTGCACAATATCACTTGGCAAAACTTCATTTGTTGCGCCCTTTGCAATACGTGCTGCCACAACTAAATTAAAAATTTCACTGCGAGCAGCGGAAAGATAAAAACTGCGTTTTTTGCGATCTTTTACCTTAATTTCTCCTTGCGCCCAACGCAATGCTTGCGTGAGGTTATGACCATCTCGACCAAAACGTTGTTCCGTAAAATAATTTGGGAAACCCAAATTTGCCACAAAATCCAACCGCGCTTTAAGTTCATCAGATTCTTCTGCACTGCGTAATAAAATATCGAAATAATTTCCCTCAAGGCTACCAGTACGAATTTTTCGGTTATGTCGAGTAACCGCTAAAATCTCTACGCCATCTAATTCAAATTGACTGAAATCGGGCATTTCCATTCCTGGCATTTGTAAACAAAACCATTGTTCTGTCACCGCTCGACGATCTTTCAACCCCGCATATCCCATATTGCGTTCAGAAACACCTGCAAATTTAGCTAATTTTTCGCCAACAAATAAGGTGTTGCAATCTGTTTTGCGTACATACAACGCAACAAACTCACCTTCGCCTGACATTTCATAGCCTAAATGCTCTCTTACAATAAAATCCGCACATTCAGCCTTTAAAAGTGCGGTGGTTTTTGGCGGAGTTTTTAATGCCAAATAAGGGAGTTGTTCGAGCATGATTAAGGGTTCTTTTTTATAGAAAATAATTGCGCGAAATTTTATGCGACTTTTGGTGATTTATCCACTAAAATAACCGCACTTTTGTTCTTGTTGAAGGATTTTATTATGTCAAAATTGGCTGAATTACAAGCAGAAACCCGTGAAATTATCACTGATTTACTTAACGATGGTAGTGACCCGGATGCGCTTTATATTATTGAGCATCATATTGCTCATCACGATTTTGATTTGTTAGAAAAAATCGCCGTAGATGCGTTTAAAGCCGGTTATGAAGTTTCCGAAGCGGAAGAATTTGAAGATGATGATGGCAACCCCATCTTCTGTTTTGACATTATCAGTGAAGTAGAATTAAAAGCGGAAATTATTGATGCTCAACAAAAAGAAATCCTTCCGTTATTAGAAAAACATAAAGGCATTTATGATGGTTGGGGCACCTATTTTGAAGATCCGAACGCCGATGACGATGAATACGGCAATGATGGGGAATTTTTTGATGACGAGGATGTCGAAGAGCCTCGTGTGCATTAATCATTCTTTTTAACCGCACTTAATAAGTGCGGTTATTTTTTTAGGAGTTTCAATATGAAATTAAAATCACTTTCCTTAGCATTATTGGCGCTGCCTTTTGCTGTGCCAGCATTAGCGGATAATCCGCAAAGTGCGGTGCAAAATAATATTGTTTCTTTTAATGCTGAAGTCGAAAAAGAAGTTTCACGAGATTTGTTACAAGTTACACTTTTTTATCAGGCAGAAGGCACCTCACTTTCAACCTTAAATAAAACGATCAATGAGAAATTAAGCAAAGCGCTTTCTATCGCGAAAAACGAAAGTGCGGTGGAAATTAAAGATCATTTTCGTCATACCAGTCTGCGTTATAACAATCAAGGCAAGCAATCTGGCTGGATTGACCGTGTAGAACTTGTATTAGAAAGCAAAGATTTCCAAGCCATTTCCAAAGTGATTAGCGAGCTTGATGGCGTTATGGCGGTGGAAAGTACGAATGCACTTATTTCATCAGAAAAATTAATGAGTTTAGAAAATGAATTAACTCAAGCTGCGTTGGATAAATTTAAAAACAAAGCCACATTAATTCAAAATTCGTTGAATATGAAAGGCTATCAAATTTTAGATTTAGATGTCTCTTCCGTGAATGAACAAACCATGAGCCCACGACCTTATATGATGGCGATGGCAAAATCTGCTGATATGAGTGCGGTGGATTCTTCTGGCGATGCTTATTTGGAAAATGGTAAAGAGAAAATAAAAGCACGCATTAGTGCGCGAATTGCATTGCGCGCGGAATAATTTTCGCTACAATGGTACGACTTTTTTTAACCGATTTTTTTATAAGGAAAACATAATGAAAGTAGCAAAAAATGTAGTGGTGAGCATTGCTTACCAAGTTCGCACACAAGATGGCGTATTGGTAGATGAAGCGCCAGCGAATCAACCACTAGAATATTTACAAGGCCACAATAATTTAGTAATCGGTCTTGAAAAAGCGCTTGAAGGTAAAGAAGTAGGCGACAAATTTGAAGTACGTGTACAACCTGAAGAAGGTTACGGTGCATACAGCGAAAATATGGTTCAACGTGTACCAAAAGATGTATTCCAAGGTGTTGATGAACTTGAAGTCGGCATGCGTTTCTTAGCTGATACTGACATTGGTCCTGTTCCAGTGGTGATTACTGAAATCGATGGCGATGAAGTTGTGGTTGATGGAAATCACATGTTAGCTGGTCAAGAATTACACTTCACGGTTGAAGTTGTCGCAACCCGCGAAGCAACGTTAGAAGAAATCGCACACGGCCACGTTCATGGCGCACATAGCCACCACCATGATGATGACGAAGAAGGTCACGGCTGTGGCTGTGGTGGTCATCACCACCATCACGACCATGATCACGATCACAGCGGATGCTGCGGCGGTGGTCACGGACACGGACATGGTCACGGCAGCTGTGGCTGCGGCGGTCATTAATTAAAAACAGCCAAAAACATTACCGCACTTTAGCAATGAAGTGCGGTATTTTTTTATTAAAAAACTGACAAAATGCGCTGAAAATATTGGATCCTAACGAACTTCTCGGTAGACTATAGCGCAATTTACTTAAAAAATTTTAGCCCCTCAAAATGAAGAAAAAATCGCTAAAACTCACCGCACTTTTTTTGGCATTAAGTTGCTTTCCTGCATTTGCGGAACAAACCGTTGATATTGAAGTTCAAGGTATCCGTGGTTTCCGTGCTGTTCGTAATACGGATCTCAATGTTCATCTGATTAACAAAGAAGAAATGGATGGCTCCGAACGCTATCAACATTTAGTCACTCAAGCTGTGGATCGTGGTTTGCGGGTGTTTGGTTATTATGAATCTTCCGTGCGTTTTGAACGAAAACAGCGTCAAGGTAAACGCGATTTATTGATTGCTCATGTTACACCAGGCGAGCCAACAAAAATTGCGGGCACTGATGTGCAAATTGAAGGGGAAGCCGCACAAGATGAAAATTTTGATTCGCTACGTAAAAAATTACCTAAAGAAGGGGTGTTAGTCGAACACCAAACTTACAATGATTACAAAACGGCGATTTCACGTTTAGCATTAAATCGTGGATATTTTGATGGGGAATTTAAGATTTCACGTTTAGAAATCAGCCCTGAAACCCATCAAGCATGGTGGCGAATGTTATTTGATAGTGGCGTTCGTTATCATTATGGCAATATTACTTTTAGCCATTCACAGATTCGGGATGATTACTTAAATAATATTCTTAACATCAAACCTGGTGATCCATATTTAATGAATAACTTATCGGATTTAACCAGCGATTTTTCATCTTCAAATTGGTTTAGTTTAGTATTAGTTCAACCTAATGTTAATCATAAAAGTAAAACTGTGGATGTGGAGATTATTCTTTATCCACGTAAAAAAAATGCGATGGAACTCGGGGTTGGCTTTGCAACTGATGGTGGCTTGCACACTCAAATTGGTTGGACAAAACCGTGGATTAATAGCCGTGGACATAGTTTCCGCACCAATCTTTATCTCTCAGCACCAAAACAAACTTTAGAGGCAACTTATCGACAGCCTTTACTTAAAAATCCATTAAATTATTACTATGATTACTCTGTCGGTTGGGAAGGGGAAAAAAAGAATGATACCAATACGAGAGCACTCACACTATCAGCATTACGTTATTGGAATAATGCGCATGGCTGGCAATATTTTGGCGGAGTTCGTGCGCGATACGATAGTTTTACACAAGCCGATATAACCGATAAAACATTCCTTCTTTATCCAACTGTTGGATTTACTCGTACCCGATTACGTGGCGGTTCTTTTGCAACTTGGGGCGACGTACAAAAAATCACTTTTGATGTGGGGGACAAAGTTTGGTTATCGGAAGCTTCTTTCGTAAAAGTGCAAGCCTCTAGCGCATGGATTCGTACTTATGCAGAAAATCACCGTATCGTTGCTCGTGCTGAAGTTGGGTATTTACATACAAAGGATATTGAAAAAATCCCACCCGCACTTCGTTTCTTTGCTGGTGGCGATCGCAGTGTGCGCGGTTACGGCTATAAAAAAATTGCGCCTAAAAATAAAAATGGAAAATTGGTTGGTGGCTCGCGATTACTTGCGGGCTCTTTAGAATATCAATATCAAGTTTATCCGAATTGGTGGGCGACGACCTTCGCAGATAGTGGATTAGCAGCTAATGATTACACCACTAAAGAATTGCGTTATGGTGCAGGCGTTGGTGTCCGTTGGGCATCACCAGTGGGCGCGATTAAATTTGATATTGCCACCCCGATTCGTGATAAAGATAACAGCAAAAATATTCAATTTTACATCGGGATTGGTACAGAAATTTAAGGTGAATTTATGACAGAACAAATACAACCATCAGAAACTTCACCAAAATCACCTGATCAACCTAATAAAAAACATTGGGTACGCAAGGCTTTTTGTATTGGAAGTGCGGTCATTTTGGTGCCTGTTTTAGGTGTTGCTGGGGCACTTTCTTTCGATGCTGGGCAAAGAGGTTTAATTCAACTTGCCGATAAAATGCTTGATAGTTTTTCCGTTGAGCAAATTGAAGGCGGACTACAAAATGGCTTGGTGCTAAATAATGTTCGTTATCAAACCTCTGGGATTGATACTCATATTGCACAAGCACGTTTACAGCTTGATTTCGGTTGTTTGCTTTCACGTGAGGTTTGTTTACGTGATTTCACTTTAAATAAACCAACGATTGCGATTAATACCGCATTACTGCCTCCATCAACGCCTGATAATTCCAAGTCTGGCTCGATGAAACGCATTTCCTTGCCAATTGATATCAATGCAGAAAATTTGGCAGTGCAAGATTTATCTGTAAATGTTGATCAAACTCATCTTACTCTCAGTCATTTTAAAAGTGCGGTAAGTTTAAATAATGAAAAAGGCTTAACTCTTGCGCCGACTGAAATTAACGATATTTCAGTTATTTCAAAAAAATTGCCCGAAGTTAAACCTGAGCCGCAAGCCAAACAACCGAATAAGCCTGTAGATTGGGATGCGATAGAGCAATCTTTAACGCCTGCTTTTTTAGGCAATGTATCAGAAATAATTCTTCCTTTTGATTTACACATCCCCGCGATTAAAGGCAAAAACTGGCATTATCAAGCGGTGAATGAAAAAGGTGAAACACTTCAATCTATTGAAATCCCAAACCTGATTGCACAGGCGGATACCGTCGATAACCAACTGCAATTACAAAAATTAGCGGTAAAAAGCTCGCTGGGTAATCTTTATTCACAAGGTAAATTACAACTTGATGGCGATATGCCACTAGATTTAACTTTAAAATCCCATTTAGAGCCGTTGAAATCCGATGGAAAAGAAATTCTGCCAGCGAGTGATGTCGATCTTACACTTTCAGGATCATTGAAAAAATCCACCTCACTTTCTTTGAAAACAAAAGGCGTATTAGATGCTGAACTGAATGGCGAAGTGCAATTAGCACAAGACAAAATGCCCTTAAACCTCACATTAAATGTGGCAAAAGGACAATATGCTTTTGTAAACACAATGGCGCCACTTAAAATTAATGATGTAACACTTAAGCTCACGGGGGATTTACTGAATTATCACGCTGAGCTTAAAGGGGGCGTAGATGGAATGGATTATATTCCTGCATCTCAAGTGGATCTTAATGCCGACGGTAAACTTTATGAAGTAACCGTCAATAAATTGGGGATAGCTTCGTTAGACGGTAAAAGTGAATTTGTGGGGACTGCAAACTGGAAAGAGGGCGCAAACTGGGATGTACAAGCCGATTTAGAAAAAATGAATATCGGTTTTTATGTACCTGTCATGCCTGCAACATTATCTGGCAAATTGCATTCACGTGGTTTTGCAGGCTCTCAAGGCTGGCAAGTGGAACTGCCTGTAGCTGATTTAAATGGAACTCTGTCTTCAAACCCCATCAGTTTAAAAGGCTCGGCAACGCTTAATCAAAATGTACTTCTAACAGTACCTGATTTGCAGATTAGATATGGTGAAAATCATCTTAACGCAAGAGGGGTATTAGATGACCATTCTGATTTTGTATTAGATATTGATGCACCGAATTTGCGTGGTTTATGGTCTGATTTAAGCGGCAATGTGAAAGGGCATGCGGCTATTTCTGGTCAGTTCACCAGCCCAAATCTTGATCTTGACTTAACTTCGTCTAATTTACACTTACAAGGTTTCCAATTATCTAAAGCGAGCGCGAAAGGGAATATCAAAAGTGATCCTTTAGCTAAAGGGCAATTCAATATTAAGGCAGTGCAACTTCATTATGGTGAAAGTTTTAAACTCCGTTTACTTGATCTCGCTTTATCTGGCGATGAACAAAATCATCTATTAACGCTTAAATCCCAAGGTGAGCCTGTTGCTGCAAATTTACAAATTAACGGTCATTTTGACCGCACTTTGGAGCAATGGAAAGGCACACTTTCCCAAGCAAAATTCGATACACCTATTGGTGATGTAAAATCTAACCAAGCTATTGCGGTGTCTTACGATCACAAACAAACACAAGCTAATATTGCTGCACATTGCTGGCAAAACACAGATGTAGAATTATGTTTCCCACAAGCATTCAATGTGGGCAAGCAAGGGAATATTCCTTTCCAATTTAAACGTGTTAATTTGGATTTAGTGAATAAACTTATCGAACAAGATAGCCTCAAAGGAAACTTGCAAGCACAAGGTAATGTTGCTTGGTTTACGGACAAACCATTCCAATTTACCGCCAAAGTAGATGGCAATCATTTAGCCTTCTCTCAAAAATTGGATTACCGTACGTTTAAATTGGATATTCCAAAATTAACACTTAACGCCGACATTCAAAATAATAATTTGGTTTTAAAAACAGGCATCAATGTGCATAACCAAGGCAGGATTGTAGGTGATATTCATTTAAATGACCTTGCTAAACATCGTCAACTTGGCGGAACTCTTGCGATAGAACGATTAAACTTGTCGATCGCAAATCAGCTACTTACTAGTGGTGAATCAGTGAATGGGGAGGTAGTTTCAAAGTTGAGTTTCGGCGGGAATTTAGAGAAACCATTATTAAATGGCGACTTCAATATTCGCAATATTCGTACCAAATTAAAATCTATGCCAGTCAATATTACTGATGGTGATATTGCCGTACGTTTCCACGGTAATAATTCCACTTTACGGGGAAAAATTGAAACTAGCGATAGTCGTTTAAATTTAACTGGCCGAGCAAACTGGGCAAATATTGAACATTGGACAACAGAATTAAATGCTCAGGCAAATAATTTCAACGTGGATATTCCTTCTATGGCGAAACTACGTTTCAGTCCAAATATCACGGTGAAAGCGAATCCGAAAGAATTGAATTTAAGCGGAACAGTCGATATTCCTTGGGCGCGAATTAGAATTGATAGCTTACCAGACACTGCTGAGCCAGTGAGCGAAGATGAAGTTATTTTAAATGGCCCTCATAAGAGCAAAGAAGAAATGATTAAACGTGAATTTGCGGCAAAAACAAAATCAGGCATGGATATTCGTTCTGATTTACGCATCAATATTGGCAAAAACGTCTGCCTTGATGCCTATGGCTTAAAAACCAATCTTGATGGTTTACTTTCTGTGAAACAAGACAGAGGAAATTTAGGTTTATTCGGGCAAATTAATTTAACCAAAGGACGTTATGCATCTTTTGGACAAGATTTATTAATTCGAAAAGGACAAATTAACTTTTCAGGCCAACCGTCACAACCGATGTTAAACATTGAAGCAATTCGTAATCCAGAAGCAATGGAAGACAGCAAAATTACTGCTGGTGTAAGAGTAATAGGTACGGCTGATAGACCTGATGTCACCATCTTTAGCGAACCAAGTAAACCACAAGATCAAGCACTTTCCTATTTGTTAACGGGTCGTTCATTAGAAAATAGTGGTGAGGCGGGATCCAGTGGATCCGTGGGGGCTGCATTACTTGGTCTAGGACTTTCAAAGAGCGGTAAATTAGTGGGAAGTATTGGAGAGGCTTTTGGTATCCAAGATTTAAACCTTGGCACATCGGGTGTGGGTGATAAATCCAAAGTGACCGTCAGCGGAAATCTCACCAACCGCTTACAAATAAAATATGGTGTAGGCTTATTTGATGGCTTGGCAGAAGTAACCTTACGTTACCGCTTAATGCCACAACTTTATTTTCAATCCGTTTCTAGTACAAACCAGGTGTTTGACTTACTTTATCAATTTGAATTTTAGGAATTTTATGAACCACCCTATTTTAGAACCCCAGCACCGCAGCGATGTACGTGAAATCGCGGCGATTGATCTCGGGTCAAACAGCTTCCACATGATTGTCGCGCGTATTGTGAACGGCTCAATCCAAGTACTTTCTCGCTTAAAACAAAAAGTTAAACTCGCGGAAGGCTTAGATGAAAATGCGGTGCTTAATCAAGAGGCTATCACGCGTGGTGTAAATTGCTTAGCCTTATTTGCCGAACGTTTACAAGGATTTCCTGTTGAAAATGTCAATGTGGTTGGTACTTATACGTTACGAAGAGCGATGAATAATGACGAATTTTTACGTCAAGCAGCCAAAGTTTTCCCCTATCCCATTAATATTATTAGTGGGCAAACTGAAGCTAAAACCATCTACGCAGGTGTATGCCACACGCAACCAGAAAAAGGCCGTAAGCTCGTTGTTGATATTGGTGGTGGCTCGACAGAAATGATTATCGGCGATGATTTCACGCCGCTTGTGGCTGAAAGCCGCCATATGGGGTGCGTGAGTTTTGCGACTCAATTTTTTACCGATGGTATCATTTCTCCAGAAAACTTTCAACGCGCGCGCCAAAGTGCGGTAAATAAAATCGAAGATTTAGGCTTTGAATATCGCAAATTAGGTTGGCAATCTGTGCTCGGATCATCGGGGACGATTAAAACTGTGGCGCAAGTCATTGCGACTAATCTTGATCCAAATGGAACTATTACAGCCGAGCGATTACATGCTTTAATTGAGCAAACGCTACAAGCTAAACATTTTACCCAGCTAAATATTAACGGTTTAAACCAAGACCGCGTGGATGTTTTTGTTCCCGGTTTAGCGATTTTAAGTTCGGTGTTTGAAGTTTTTCATATTCAACAAATGCGCTATTCTGACGGTGCATTGCGCGAAGGCGTAATTTATAGTCTAGAGAAAAACTTCCAAGTTGCAGATATTCGAGCGCGCACAGCTTGGGGATTAAGCGAACAATTCAATATTGACCAAGCCCAAGCCCACCGAGTTGCGGATAGTGCTAATTTACTCAGTGCACAATATAAAGATTGGCAATCGACAGAATTTATTGAAGAAATGCGCGAAATCCTACTTTGGGCAGCTCGCTTGCATGAAGTTGGCATTGTGATTAATCACAAAGGTTTACAAAAACATTCGGCGTATATCTTACAAAATATGGAATTACCTGGGTTTGATCGTGAACAGCAACGTTTGATTACCGCGTTAGTGCGTTGGCATATTGGCACGCTTAAACCTGCTGAGTTTTTTAAATTTGCACGTTATAGCGAGCAAGATGTGATGGCTTTAATGCGATTGCTTCGTCTTGCAGTTATTCTCAATAAATCCCGTCAAGCAACAGAAACAGCAAAAAATTTCACCCTTGAAATGCACCGCACTTTGAATGATTGGACATTGAATTTTGAAAGCGGATACTTAGATCGCAACCCGTTAATTTGGAATGAATTGCGAGCTGAAAGTAATCTTTTGAAAGAGTTTGAAAGCAGTTTAGTTTTTTATTAATTATCTTTCTGCTCAATATTTATGGGAGAAAAATTTAGGGCAAGCGAAATACTTGCCCTATTTTTATAATTTGACGGTCTGAAATAACGCTTTTATTTCATCCAATGATAATAATCTAAATGAGCCATTTGCTAATCCATTAATAGATAATGAGCCCATACTCACTCTCACTAATCGTAAAGTGGGGAAACCAATATGCGCAGTCATTCTACGCACTTGACGGTTGCGCCCTTCACTAATTTTAATTTCTAACCAGCTTGTGGGAATATTTTTTCGCTCTCGGATAGGTGGATTGCGTTCCCATAAATTTGGATCTGAAATTAACCGCACTTTAGCGGGTTTTGTCATGCCATCTTTGAGTTCTACACCTTTTCTGAGTTGTGCTAAATTGGTTTCTTCAAGGATGCCTTCCACTTGCACCCAATAGGTTTTTTCTGTTTTAAATTTTGGATCTGCCAAACGATGTTGTAATTCGCCATTATTAGTTAAAATCAGTAATCCTTCACTGTCTCTATCTAATCGACCTGCCGCATAAACATTTGGGATTGAAATAAAATCTTTTAAGGTAGCGCGTCCTTCTTCGTCGGTAAACTGAGTGAGCACATCAAAAGGTTTATTGAATAACACAACTTTGGTTTCATCCAACGACAGCGTTTTAGGTTTTGATTTTGGCTTAAAAGTGCGGTGAAAATTAACCGCACTTTTCCCTTTAGACGGCAATTTTCCCACTGAAAAATTCTTCTTCATTGAATTAGATTTCTATTTTGAGAGACTTGCAACATCATAGCAAAACTTCAAGCTGTAGTAATGATGATTACTTGAGTTAATCTAAAAAACTAAAAAGGCTAAGCCAGTAAAAACTGAACTTAGCCTCTCAATTAGATTTTCAAAATCGATATTTAAATCGATCTTTTTAATGGAAAATTATTTACCATCCCAAGCTTGTACTGCATCTAAACGAGCTTTGATTTTGCCTTGTGTATCTTTTTTGAAATACCCGTCAGCTAAACCGCCTTCCCAACCACCGTAGTTTGCGTTAGGTAACATGATGAAAGTTTTACCAAATTTGCCTTGGTTTTGATCAACGAATACACGACGGTCTGCATTTAATTTGCCATATACTTTATCACCGAAGTCATCTAAGTTATCGCCTACATAAAGTACGATTTCATAGCCTTGTTTTTCAATTTCTGCAAAACGAGCCGCTTTGGCTGATTTGTCTTTTTTCAAATAAAATGCAGATTCTTCCACACCATTGAAACCTAAACGTTTCATATCATCAATAGTGCCTGCTTTTTCAGAGCTATCTTTGCGGTTTGTTACGTAGAATATTTTACCTTTGTGGCTATTTACATAATTATTAAATTCTACCGCACCCGGAACGGCACGAGATTGACGCGCGTCTACCCAACGAGTCCAATCTTTACCATCGAATGGTTTGTTATTTTGAACTTGCCAACCAGCATAAGGGCTGTTATCTAACATGGTCTCATCTAAATCAACCACAACCGCTTTTTTCTTACCTTTTGCCACTTTTGCGTGATCAAATGCTACTTTTGCCGCATTGTAGGCTTGATAAGCTAATGCTTTATATTCGCCAGAATCTTGCATCCAGTTTAAGCCAAGAACAGCTTGTTGTTGTAATTGCATATTTGCGTGTTCTTCGGACTTCATTTTGTGTACGCCACAGCCAGATAAAACAAGAGCAGAAAGTGCTGCAAGTGCAGTCATTTTTAAAGTTGTTTTCATGTTATATTCCTTTTAACTTTAGGGTTAGTAAAAACGGGGAGGGGAGAGTATAGCAAACCTTTTTATTTTTTGGGGCGCTTTCTTGGTAATTCTATTAAATTTGTGATGCTCGTCACATTTTTAACGCGAGATCTAGATGTAAAACTTACCGCACTTTCTTTTTTATCCTATCGCCTTTCCCCCCTTTTCACGGTAAACTAACCGCAATTTTATTCATCACCAACATTTTTATGCGACTTCTTATTCTCATTCTTTTTGCCGTATTAGCTTTGTTTCAATATGACTTATGGTTTGGCCGTAATGGTTTCTTCGATTACCGCAACACTGCCGCAAAGATTGTAGAAAACCAAGCGGAAAATGAAAAACTGTCTCAACGCAACCAGCGTATTAATGCGGAGATTCAAGGACTAACCAAAGGTTTTGAGGCCATTGAAGAACGTGCGCGAATGCAGCATGGCATGGTAAAAGAAAACGAAGTGTTTTATCACATTGTGAAAGAGAATAAATAATGGCTCGTTCAATTATTGCGGTATTGCCAGCAGCTGGCGTGGGCTCGCGAATGCAAGCAGATAAACCTAAACAATATTTAACGCTGCTCGGCAAAACACTGCTCGAACACACACTTGATGTTATGCTTTCTCATCCTGCCGTATCTAAAATTATTTTGGCGGTGAGCACAGATGATCCTTATATTGTTAAGCTATCACTTGCCCCTAAAATTCAGTTAGTGGAGGGGGGCGCCACACGAGCTGAATCCGTATTAAATGGTTTAAACGCAATTGAGGAAAAAAATGCGTGGGTGCTTGTTCATGATGCTGCTCGTCCTTGTTTACAACACGCCGACATTGATAAATTGCTAGCCATTGAAGATGAGCATGGTGCTATTTTGGCAATTCCAGCGACGGATACGATTAAACGGGCGGATAATCAGCAATGTATTGTGAAAACAGAAGATCGTCGTCAACTTTGGCAAGCGATGACACCACAGTTTTTCCCAGTAGATATATTAAGAAATGCGCTTTCTACAGGGATTCAACAAGGTGCAAATATAACGGATGAAGCATCGGCAATGGAACTCGTAGGATTTCGACCGCACTTGGTGGCTGGGCGTAGCGATAATTTAAAAGTGACTCGTCCAGAAGATTTAGCATTAGCAGAATTTTATTTAACAAGGAATAAATTATGATCAGAATTGGACACGGTTTTGATGTTCATGCGTTTGGTGAAAATCGCCCATTAATTATTGGCGGCGTAGAAGTGCCTTATCATACTGGGTTTATTGCGCACTCTGATGGCGATGTGGCATTACATGCCTTAACCGATGCTATCTTGGGCGCCGCGACTTTAGGTGATATCGGAAAGCTTTTCCCTGATACGGATATGCAATATAAAAATGCTGATAGTCGTGGGCTATTGCGTGAAGCATTTCGTCAAGTGCAAGAAAAGGGATATAAAATTGGTAATGTGGATGTCACTATCATTGCACAAGCACCTAAAATGCGTCCACATATTGATGCCATGCGTGCCAAAATAGCTGAAGACCTACAATGCGATATTGAGCAAGTCAATGTGAAAGCAACGACTACTGAAAAACTAGGCTTTACAGGAAGACAAGAAGGAATTGCTTGTGAAGCCGTTGCCCTTTTAATCCGACAATAATTGTTTATTCTTAAAAGTGCGGTGAAATTTTTAAAAGAATTTCACCGCATTTTTATTTTTGTGATCTAGATCACAGTTTTAACCTAGGAAAAGGCATACCATATTCTTGTACAGTGAGTTTGTAGCTGATAACACAGACTATAAATGAAAAGATTTAGGCGCAAGAATGGATGTTTGTGCCATTTGGCATTGCGCTGTGCACTTTGCCTATTGGGTTTGGCGGGCTGTTGTCTGACATTCCCGATTGTCCCTAATCAGTGATAATGGCAGTGGGTGATAATTCACCTTTGTTATTAAAGTGGCCATTGGTGAGAGGAAACGTCCATTTATGGACGAGGGAGCAATGGAGGGCTTCAGTTCGCCTTTTTGCTCACCAACCTTGTTGTTAGGTGCTATGTTGTTAGTTGACGTTGACTAATGGAATATGTACGTTTAACGCAGATATTCCATTAGTTAAGCTATTTAGCGTGCTTAATTTTCTAAAAGTCTTAAGAATCTTATTACTAAATCAACCGTCCTTATTTATACATTTAACCAAAATGTAACTGGACCATCGTTTGTTAAACTCACTTGCATATCCGCTGCAAATTGTCCTGTTGAAACAGATAATTTCTCACCGCACTTTTGAATAAAGTATTCATATAATTCATTAGCCAATGCTGGGGGTGCACCTTTTGAAAAACTTGGACGCAAACCTTTTTGTGTATCCGCCGCTAATGTAAATTGAGAAACAATAAGTAATTCACCTTGTGCTTGTTGAACATTTAAGTTCATTTTGTCATTTTCATCACTAAAAATTCGATAATTAAGGACTTTTTCAGCAAGTTTATCCGCTTTTTCTTGGTTATCTTCTTTTTCTACACCAAGCAAAACCAATAAACCTTTGCCAATTTGTCCTATTGTTTCACCGTTTACATCAACTTTTGCTTGGGCGACACGCTGGATTAAGGCAATCATTTTAATCCCTCAATAAAATTCGGTAACCATGCTTCGGCGTAGCCTTCTTGATCATCCACGTTTAGCACGTCAATTTTTAAAGTCTCGCAAATTTTTACCGCATTTTTTTCTTGAAGCACTTGCTCCACTTTGTCTGCTGCATAGCAAAAAGTATCATAATCAGAATTACCTAATCCAACGACGGTAAAACGAACATCTGAAAAATCGCTTTGATTTTTAGCTAATTCATCAAATAGAGGTTTTAAATTATCTGGCAACTCGCCCGCACCATGAGTTGAAGTCACAACAAGCCAAATTTTTTCATTTTCGATGTTGGATAGACTTGGTCCGTGAAAAAGAGCGGTAGAAAAACCTTGAGTTTCTAAAACATCGTTTAAATGTTCGGCAACATATTCTGCGCCACCTAAAGTACTGCCAGAGAGAATGCAAATGTGCATTTGATTATCCTGTATTTATTTTTCTTCCCTAACATAGGGAAAAGTAAAAGAATATTTTTGAAATGATGAAAATAAAAAGGCTTAGATTTTCTAAGCCTTTTATTACGATTAAACGTTATCAAATTTGCCAAGCAATGAACGAATATGTTCTTGCCAGTTGCGGTGTTCATTTTTCAGTTGTTCATTTTCAGTTTGTAAACTTTCGATATTTCTGTGAGATTCTGCGTTTTTCTCTTTTAATTCTTCAACTTCTAATTGAAGTAATTGGATAGTTTCTACCGCTTGTTTAATTTTTTCTTCAAGCTGGTCTAAAATTTCTAAAGACATAATGATTTCCTTTTAAATATGGGTAAGTTTGAGAGTATTTTACCCAGTAAATTTTCCTTTTTAAAGCGTTGGAGAAAAAATTATTATGCAAACGATTACGCAATGATAAAATAACGGAATTTTGCCATGATCTAGAAAAGTAAGCAGAAGGAGAATAATGATGAATCGTGCATTGGCTATTGAATTTTCACGTGTGACTGAGACAGCTGCGTTAGCGGCTCATATGTGGCTTGGTCGAGGGGATAAAAATGCAGCTGATGATGCAGCTGTGAAAGCTATGCGTTATATGCTGAATTTAATTCATATGGATGCTGAAATCGTGATTGGTGAAGGGGAAATTGATGAAGCACCAATGCTTTATATTGGTGAAAAAGTCGGTTCTGGCATGGGAGAATTGGTCTCTATCGCCGTTGATCCTATTGATGGCACGCGTATGACTGCAATGGGGCAATCTAACGCTATTTCTGTCTTAGCAGCTGGCGGTAGAAATACCTTTTTAAAAGCACCAGATATGTATATGGAAAAATTAGTGGTTGGCCCAGATGTTAAAGGCATGATTGATTTAACTTTACCACTAGAACAAAATCTTCGCCGTGTCACATCTAAGCTAGGAAAATCCCTTTCTGATCTCACTGTAATGGTTTTGGCAAAACCACGCCATGATGCGGTAATTAAACAAATGCATAACTTGGGCGTGAGAGTGATGGCGATCCCTGATGGTGATGTGGCAGGTTCCGTATTGTGCTGTTTGCCTGATGCCGAAGTCGATCTTCTTTACGGAATCGGTGGAGCACCAGAAGGTGTGGCAGCTGCAATTCGTGCATTAGGTGGCGATATGCAAGCTCGTTTACTTCCTCGTAACGAAGTAAAAGGTGATACGGAAGAAAATAAAAAAATTGCTGCCGATGAAATTCAGCGTTGTGAAGCATTAGGCGTAAAAATCAATGAAGTGTTAAAACTTGAAGATCTTGTGCGTGACGATAACCTAGTATTTACCGCAACGGGTATCACCAATGGCGATTTGCTTAAAGGTATCTCTCGAAAGGGCAATTTAGCCAGCACTGAAACAATTTTAATTCGTGGAAAATCCCGCACAATTCGTAAAATCCAATCCATCCATTATCTAGATCGTAAAGATTCTGAAATTTATAAGATTTTGAATATTTAGTTGGGACAAACAAAAGTGCGGTGAAATTTCACCGCACTTTTAAGAGGTATGTTTAGCAAGATACTACCCGCTATAATAATAAACCGCTTGAATTGCATAAGGTTTATCAAAGTTTTTACCGTCAGCACGGCTTACTTCTAAACCAAAACGATGATTTGCAAATCCAGCATTTAAACCGACCGCACTTTCAAAATGTCCACGGCTGCTTGCAACATCAAGCGCACTGTTTGTGTAATGAATTTTGCTGCTACGGTTTTTGCTAGTAATCGCATTTACTTCTGCATAAGGTTGTAAATTCCAACCATTACTTAATGCAAAGCCTTTGGCTACACGTAAACCAATTCGAGAATACACAGAAGATAAGCTATCTTCATTCTCTTGTGATGAAATATGTGTCCACGCTAATTGTGCTTTCGGTGTGATTGTCCAATTGTTCGCAAGGTTAAAGCGTTTGCCTAATTCACTCGAAATAGTATAAGCGTTGTAATGACGTTTCTCTGTGAGATCTGAGTTAGCGTGTAAACGGCTGTATTTCACGATGTTATCTACATAAATACCTTTATCTGCAAGGTAAGCTGCATATAAGCCCACGCTGTTGCTTCTTACTTTGCCATCACCGTAATAACCATTGAAATCAACGTTAGCTTGGCTGCAACCAACAAATCCACCAACACGGAGGTTATCTGTTACAGCAGCATCTGCGCCCACTTGTAAGCTATGTACGTTTTGTTTAAAGCCAGAAGTTTTACTCTCACCTGTCGATAGTGCGGCTAATTTTTGGCGAGAATTTACATTACGAACCCATACATTACCTTTTTCACCGTTTTTCATTTCGCCTAGACGTTGATGAATGCCACTTAAATCATCTTCCACTAAAAGCAATTGTGCTTGGCGAAGAGAAACTTGTGCATTCGCTAAGTCTGAAAGTAACGGTGCGCTTAGTAGAACTGCAGGTGGTACTACTGGATTACTTGGGGTTACTACTGGATTACTTGGGGCTATTACTGGGGTGCTAGGCGTTACCACAGGTTTGCTTGGAGTCACCACAGGTTTACTTGGTGTAGCTGGTGCAACAGGTGGAGTTGGGGTGACTTCATTTTTAGAGTTCGCTAATACCCAATTATTTCCCTCTTTGGTTAGGAAATATTGGTAAGCCCCTAAATCTACACGATTATTCGGGTTCGTTAAGCTAAATGCAGCATTACCGCCATTGGTTTCGACAAGTGTCACTTTTCCGTTAGCAATATTTGCACCTTGGTTGGTTACACCAATTTTATGATTACCTTCAGCAGTGCCTTTAACAACGATTTTATTTGCATTGTTATTGGCAATATTTGTGTAAAGATTAAATGTGCCAGAGCCAGTAAGATTTCCCGTGATAGTTAATACAGCATAAGGCGCTTTGGTGCTAGTTAAGGAAACGGCTGAATTATTTAAATGCAAGTCAGTTACTTCTGAGTTATCAACTAAATACCATGTAGAATTGTTAGTGAGGTTTAATGTAACAGGCGTTTTATTTTTGTTGTCGTATTGTTTTACCACACCATTCAACTGAGAGTTATCTGCATTCAAAATAAATCTCGGTGAACTTGTCTTTTCACCTTCAGCTAAGTCCGTATAGGCTAGTTCAGGCATGTTTAACCCTACAAGCACTTTCGCATCAGGTACTTTAGTATTTTTTAGATTAACGGTAGTTGAGTCGTAATTATTTGTTTCATCTCGAGAATCTTGTTTATTAGTAAAAATAACTACTTCTCCAGTGTTATTTTTAATGTTGGAATTTGTAATGTTGGTTACGCCACTATCAAGTATAAAACCTAAACCTTTACTTTGACCTTTTGCTTTGATAGTGATTAAGCTGTCTTGAATATTTAATGTGGTATTATCAGATATGTATGCAACAGAAGATGATTTATTGGTGCCTGCTGGCTATAGCGTGATATCTAAATTTTTGATATGTAATGTTGAGTTTTCGGCATCTATAGCAGTGCTGTTATCTCCCCCCAGAAAAATAGAGGAGTTGGTAATATTTGCTGTAGATTTATCAAATAGTTGGTACCCTATGCTTTCTTTAGCCGAACTAACAATTCTCACTGAATCAATATCAATGGTACTATTACTCTGAAGTTCAAATGCTGAATTTCCTGAAACTGACTCTCCCTCTTGATTAACTGTCGAAAGTCCCTCAAATAAATTGATATTGCCGGTGTGGAATTTAAGATTTGCATCTCTCAATTCAAAAACAGAACTTTCAGGAAAAGCCTTCGATAATGTGAAAGTGCTATTAGGTTTGATTTCTAATGAGGTAGGTCCATTAGAAAATTGAGGAGCCAGGAAAATTAATGATTCTGTTGGGTAATCCTTATTGTCTAGACCATTTTTCATTCTAAAAGATATATGGGCTAGATTATTTTTATTTGTTAAATCATAGCCATAATCTGAATAAAAATTCATATTTTTTACTTCAGAGTCAGTTCTTTCTGGATTCTTATATACGGTACCTTCATATAATTTATAATCAATGGCCCATGCCGAATTAACTAATCCTAACGCCATAGCCACCAAACTTACTTTAAAAGTGCGGTTAAAAATTTTATTGTTTTTCATATTAATTCCTTTGGATTATAAAAAAGCCAACTTATTGAATAAGTTGGCTTAAATTTTACTGGTTTAATAATTAACCCGCAACTGCGATACGTTTCATATCAGTCATATAACCACGTAATTCTTGACCGATTAATTCAACAGGGTGGTTGCGAATCGCATCGTTTACATCGCAATATCATAAATGGGCTAATTCCTCATAAACTATCAAGACAACCATTTATGAAACCTCACTATGCTAAAATGCATCCTCCACCTAAAACGGAAGAAAACCGCTTACGTTTGATAATTTTACAGCTTAAACCTATCGTCGAATCTTAGCAGAAAATAGCATCATTCAAAGTATGTCTAGAAAAGGGAATTACTCGGACAATACCGCAATGGGAAGTTTCCTTGGGCGATAAAAAATGGAATATTTTTATAGTCAGAAATTCAACACTAGAGGGGGAGGTAGTTGATACAGTTAGAGATCATTTGGATTACTATAGCCATCGACAGATTCAACTAAAATTAAAAGGACTGAGTCCGATACAATATCGAAAACAATCCTTTAAATCACAGTCTAACTTTTTGGAGTCAGATCAATTTTTACCGCACTTTCGATTTTTATAAACTAATTTCTAGCTGTTCATAAGCTTGTTTTACTTTTTCCAACGCTTTTTCAACGGATACATCACGCGCAAGTAAAACGCCTAAACGTCGATGACCATTCACTTCACCTTTACCAAATAATCGAATATTAGTATGAGGTTGTGCCAATGCTTGTTCGATTCCACCAAATTGCACGTTTTGTGATTTGCCTTCCACAACAATAGCTTTAGATGCTGATGGGCTAATCAACGTAATTTTGGGAATTGGTAAACCTAAGATCGCACGAGCATGTAAAGCGAATTCAGAAAGCTCTTGAGAAATCAGCGTTACCATTCCTGTATCATGAGGACGCGGTGATACTTCATTGAAAATTACCTCATTGCCACACACAAACATCTCTATACCGAAAATACCGAAGCCACCCAATGCCCCAGTAATCTTATCAGCAATCGATTGCGCTTTTGATAATGCAATATCCGACATAGCTTGAGGCTGCCAAGATTCCCGATAATCACCATCTTCTTGACGATGACCTATTGGCGCAAGGAAACTTGTACCATTGATATGACGAACTGTCAGTAACGTGATTTCATAATCAAATTTGACAAAACCTTCAACAATTACTCGACCTGCCCCCGCACGCCCACCTTCTTGCGCGTAATCCCAAGCTTTTTGAATGTCATCTTTAGACTTTAAAATGCTTTGCCCATGTCCAGAAGAAGACATAATTGGTTTCACCACGCAAGGAATACTAATTTTTTCGACCGCACTTTGAAAGTCCGAAAAATTATCCACAAATTGGTAAGGCGAAGTTGGTAACCCTAACTCTTCTGAAGCTAGACGACGAATCCCTTCACGATTCATCGTAAGTTGAGTTGCTTTTGCAGTCGGCACAACATTAAAGCCGGCTTGTTCTAATTCAACCAAAGTGGCCGTCGAAATAGCTTCAACTTCGGGAACAATGTAGTCAGGCTTTTCTTTCTCCACAAGCGCTTTCAATGCTTCACCATCTAACATAGAAATGGTGTATGCACGATGTGCCACTTGTTGTGCTGGGGCATTTTCATAGCGATCGACTGCAATAACTTCAACGCCTAAACGTTGCAATTCAATCACTACTTCTTTGCCTAGTTCACCAGAACCCAACATCATTACTTTGGTTGCATTAGGGGTTAATGCTGTGCCAAGTGTTGTCATGATTTCTCCTATTTTAATAACGAATCATCGAGTGCCAAATCTTCATTTTTATTCACGCCTACACCGCGTGCGATAACATTTTTTGCAATTTCATGTGCTTCTTTCAAAGAATGTTCGGTATAAGTACCGCATTGATAGATATTTAATTCAGGAATAGTTGTTTGATCTTGAACACCTAAAATATCCTGCATTGAAGCTAGCCAAGCTTGTGCTACTTGCTGTTCATTTGGCGTACCAATCAAGGACATATAGAACCCAGTGCGACATCCCATCGGAGAAATATCAATAATTTCAACGTTATCGCTATTTAAATGATCACGCATAAAACCCGCAAACAAATGTTCAAGCGTATGAATACCTTTTGGAGGAAGAATTTCTTTATTTGGAATACAAAAACGTAAATCAAAAATGGTAATGTCATCACCTTTTGGCGTGCGCATCGTTTTTGCAACACGTACTGCTGGTGCATTCATTTTGGTATGATCCACTTTAAAACTATCAAGTAATGGCATAAAGTTTTCCTTATAAATCAGTAAATTAAAAATAAATTTGAATAAATGTTCATTTTTTGCAAATTCTAATGAACTTTATGGCAAGGCTCATTGTCTTATGTAACAAGCAACTTGCAGTTGTTTTAATAA
>MDJB01000059.1 GCA_001752465.1 Haemophilus quentini
TTTGGCTGGCTATAATAACATAAAAAAATCCTACGTTTTATCGTAGGATTTTTTTATAAACCGATTTTACAAATCGTAATTAAAGCTATATAAAAAATGACCGCACTTAATACCAATAATTTAAAAGCCAATTTTGGTTTTTTCTGATGTAGACGATATAAAATTCGAGCTACTACCGCAAGAATAATAGGATAAATCCAAAAAAATATTGAAAATAAATTAACTTGCCAAGTTTCCAAGCTAGGATTTTTATCAAATGTAGTTGAAAGCAACAGAGCCATTGGACATAACAATACAGGGGCACAAAAAACAGCTAATCCCCAAGAAAATAAACTAAAGCCACGAGGCAAAGATTGTCTTGTCATAATTTAAAAATTTTACAAATAAAAGATAATTACAATATAACAAATACTGTGATTATTAGAAAGTAAGTGGAAATCTATAGACTTGAATAAAATGAAATGGCGCACCCGAAAGGATTCGAACCTTTGACCGCTCGGTTCGTAGCCGAGTACTCTATCCAGCTGAGCTACGGGTGCGTAGATGATGCTTTAATTATTCATAACCACTTTAATAAGATAGAGTCGCTTTAAAATGGCGCACCCGAGAGGATTCGAACCTCTGACCGCTCGGTTCGTAGCCGAGTACTCTATCCAGCTGAGCTACGGGTGCAGAATAAATAAAACAAACAATGGCGGTGAGAGAGGGATTCGAACCCTCGATGGAGCTTTTTAACCCCATACTCCCTTAGCAGGGGAGCGCCTTCAGCCTGCTCGGCCATCTCACCACAATCGGTGTGAGCGGTATAATACGTTTTTTAGAAAATATGTCAAACCATTTTTTGAAAAACATACCTGTTTGAATATTTTATCTACACATTAAATATATTATTGAATAAAAATCTACTCATTATTCAAAAATACTAAAATCTTAGATATTGTTTCCCGTCTCAATTCATCTTGCTCAAATAACACCTCATGTTTAGAATTTAGTGCTGTTAATGCCCCTTCGTTCTATTCTTAAAAGAAGAACCGCACTTTTTGAAGTGCGGTTATATTTTTAATAGTTTTACGCCACCTGTTTAGGTTGTTTAAATACCGTAACTTCTGGTGCTACACCTGTAAATTTCTCAATCTGAACGATACAAGTATTTGGAGAATTACCCTGTGCCAATTTAGATGTACCTTCATCTCGAGTTAAGACATTTGCACAACCATTTTTACATAATGGTTTTTCACCTTTACCAAGTTCATGTGGGTCATACCATGCGCCCTCATGTAGAGCAATAGTACCTTTGATGATATTTTCTGTTACAACAGCCCCCGCAAGCACTTGTCCACGTTTGCTATGAATGCGAACAATATCACCTTCTTTAATTCCACGTGTGACCGCATCTTCAGGATGAATCATCACTGGTTCACGATCATTTACTGCGTATTTTTGACGTAATGAAGTATGCGCTAATTGGCTATGTAACCGATAATAAGGATGTGGTGTCACTAAAGCTAATGGATATTCTTCCGTCACATTACCCGCAAACTCTTCAGGCTCCATCCAACTAGGATGACCTTTACAATCGTTATAATTCATTTTCTCAACAATATCAGAGAAAATTTCAATTTTACCTGACGGTGTGCCGAGAGGATTAAGCAATGGATCTTCACGGAATTCACCATAACGCACCCATTTCTTCGCAGCTTCACCCACCTCAAAACTTAATGGTTTATTTTCTGCCCAGAATTTGTCAAAACGTGGCATTGCTACACGGTTTGCACGTGCGGCACTAAAGGCTGCATTATAGAATTCTTCCAACCACTCCATTTCAGTTTTACCTTCTGTGTATTGTTCTTCCACACCAGCACGTTTAGCAAGCTCAACGAAAATATCGTAGTCATTTTTCGCTTCAAA
Source organism: Haemophilus quentini (assembly GCA_001752465.1). Lineage (GTDB taxonomy): Bacteria > Pseudomonadota > Gammaproteobacteria > Enterobacterales > Pasteurellaceae > Haemophilus > Haemophilus quentini. The sequence continues at coordinate 1,909 of MDJB01000059.1, forward strand.
TTGTGGGGGAACCACTTGTTTCATTGGATAAACACTCATCATGGAGTAGTCGCCAGCCATGGTTAAGTCATTACGTTCATAACTCGTCGTAGCTGGTAACACAATATCTGCTATGCGTGCAGTTGGCGTCCAGTTCACCTCATTGACAATCACCACATCAGGTTTCTGGAAAGCTTTCACTAAGGTATTGGTATCTTGATGGTGAACAAATGGGTTACCGCCAGCCCAATATACTGCTTTGATATCAGGGTAAGTAATTTCAGTACCGTTATAATGAATTTTTTTGCCAGGATTGAGCAACACATCTGAAATACGCGCCAATGGGAAAGCAGATTTAGACGTATCATCTAACCATGTTTTTGCACCTGCTTTGCCTGATGGGCTTGCTGTAATTGAGCCAATAATACCACCTGTCGCCGTTGGTACCCCACCATTTGAATAATGATAACTCAAGCCAAAACCGCCACCCGGTAACCCAATTTGTCCTAACATAGATGCAAGGGTTACTAACATCCAATGGGTTTGTTCACCATGGCGTTGACGTTGCATCCCCCAGCCACCCATTAACATGGTACGTTTACTGGAGAAATCAGCTGCAAGTTGTTTAATGGTTTCTGCTGGCACACCACAAATTTTAGCCGCCCATTCCGCTGTTTTTGGTTGGCCATCTGTTTTACCCAATAAATATTCCTCAAACTTAGCGTAACCCGACGTATATTTTTTCAAGAAATCTTTATCGTGCTTACATTGTTCAACTAACGTATGCGCAATACCAAGCATTAATGGTACATCCGTTGCGGTATTCACCGGAATCCATTCTGCATTCAACATTTGGCAAGTTTCACTTTTTTGTGGGTCGATACAAATAATACGTTTACCACTCACTTGGAATTTCTTGAAATATTCAATCCCTTTTTGGTCAGTGGACATCCAAGCAATACGCATGGTTGTGAGAGGATTTGCAGACCAAAGCACAATAATATCGCTGTTTTCTAACACTGATTCCCAGCTAGTTTGTTGTTCATAGACTTCAATAGTACCAAGCACATGCGGCATGATTACTTGCGCAGCACCCGTAGAGTAGTCCCCTTTATGTCCTACAAAACCACCGGTAGCATTCATATAGCGCTGTAATAACGTACGAGAAGCATGCAATGAACCACAACTAAACCAACCATAAGAACCGGCAAAAATACCTGTTGGTCCATGTTCGTCACGTACACGTTTAAGTTGATTGTGTACTAAATCTAACGCTTCATCCCAAGAAACGCGCACCCATTCATCACGACCACGCATTGTAGTATCACTTTTTCCCGGATTAGCTAAAAAACCTTTGCGCACCATTGGATATTTCACGCGAGCTTCGCTATACAATTGATCGGCAACAACTGTTTGCAATTCGTTCGGCACTGCAGGCTCAATAGCAGGACCAGATTTCACGACCTTACCATCTTGTACAACAACCCCAAGAGATCCCCAGTGAGCGGCAGTCACTACCGTTTTCATTTCAGCTTCTTTTGCTACCGCACTTTTTGATACGATGCCCACCACGCCACTGGAAAGGGCACTACCAGCCACACCTAAAGATGTTTTTTTCAGAAAATCACGACGTTGTTCGTTTACGTTATTCTTTTTCATTTCAGCCTCGTTTTAGATACTCAGTAATTATTTTTTTGCCATATCTTTGGCATTGTGTTGCAGATAAATAGTTAATGCACGTACTTCATCTTTGTTCATTGATGTACGGTCTTTCATGGAATTCACCACGCCAATCCATTGGTTAGCGGTGTAATGATCCGCACTAATTGCTGCGTGACAACTACTACATTGAGTTTGATTTAACTGACTACCGTATTGATTAAGTGCGGTTAGATCTGATGTCATTTTTTCTTTTTTAACATTCACCGCAACATTGATTTCTTTCCAGTCAGAATCTGTTACTGCATCATGAACTGTTTTTAATACTTGAACATGATTACGTGCATCTTCATCCAGTAAAGCAAGCGTGATACGTTTGCCTAACTCTTGATAAACAACCGCTTCAGCTCCTACTTGTTGCCAACCATGCAAGGTGCCTTGAACTTGATCGCCATTTACTTTCCATTGCATTAATTCTGCATAAGGCATTAAGCGAACCTCATTTCCTTTATCATTAGTCGCTTTCACCATTTCAGTGGCAAAAATGGCTGAACCATCAGAGAGAGCACCATCTTGTACAGCAGAGGATTTTTGCGCATTTTGATCGCCATGCACTTCAGGAAGGAAGTGAACAATGCCCTTATGACAATCAATACAGGTTTGACCGTTTGTTTGCGCCTCCGTATGAGTTTGCTTAGCTAACTTAGTTTGTTTTGAAAGTTCCATTGCATCAAAACTATGGCAAGAACGACAAGTTTCAGAATCGTTAGCCTTCATTTCATCCCATACGATTTGAGCAAGTTCCGCTCTATGTGCTTCATATTTTTCTTTATTATCGATTTTTCCTTGAGCCTCATACCACAAATCTTTCAATGCCATGAACTTAGCTTTCACATAATGCCAGCCTTCTTTTGGAATATGACAATCTGAACATTGTGCTCTAACCCCTTTTGCATTAGCAAAATGGCTAGAGCCTTCCCACTCCTGTTGTGGATAACTCATTGAATGACAACTAGCACAAAACTCTGGTGTACTCGTTTTGTGCATTATCCACTGAGAACCCAATAATGCAGTTGCACCGACACCGACTAAACAAAGTGCGGTTACTATTTTTTTCATTTTTGACATAGCCACTCCAATAAAATAATAAAAAACAACCCTAACTACTTAGGGTTAGAGTTGATTGTAGAGGTTTTGTAAATCAAAAACTATGATATTTCTCAAGAAAAAATGTTATAAGCTGAAGAAAAACATTATATAAATCAATAAATAACGATTAATATCAACTTTGCACATTTAGAAAATGATTAACACTTTTAAGTACATTTCTTCGAACATTATCTTTTTCAAATAACACCTCATGTTTCGCATTCAATACAACTTTACATTGAGCATTCGGAAAAAGTGCGGTTAATTTTTCAAGATTGTTGTTATCTACGATTTTTTCTTTTTCGGCTTGTAAAATTAGGATTGGAATTTCAATCTTAGGAATAACTTGCGACAAACGTTTAATTGCATTCAAACACAAATGCACCCAACGGAACGTTGGTCCGCCAAGATGAATTGCTGGATTCTTACGATTGACACGATTCATCCATTTCATTCTAGTTTTACAGAAACTTAGTTCATTGTCTTCCAAGTGGACTTGTTGATAAGGGCCTTTACCAAAAACATAACGCTCGCCTTGCCCTAACATATTCATCAGGGCAATAATCAGTTCATCTCTAATAGGGTGTTTTAAAGGAATACCGTAAAAAGGTGAAGAAAGCACTGCTTTATTAATGCGATGATCACAATTTGCCAAATAATACGTTGCAATCAATGCGCCCATTGAATGAGCAAGCAAATACTGCGTGGAATAGCTGAAAAGTGCGGTTACTTTTTCGATGATTTTCGCCATATCATCGACATAGAAACGAAATTCGTCTAAATGCCCTTTTTCAGAATCCTTCAGCAAGTGGGTTGAATATCCTTGACCTCGGTGATCAAATAGCAACACATCATAGCCTTGATGATAAAAATCATAAGCGGCCTCTGACCATTTCAACATATTTTCAGCACGGCCATTCACTAAAATCATCAATTTTCTATCCGCACTTTTATCGCGGACTAAATGACGATAAGCGATTTGAACATTATTTTTGCCAGTGAAATATTGCGTTGGAAATTGATTAAAAAAAGGTAACAGTTCGGTAAAGGCAAATTGAGTAAAGTTGGATTCTCGATTCATAAGTTTTTAGATAGGATACATCAACGCATGCAAAAGAAAGAAAAAGTGCGTGAGATTTTACCTCACGCACTCTGCCAATTATGCCACCAATTGTTTTAAGATACGGCGAACTGGCTCTGCAGCACCCCATAATAATTGGTCGCCAACAGTGAAGGCAGCCAAATATTCAGGGCCCATCGCCAATTTACGTAAACGACCAACTGGTACGCTTAATGTACCTGTTACTTTGGCCGGCGTTAATTCACGCAATGTGGTTTCTTTGTCGTTTGGAATCACTTTCACCCATTCATTATGTGATGCAATAATTTGTTCGATTTCTTCTAATGGTAAGTCTTTTTTCAGTTTGATAGTAAACGCTTGGCTGTGGCAGCGTAAGGCACCGATACGTACGCATAAACCATCAACAGGAATTGGATTGTCGCTTAAACCTAAAATTTTGTTGGTTTCTGCATAACCTTTCCATTCCTCTTTAGTTTGTCCTGTTTCTGGAAGAAGTTTATCAATCCAAGGGATTAAGCTACCGCCCAATGCCGCGCCAAAGTTATCAATTGGGAAACTATCAGAACGCATTTCTGCAGTCACTTTACGTTCAATATCTAAAATAGATGAAGCTGGATCTTTTAATTCACTTGAAACCGCTTGTTCTAATAAGCCCATTTGTGAAAGCAATTCACGCATATTTTTTGCGCCCGCACCTGAAGCCGCTTGGTAAGTTGCCACAGAAATCCATTCCACCAAATCTTTTTCAAATAGACCGCCGATAGCCATAAGCATTAAGCTTACGGTACAGTTCCCGCCCACGAAAGTTTTAATGCCTTTTTTCAACCCTTCAGAAATCACATGTTGATTTACCGGATCAAGCACGATAATTGCATCATCTTTCATACGTAGTGCAGAAGCAGCATCAACCCAATACCCGTCCCAACCTGTTGCTTTTAATTTTGGATAAACTTCATTGGTATAGTCACCACCTTGGCAAGTCACGATAATGTCTAATTTTTTGAGTTCTTCAATATCGAATGCATTTTTAAGTTCGCCTGCATCCTTGCCACCAAATACAGGAGCTTTTTGACCAGCTTGTGAAGTTGTAAAAAATACGGGATTAAGATTCACAAAATCATTTTCCTGCGACATACGATCCATTAATACGGAACCCACCATTCCGCGCCAACCGATAAAGCCTACATTTTTCATTGTTGTTTCCTTAGTTTATTGTGTTTGAATAGAATTATTAATTACAAGATAGCGTTAGCAAAATCAAGTATTTTTCATGGAAATTTACATTTTGCGAAAGAAATTAAATAAGAAATAAAAAAGAGCGGTCCATTTAAAAGAAAATTTAACTTGACCGCTCTTTTTCTAGTTATCTACTTCGACACTCATCACACCTTCTTCCGCTTTCAACAATGCATACGCATCTTTCAACATTGTGGAATCAATAGAAAAACAGCGAATTTGTAACCGTACCTCACCACTACTTTGATCTTTCACCTGTATATGTTCAATACGATACTGATTGTTTACTAACAATTGGGTGACTTTTCCAATACTTTCCGCACTATTAACAAGAATATTGAATTTTGTCCGACGAGGTTGTGATTTACGATGAACCCAACGTTGTACCAACGGACTTAATCGAATAGACACCAAAATCATCACAGTGGCGATAACCGCATCAAACACGAAACCCGCTCCAGCAGCAATACCGATCCCCGCAGAGGCCCAAATAATCGCTGCCGTGGTTAAACCTGAGATCGCATCATTTTTCTTATGCAAAATCACACCCGCACCTAAAAAACCGATGCCACTAATCACTTGAGCCGCAAGACGCATCGGATCCGTACGAATATTTTCTGAAACTTGCGCATAATGCTCTGCAGCTTGAATCGAAACAATCGTTAGCACACAAGTGGTGACGGCAATAATGGCACAAGTTTTTACGCCCACAGGTTTGCGCTTAAGCTCACGCTCTAAGCCGATAACACTACCGAGCACCATCGCCAAGAGCATTTTGCTAAAAATAATTAAGTGATAAGGATCGAAAAGTGCGGTTAAAAGTAAAGATGAATTTTCCATAATAATAAAAATGAGTCCGACATAGTCGTCTATTCTACATCACTTAGCTTAAAATCTTTACCCTTCCAAGCCTTTAATTTATCGCCTTTCTTGCGAAAATTGAGTAGAATCTTGCGTTTGAAATTTTATAGAGCGAAAGAACGGTTATTTTTATGCAAAATTCAACCCCAAGCATTGGCTTTGTAAGCCTTGGTTGCCCAAAAAACTTAGTAGATTCTGAACGAATCTTAACGGAACTACGCACCAATGGTTACAACATTGTGCCAAGCTATGAAAATGTCGATTTAGTGATTGTGAACACTTGTGGCTTTATTGATAGTGCCGTGCAGGAATCACTCGAAGCGATTGGCGAAGCATTAGAAGAAAATGGACGCGTCATTGTAACTGGCTGTTTGGGGGCAAAAGAAGACCAAATTCGTGAAGTGCATCCTAAAGTTTTGGAAGTCAGCGGCCCACATAGTTATGAAACAGTGATGGCTCAAGTTCACAAATACGTGCCAAAACCGACACATAGCCCTTACACCAGCTTAGTACCAAAACAAGGCGTAAAACTCACACCAAAACATTATGCCTATTTGAAAATCTCTGAAGGCTGTGATCACCGTTGTACATTCTGTATTATTCCATCTATGCGTGGTGATTTGGAAAGCCGTTCTATTACGCAAGTTTTGGACGAAGCAAAACGTTTAGCCGAAGCAGGCGTAAAAGAATTGCTTGTGGTATCACAAGACACTTCCGCTTATTCTATGGACTTAAAACGCCAAGAGGGCGGTGTAAAAACGGCTTTCTGGAATGGCATGCCAATTAAAAATGATTTAATGACGCTTTGTAACCAGCTTGGCAAACTTGGCATTTGGGTTCGCTTACATTATGTGTATCCCTATCCGCATGTGGATGATTTAATTCCGTTAATGGCGGACGGCACGCTCTTGCCGTATTTAGACATTCCATTACAACACGCCAGCCCAAAAATCTTAAAAGCAATGAAAAGACCTGGCAGTATTGACCGCACTTTAGAACGCATTAAACAATGGCGTGAAATTTGTCCAGATTTAACATTGCGCTCCACCTTTATTGTAGGTTTCCCAGGTGAAACAGAAGAAGATTTCCAATTATTGCTCGATTTCTTAAAAGAAGTCCAACTTGATCGCGTAGGCTGTTTCAAATTCAGCCCCGTTGAAGGCGCACCTGCAACAGAGATGGCTGACCAAGTACCAGAAGATGTGAAAGAAGAACGTTTCCATCGTTTCATGCAATTACAACAAGAAATTTCTGCAAATCGTTTAAAACAAAAAATCGGTAAAACCCTTGATGTATTAGTGGATGAAATTGACGAAGAAGGCATTATTGGCCGCTCCAAAGCTGATGCCCCTGAAGTTGATGGGTTAGTTTATGTAGATAATTTAAGCGGAATCAATGTAAAAGTCGGTGACGTGATTAAAGTAACCATCACAAATTCTGATGAATATGATTTGTGGGGAAGTTGTTAAATTAACTGTTATAAGCTAAATAAAAAATCGGCAGAAAATTTTCCTGCCGATTTTATTTTGTTACTACTAAACTTAAAACGTCCACTGTAAATTCAGCGCACCTTGTTTAGCATGGTGATGTTTACCCGTTTGGTGATTGAATGTCGCTTGTAAAGTTAAGTGAGATTTGATTTTCATCGCTACACCTAATTGACTTTCAATTGCCGCTTTATTGTTTATCACTCGACGTTCACCGTCTATTTCCACGCCGAAAGGTTTTTGTTGGTAAATCGAATTGACGGCAACAAATGGTTGGAAAATGACACCATTAGTAAGAGTAAATTGCGCTTTAGCTTGTGCGCCAACTCGAGTTTGTAATTGGCGAGAGCCAAGTAAATTCACTTTACTATTACCACTATCGGTTAAGCCGCCATTTACACCCAAATATGTCAGTTGTGCCTGTGGTTGTAGGTAAAAACGAATTTGAGTCCCATTCCCCGTTAAGTGTTCTGCTAATAAAGCATTGTAACCTGCTTCAATTGAGGCGGTGATACCTTTTGAAGTAAAGCGTTCTACCCCATCTTCACTATTGACGTTATGGCGGAAACGTTGATACTGCATCCAGCTATCAATATATGCACCAGTTTGTTTATCACGTAATTGATGCCATGTTGCATAAATTCCGGTGCTATAACCTTTCATACTTCCTGTTGTAACATTGTCTGTATCTGGGTTACAGAAAGTGCTACGTTGTTCTGCTTGTCCACCCATTAAGCCAAAGGAAAGTTGATAGTCTTGATTCTGTAAGGAAAAAACATCGCCACCAAGTTGTATGCCTTTACGATTGCCTTCTACAGGTGCCGTTTTACCTTGTACCCATTGGCTTAAATGTCCGTCAATCAAACGCAACCACAAGCCTTTGCGAGGTAAAGCGCGGTCAAAAATATCGCTATATTTATCATTCAAACGTAGGTTGAATAGGGTATTCGCCACCTGAGCCTGTTGTGCATAAATCGCAATATCATCGCGTTCTTGTACTTTGGTAAAAAAGCCATCTTGGCGTTGTTGTAAAGAGAGCGTATAAATTCCCTTTTGGTGTTTGCCAGAAAGACGGAATGCGCGTTTATCTGCTGTGCCATTTACCTTGATAATTTGATGCCCGTCTAGGCTTTTTAAGTCTTCAATTGGGGTTTCAAAAATGATATTAGACGTTCCTGTCACATTTTTATCAAAAGTTAAAACAGGTTTAGTTGCTTCTTTGGGATCAAATTTAATAAAAAAGCGAGAGCCGTCACCTTGATAATTTTCATGCACGGTTAATCTTGTATTTGTGCTATTAAAGCGAATATTGGCATTTTGTGTCTCTAAGTGATGTACATCAGAGTCAAAACGCGGCTCCCAAAGAGAATCTTGTAAAACCATTTTTAATAACTGAAGGGTGGCACCGCGCACTTCACTTTGGTTTTTCACAGTGAGAGTCAATCCTCTTGTTTCACCTGGAAACTTAAATCGATAGTTGTCAATGGCAAGTACATTAAAATCATATACCCTGTTATTGATTAATGCATTTAATGGTCGACTTGTTTTGCCAGCTTCATCGGCATCATAAAGGTAAGACTGATACAAAACGGGTAAACACCCCGATCGCAAGGGGCATTTTCTTGGAAAGAATTCATAAAATATTTCGCATATGGTGCATTAAAATCATGTTCATTATCCCCCTCTTTTTCTGCACCATATCTATTCTCCTCTAAATCTGTAAAGTACCCTTTTCTTTCGTAAGTATTAATGCCGAATAGTTCACAACCATCTTTAGGATTATCAGATAAAGGGGATAAATTACAGGCGTCAGAATTTGCTATATAATCAATAACTTGTTTAGGAATACGACGCCAAGCCACCGAATTTGGATTTAGCATATCTTCTAATGAATAAAGTGCAGCTGCGTGAAATCCGCTCCCCTGATACTGAATTCCCCGCTCATTTAAATATTTTTCAAAAAATTCAGGATATGCAAAGCTAAAACGGGGGATAAACAAACTAAATGTAATCAAGAAAAAAATTAAACCTTTGCTTGCTTTGAGTTTCATAATAAATTTTTCTTTGCCAAGTAAAAATAAATAGGGGGGATTTTAGCATAAGACTGAACAAAAAATCTCATTTAGCTCACATTTTTCTCTATTTATTTCTTGTTTATTAAAGGTAAACGTTTGCCTTGATTAGTCCTTAATGATTAATCCAAATAACTTATCTCAAAGTAATAAAAAACTAATTGAGATAAAATTGTAACTACATCTTTTAATCTATATTTAAAATAGTCATTTTATTAACTTTTCAAAATCGCCCTCAATCTATCAAGTTGATTTTGTGTTTTTTCTTGTTTTTGCTCAGTGGTTAATTTTGGTTTATCACGTTCCCATAGCACATCGTCATGAGGTAATTCAGCTAAAAATCGGCTCGGTTCTGGGCGAACGAATTCACCATATTGACGGCGCTCACGACATAAGGAAAAAGTGAGTTCCTTTTGCGCTCTTGTGATCCCCACATAAGCCAAGCGGCGTTCTTCTTCCACGTTATCTTCATCAATGCTGGTTTGATGGGGCAAAATGCCTTCTTCCATACCAATCAAATAAACATAAGGAAATTCCAATCCTTTAGATGCGTGCAATGTCATCAGTTGAACTTGATCGCTCTCATCATCGTCTTCGCCTCGCTCCAACATATCACGTAATGTTAGGCGGGTTACTACTTGATTAAGGTTCATCGGTTCATTGGTTTCATCGCCTTTTAACATATCCGCAACCCAATCAAATAGCGTGGCGACATTCTTACTTTGCATTTCTGCCGCTTTAGGGCTTGTCGCGTATTCGTACAAATATTCTTCATAATGAATTGCGGATAACATTGAACGTACTGCACGTTCTGGTTCAGAACGTTGAATTTCATCATTAAGCTCTACAATCCAACGGCCAAATTTTTGCAATGAATCATAGGCTTTTGGCGTGATGCATTGAATAAGTTCAAACTCAAAAATAGCATCAAACAAACTGATGTGTTTTTCTTGAGCCAGCTCACCAAGTTTCTGTAACGTCGCGGTGCCAATTTCACGCTTCGGTGTATTTACAATACGCAGAAATGCGGCATCATCATCTTGATTCACCACCAAGCGCAAATACGCCATCATATCTTTGATTTCTGCACGAGAGAAAAAAGAAGTACCGCCCGAAATTTTGTAAGGAATACGGTTTTGCATCAGTACTTTTTCAAGTAATCGGGATTGATGATTGCCTCGATACAAAATTGCATAATCTTTATATTTGGTTTTACGGCTAAAACGATGTGCGATCAACTCGGCGACAATCCGCTCTGCTTCGTGTTCTTCATTTTTTGCTTCGATAACAAGCAATTTCTCCCCTTCTCCAATGGTTGAAAATAGTTTCTTATCAAACACGTGCTCATTGTTATCAATCAAGATATTGGCACAATGTAAAATACGCTGGGTTGAACGGTAATTTTGCTCTAGCTTAATCACTTGTAAACGAGGAAAATCATCGCGTAAACGCACCATATTTTCTGGTCGTGCGCCACGCCACGAATAAATAGATTGATCATCATCGCCCACTACAGTGAAACAAGCACGATCCCCCACTAAAAGTTTAATCAGCTCATATTGGCTGGTGTTGGTATCTTGATATTCATCCACCAACAAATAACGAATTTTTGCCTGCCATTTTGACCGCACTTCTTCATTTTGCTTGAACAATAATGTCGGAAGCATAATCAAATCATCAAAATCAAGGGCGTTGTAAGCTCGAATTTGTGTGGCGTAACGCTCATAACATTTTGCGAAAGTTTGATATTTTGCATCACGCGCCAACGCAAATACCTGTTTTGGCGAAATCAAATCGTTCTTCCAGTTAGAAATCGCTGAAATTAGCTCGCGCAATAAATCCTTATCTTCTTTTAACACATCAGCGGTTAGCTCTTTTAACAATGCAAATTGATCATGCTCATCAAACAAGGTCATATTTGATTTAAAGCCCAACGCTTTATATTCACGCTTAATAATGTCAAAACCGAGCGTATGAAAAGTGGAAACAAGCAAGCCTTTGGATTGTTCTTTGCCAATGGAATGGGCCACTCGCTCTTTCATCTCGCGTGCGGCTTTGTTGGTGAAAGTAACAGCTGCAATTTGTTTCGGAGAATAACCGCACTTTTCAATTAAATGGGCAATTTTATTAATGATTACGCGAGTTTTGCCTGAGCCAGCGCCAGCAAGAACAAGACAAGGGCCTGTCACATATTCAACGGCTTGTTGTTGTTGAGGATTGAGTTTCATAAGAATTATTGGGCCCACGCATAGGGCAGTAATACGGTGTCTAATAAAAATGAGAGAGGCAAATCTAAGATTGGCAATCCCCATTGTTGAGCCATTTCAAGATCATAAGCAGCCCCTGCATAGGCGGTATATTTTTCTGTTGGATCGATAAGTTTAACCACGGAACCACAACCAGATAAAGCGATAAGTGCGGTTAAAAAGATAAAGATTTTTATCATCGTGCTTTTAACGCATTAAACACAGACTCAGGAACTAGCTCAGCGACATCACCGCCATGCAAATAAATTTCACGCACAATGGTGGAAGAAACAAACGCCCATTTTTCTGCTGGTGGGAAAAACAAACTATCTACGCCTTTTGTGAATAAACGATTAAGGGCAGCCAATTGAAGTTCGTATTCAAAATCTGTTGTTGTGCGTACTCCGCGAATAATGGCAGAAATATTGTGCTGTTTAATCACATTAGCCAACAAATCAGAGAAGCCAAAAACCTCCACATTGGATAAATATGCAACAGATTGACGCACAAGTTCTACGCGTTCATCCAACGAAAATAGCGGCTTTTTACTTGGGCTATTCGCCACCGCCACTAAAACACGAGGAAAAATCACCGCACTTCTTTCAATAATGTCTAAATGACCATTCGTAATCGGGTCAAAAGTACCGGGATAAATCACGCTCGTCATACATTGCGCTCCAAATAAGGTTTTAATAAATCTAACAAACGCTGTAATGCGCCTCGGTTTTCCATCAGCACTTCATAGCCAGCATTGCCTAAACGCTCGCTCGCCTCTTTTGAATTTAATAAGGCTTCTACCGCGCGCTCTAAGGCATCTGCTGTGGAATTAACTTCCAGCACACCTTGCACTTCCACCAGCATTCGAAATATCTCAGGGAAATTGAAAGTATGCTTGCCGGTAATCACTGGCATTTTGAATGCAAGAGGTTCTAAAGGATTATGCCCACCGTGTTTCACAAGGCTTCCACCCACAAAAGCAATATCAGAAACGCCATACATCAACATCAGTTCACCCATGCTATCGCCCAAAATCACTTGAGTATTCTCATTTGGTAACTCATTTGTAGAACGGCAAATAAATTGGAATTTTTCCTTTTTAAGTAAATCAGCCACGACATTAAAACGCTCTGGATGTCGAGGAACGAGCAATAACAATAAATTTGGGTATTTTTCCAATAATTGGCGATGTGCTTGTAAGATAATTTGCTCTTCGCCTTCATGGGTACTCGCAGCAATCCAAATCGGACGATTTTTTACCCAAAGTGTTCGTAAAGCATCAATCTTTTCGCGTAACTCATCCGTGATGGCAAGATCATATTTAATATTGCCCGTCACCTTCAATTTATCTTTGCGATAACCTAAATCCAAATAACGATTGCTACTAATTTTGTCTTGAGGTGCAATTAAATCAATTTGTGAAAACATATTTTGCAAACGCGGTTTAATTTTTCCATAACGACGAGCAGAACGGGCAGACAAGCGTGCATTTGCCACCACAAAAGGAATATCACGGCGAGAAAATTGTTGGATTAAATTTGGCCAAAGTTCGGTTTCAATCACAATACAAAGTTTTGGCTGAACAAAGTCGATAAAACGATTAATGGCGTAAGGTATATCGTAAGGCAAATAACAATGGAAAACGCTATCGCCAAAAGCCGCTTTGACACGATCAGAACCCGTAGGAGTGACCGTAGTGAAAGTAATAGGTAAGTACGGGTAATTTTTTTGGAGTTTTTGCACGAGTGGTGTAGCAGCAATAACCTCGCCCACTGATGCCGCATGAATAACGATACCACCAGCCTTAGGCGGTGTCAGTGAAGCATACAAACCATAACGCTCACCAAGCCTTTTTCGGTAATTCGGTGCCTTAAATCCACGTAGCCACATAAAGAGCAGCACCAACGGTTGAATCAGATACATCAAGCTCGTATAAAAAAAACGCCACATAAATGAAATTCGGTTATACTTGAAAAAATTTCGGCTAGTATAGCAAAAAAAGGATTGAAAATATGCCTACAATTAGCGTAGCGATGATTGTAAAAAATGAAGCACAAGACCTAGCGAATTGCTTAGATACCGTGAAAGATTGGGTGAATGAGATTATCATTCTAGACTCCGGCAGCACAGATAACACCAAAGAAATTGCGCTTAGTTATGAGGCGAAATTCTATGAAAATAGCGACTGGTCGGGCTTTGGTAAACAACGCCAATTAGCCCAACAATATGTAACCAGTGATTATGTACTCTGGTTAGATGCAGACGAACGCATTACACCCAAGCTACAACAGGCTATCTTAAGTGCGGTTAAAAATGATCAAGAAAATACCGTTTATGAAATTCCACGAGTGAGTGAAGTATTTGGGCGTGAAATTCGCCATTCAGGCTGGTATCCCGATTATGTGGTTCGTCTCTATCGCACAAATTATGCGCAATATAACGACTCACTTGTGCATGAAAAAGTGGAATTTCCTGCTGGGACAAAAGTAGAAAAATTGACAGGTGATTTAGAGCATTTCACTTATAAAAGCATTCATCATTATCTAGTGAAATCAGCGGGTTATGCAAAAGCCTGGGCAGACCAACGCCAAGCAAAAGGAAAAAAAGCCACACTTTGGCAAGGAATCACGCATGCGCTCAGTTGTTTTGTGAAGATGTATTTGTTAAAAGCGGGTTTTTTAGATGGTAAACAAGGATTTTTATTAGCGGTGTTATCAGCGCATTCAACCTTTGTAAAATACGCCGATTTATGGGAGCGTGATCAGCATAAACACTACCGAGTTTTGCAAGGACAATCATTTAAATGATCGTCCACTAATCCCATAGACTGCATAAACGCATAGCATGTGGTTTCGCCAACAAAGACGAAACCACGTTTTTTTAAGGCTTTAGAAAGAGCTTTAGATATTTCTGTTTTAGCTGTTACAGATCGCAAATCAGGCACATCATTGACAATCGGTTTATGATTCACAAATGACCAAATAAAATCACTGAAATTTTCACCGCACTTTTCCATCTCTAAATAAGCTTTAGCATTTTTGACAATGGCCTCTAACTTGGCTCGATGGCGAATTAATCCTGCATTTTTCATACAATCATCAATATCAAGTGCGGTCATTTTTGCGATTTTTTGGGGATTAAATTGATGAAAGGCTACACGGTAAGATTCACGTTTTTTCAAAACCGTAATCCACGAAAGCCCCGCTTGCTGCCCTTCCAAACAAATTTTTTCAAATAGCTTTTGGCTATCGAATTCAGGCTTTCCCCACTCCTTGTCATGATAATCAATATAAATAGGTTGTTCACCAACCCAAGGGCATCGAGTACTCATAACATCTCCTTTTTAAGCTGTTCATAAACCGTCACAAAATCTGGCATTACGCCTCGCCATAAATGGAAAGAATGTGCAGCTTGCGCGACCAACATTCCAAAGCCATCGCTAACGTTGGTTAAGTCTAAACTTTTGCATAATGCAATAAATGGCGTGTCTTCGCCTTTCGCATATTGCATATCGTAAAAAGCGGAGCCTAATTTTAAAATTTCACCATTAACTGGGGCAATTCCACCACTTAATCCAGCGGAAGTTGCATTAATCACCAAATCATAAGTTTGTAGCGGAATAGCATCCATTGAAGCAGCCTGAATATTGCCGTAAGGCTGAAATCTTTCGGCTAATTCTTTGGCTTTCAAAAAAGTGCGATTGGCAAGGAGAATATTCTGTTGAGCTTGTAAAAGTGGCAATAATACACCTTTTGTTGCTCCGCCAGTTCCTAGAATTAATATACGTTGATTTGGATGAAGCCAATTCAAACGTTGTAAATCCGTTACCAAACCAATCCCATCAGTGTTATCCGCATAAAGTTTCCCATCATCGAGTTTTTTTAGCGTATTACAGGCTTCCGCCAGTTTTGCTCGTTGGCTATATTCATCTGCCAGCTGATAAGCCCGTTCTTTAAAAGGCGAAGTAATATTGCAACCTTTTGCACCATCCTCAAAAAATGCCAAAAGCTGTTGTTCAAAAACATCAAGATCACCTAATTTGGCGATGTATTCTATGGTTTGATGCGTTTGCGCGGCTAACTTATTTTGAATCAACGGGGATTTACTTTGCGCAATCGGATTTCCCCACACGGCATAAAGATCCATAAATTATCCCTGTCTAAAAAGTTGATTTGTGCGCAAGTCCCGAATTTCTGATGGATTGCGTGCCCCGCCCACAGTTTCATCTAATACTGGAAAATCTGCACCGAATTGTGACCGCACTTCATCAGCGGTGCGGCAAGGTGGCTCACCAGTCAGATTTGCGCTAGTCGAAGTTAATGCAAACCCTGCGATTTCACACAAGGCTTTCACAGACGGGTGATCGCACAAACGTACTGCGATGCTATCAAATTTACCTGTGAGAAAATGTGGGGTGGTCGATTTAGCTGGCACAATCCAAGTAGTTGGGCGTTCATATTTACCTTGCAGGCGAGAAAGCTGCTCATCGTTAATCTGCTCAAAATCGACAAAAGGACGGAAAAAATCCAAGCTAGGCGCCACCAAAATCAACCCTTTTTCCACTGGGCGTTGCTTCAAATCAAGTAATTTTTTTACCGCACTTTCACTTTGCGGATTACAGCCCAAGCCAAACACAGCTTCAGTGGGATAAGCAACCACTTGATTTTGTCGAAGAGTCTCGGCAATTTGTTCTCTATTCATTTCACTCTTTTACTTTTATTGCTCAAAAATATGATGGCAAATTATATTTGCACACTGGAAAATTTGTTTTTCCCTATCTTCGCTTTTTAACAAAGAAAGCGGGAAATGGCAGGTTGGGCAAGGCACGGCATAAGGCTTGGCAGGCAAAGAAAATTTACATTTAGGGAAATTATCACAGCCGTAAAAAATTTTTCCTTGGCGACCCCGACGAGAAATCAAATGCCCCGTTTTACATTCAGGACAAGCAATTTTTTCCTCAGATTCAGATTCTTCCCGCACCACAAAATCGCATTCAGGATAATGGCTACAACCAATAAACATCCCAAAACTGCCTTGTTTCAACTGCAATAAATTACTGCACTTCGGACAAATTTCATCAAGTGTTTTTAATACTTTATGTTCCGCTCGTTGCAAAGGACGCAAATAATCACATTCAGGATAAGCAGAGCAACCCAAAAACAACCCTTTTTTGCCTTGTTTAATTTGCAAAGGCGCTCCACATTGAGGGCAATATTCCTGTTGTTTGCTATGATGAAAAAGGCTTTGATTCATAATCTATCCTTATGCTTGAAGCATTTCTTCCAATTCTTCCTGTACGGTCATCCATTCCGTTTCTACATCATCTAATGCTTTCTTCACATCCACTTGTTGTGCCAAAAGTGCGGTCAATTTTTCTTTATTTTCTGCACTATATAATTCAGCATCAGCCAACTGATTTTCTATGTTCGCAAGCTCAGAAGAAAATTTATTCATTTTTTCTTCTAATTGCGCGATTTTTTTACGTAATGGCGCAGTTTGTTGGCGTAACTCTGCTTCACGGCGTTTTTGTTCCTTACGATTTTGAACCGAATTTTCATTATCACCCACTTTTTCTGAGACTTTATTTTCAGACGTGCTGTTTTGTTCATTCAGCCACTTTTGATAGTCTTCTAAATCGCCTTTAAATTCTTCCACTTTTTTATCGTGAACCAAATAAAATTCTTCCACGGTATTGCGTAATAAATGACGATCGTGAGACACCACCACCAAAGAACCTTCGTAATCCACCAGTGCTTCCGTTAATGCTTGACGCATATCCAAATCCAAATGGTTGGTTGGTTCATCAAGTAATAGCAAATTCGGTCGTTGCCAAACAATTAAAGCCAACACCAAGCGGGCTTTTTCTCCTCCTGAAAAGGATTTCACTGCTTGATTTACTTTATCGCCGTGGAACGCAAAACTGCCCAAATAATCTCTAACCTGTTGCTCCGTTTGCTCAGGCGCGAGTTTTTGCATATGCCACAGAGCAGATTCGTCTGCGCGCAAAGTATCTAATTGATGCTGGGCAAAATAGCCAAGTTGCACACCTTTTGCCAACTGCACTATGCCTGAAAGTGCGGTCAGTTCTCCCGCTAAAAGTTTAATCAAGGTTGATTTTCCCGCACCATTTTTCCCGAGTAAACCAATGCGCGACCCTGGCACTAAATTCAACTTAATTTTACCTAAAATTTCTACCGCACTTTCTCCACTACCATAACCCGCACTCGCCTGTTCAATCATCACCAACGGATTCGGCAAGGATTGCGGTGGACGAAATTCAAAAGTAAAAGGATTATCCACATAAGCTGGTGCAATTAGTTCCATGCGCTCTAAGGCTTTCATACGGCTTTGCGCCTGTTTGGCTTTGGTAGCTTTGGCTTTAAAGCGATCAATATATTTTTGTAAATGAGAGATCTTTTGTTGTTGCTGACGATACATCGCTGTTTGTTGTGCCAATTTAGTGGCTCGTTGCACTTCAAAGGAAGAATAATCGCCCGTATATTCGTTGAGTTTCTGATTTTCGATATGGAGGATTTTTGTCACAATTGGATCGAGAAAATCACGGTCGTGGGAAATTAATACCAAGGTGCCTTGATATTGCACTAACCAACGTTCTAACCAAATAACCGCATCCAAATCCAAATGGTTCGTCGGTTCATCAAGTAATAATAAATCTGATGGACAAAGCAGAGCTTGAGCCAAATTCAAACGCATTCGCCAACCGCCCGAAAAGGCTTTCACTGGCTGTGTTGTTTCTTCTTGACTAAATCCTAAACCATGCAATAAAGACGCTGCACGAGATTGAATTGTCCACGCATCCAAGGTTTCTAATTGCCCATGAATGCGCGCAATGGCGTTACCGTCATTGCGTTCATTTGCCTGATTAAGCTCTTGTTGCAAACGGCAATATTCACGATCCCCTTGGATCACATAATCAATGGCGGGAATATCCAATGCCGGCGTTTCTTGATTCACCCAAGATACCCGCCAGTTGGATGGATAAGTGACCTCGCCGCCCTCTGGTGTTAATTCTTTTTTTAATAGGGCAAAAAGAGAAGACTTACCACAACCATTCTTACCCACCAAACCGACTTTTTGTTTTGGATTGATGGTCGCCGTGGCATTCTCGAGCAATTCGGTTTGCCCTCGTTTTAAGGACAGATTACTAAATACAATCATGAATAAAATTCTTAATTCAATATATTTTTACAATTTAAATTAATATTCTCTTTCTACTGGTAAATTTGCTTTCTCCCAGCCATCAAATCCACCAATAATACTAAACACATTTTCATAGCCTTGTTCCACTAGAAAGGTCGCTACATTTTTACTGCTCACGCCATGATAGCAACTCACAATAATGGGGGAGTCAAAATCGACTAATTTTTCAAATTGCAAAAAACTTTGGTTCGTTAAATGAAAAGCACCTTTAGGATGCGAGTGGGTAAAGCGTGCATCATCGCGAATATCGGCTAACACCGCCCCCTGCTGGACCATTTCCCACGCTTGTTGTGGCGTAATTTCTTTAAATGACATTTATAAACTTCCTTTTGCGTGCTGTTTGTACACACCATCAAGCACAACAAGAATCATAGCGAGCACTAAACAAATAAAAAGCGGATAACTTTCGGCGTCAATTTGTTCACCGATAAAAAACGATACGAAAATCATCATAATGGTTTCCACATAGCCAAGTAAGCCAAGCAAATTCATTGGTAACATGTTGCTGGCAATCACATAAGCTATCAATGCCGTGCCACTAATTAATCCAAGCAACACAAGCAGCCCCCAAATATTAGGATTACTTTGTTCAACCACTGCGAAATCTGTTTGCAACGCAAAATAAATGCTAATTGGAATTAGGCTCAACATCTCTAAACAAAAAGAAGCGAGATCACTATTTTTTAATGCTTTTCGAACGGAAAAATAAGTGGTATAGCCAACACAAATCACAATGGCTTCCCAGGAAAGCCCGCCTTTTAGCACAATATTAGAAATCACACCCAATGCGGCAATTACGACTGCAATAAATTTGAACGTTGAAATACGTTCTTTAAAAATTAAGCGACCCGCTGCCACCATCAAAATAGGCAAAAGCAAATAACCAAAAGACACGCTCAACGAACTACCATTATTCGGCGCCCAAAGAAAAAGCCACATTTGAAACCCCATCAATAAGCCGCAAAATAGATAGGGCAATGCCAAGTGCGGTTGTTTTTTGATAAGTTTTAAGCGATGAATCAACGCATTTTTCTGCTTAAACATAAACACGGAAAGGACAACAAAGGGAAACGTAAAAATCATCCGATAACCGAAAATATCCGTGCCACTCAAAGGTTTCAACAGCGTAGAAAAATAATACATATAGCCAAATAGAAATGAGGCAAGTAATGAAACGAGAACACCTTTAAACATAAGAAATCCTTATTCTAAACAACTAATCATTCTATTCTAATATCGCCCAAAATGCACGGATTAAGGGCTGTTCTAGATTCCTTTTTTGGGTACAAATAACCAATTCAAAAGGCTCAACAGTCCTATCAAGATTAAGTCTGGAAATTTGATTATTCATTGGACTATTGTCAATGACCACATCAGGCAACATCGCTAATCCGAATCCCAATCCCACCATTGGAACAATCCCTTCATGCCCCGCAACGGTAGCATAAATTTTTGGATGTTTAATATGTTTCTCCCGCAGCCATTGTTCAATCCTCTGCCGAGCATGCCCTTCAACAGGGAAAATAAAAGGCATTTGCTGCCAATTAATTGGTTTTTCCTGCAGTAATTGTGTCGCCAGACAAGCCACGCGCGGTGCAATTAAAGATAAGCTAATATCATCAATTTTATGAAATACCACGCTGGATGGCAGATTATTCGGCTTACCCGCAATAGCGAGGTCAACTTGTTGTGTTTGAATCAACTCTAATGCAAGAGCTGGATCGCCCGTCGTCAGTTGAATTTCCACTTTAGGATAACGCTGGCGAAATTCTTTAAGTACGTGCGGAAGATGGCTATAAGATGCGGTTACAGAGCAAAAAAGTTTAATTTCACCGCAAAGTTCATCTGATTCATCCTTGAGCTGTTGTTTAAATTGTTGCCAGTTTTGCCATTCTGTTTTAGCAAATTGCAAAAATTTCTCGCCATATTCAGTGAGTTTTACTTGGCGATTATCACGGATAAAAAGCGTTTTTCCTAACTCGTCTTCCAATCGTTGAATTTGACGGGAAAGCGTAGAGGGAGACATATGGTTTTGGGCGGCAGTTTTGGCGAAGTTTTGGGTTTCTGATAATTTGATGAATAAGTTGAGATCGTTGAAGTCCATAATGATATCTATTTTATTTGAGTCAGGGTTTCGCCTGACGGCGACCTACTTTTTCTTTGCTCGTGCAAAGCAAAAGTAGGCAAAAAGAAAACACGCCCTACTTTGCCTTACTTCCTGAAAAATTGGAAATTTGCTTAACGGAAATTTTCTGAACTCGCTACGCTCAAACAGACGAAAATTTCCTACAAATTTCCAATTTTTCAGGCGGCAAAGAAGGGAGCTAATTTGTTCTTTCTTCAATTTAAAGTGCGGGTAAAATTTAGCGTATTTTAAAAAAATACCAGAAAACTAACCGCACTTTTTAATAACGCTCTGATATATTCTGATCCCCATATAAATCGCCTTTGCGACTTTCAATTTTCAGGCAATTTGCGTCTGTTTGAGCGCAGCGAGTTCAGCAAATTGCCGTTAAGAAAATTGAAACAAAGCAAAGAACTGCGATTTAATTGGGGCGTGTTTTCTTTGCCTACTTTCTTTTACACGAGTAAAAGAAAGTAGGTCTCTCATCGAGCGAAATACGATGCCAATCCACAAAAAAACAACATAATTGCACAAATCGCAACGTTACATTCCTATAATATCACTTTACGCAATCACAAAAAACTTTATAATCCCACCCACAACAAAAAAATATGCAAACACAACATCATACAATTATTCACCTTACACAATTAAGGACAAGAAAATGACTAACTATTTCAACACATTAAATTTACGTCAAAAATTAGACCAATTAGGTCGTTGTCGTTTTATGGATCGCGAAGAATTTGCAGATGAAGCAAACTTCTTAAAAGGCAAAAAAATCGTTATCGTGGGCTGTGGTGCACAAGGTTTAAACCAAGGTTTGAATATGCGTGATTCTGGCTTAGATATTAGCTATGCCTTACGCCCTGAAGCGATTGCAGAAAAACGTACTTCATTCCAACGTGCAACTGAAAATGGCTTTAAAGTGGGTACTTATGAAGAATTAATTCCAACTGCAGATTTAGTCGTAAACTTAACACCAGACAAACAACACTCTAAAGTAGTTGCTGATGTGATGCCTTTAATGAAAAAAGACTCTGCATTTGGTTATTCACACGGTTTCAACATTGTTGAAGTTGGCGAAGAAATCCGTAAAGACATTACGGTTGTGATGGTTGCGCCAAAATGCCCGGGTACTGAAGTTCGTGAAGAATACAAACGTGGTTTCGGCGTGCCAACATTAATCGCAGTCCACCCTGAAAATGACCCGAAAGGCGAAGGCATGGCGATCGCAAAAGCATGGGTTGCTGCAACTGGCGGTCATAAAGCGGGTGTTTTAGAGTCGTCATTCGTGGCAGAAGTAAAATCTGACTTAATGGGTGAGCAAACTATCCTTTGCGGTATGTTACAGGCAGGTTCTATCGTATGTTATGACAAATTAGTGGCAGACGGTAAAGATCCAGCATACGCAGGTAAATTAATCCAATACGGTTGGGAAACCATTACCGAAGCGTTAAAACAAGGCGGTATCACATTAATGATGGATCGCTTGTCAAACAGTGCAAAATTACGTGCATTTGAACTTGCTGAGCAAATCAAAGAAAGCCTTGGTTTCTTATATTACAAACACATGGATGACATCATCAACGGTCACTTCTCTGCGACCATGATGGCTGACTGGGCAAATGGCGACAAAGACTTATTCGCATGGCGTGAAGCAACAGGTAAAACCGCCTTTGAAAATGCACCAAAATATGATGGCAAAATTAGCGAACAAGAATACTTTGATAACGGCGTATTAATGATTGCAATGGTAAAAGCTGGCGTGGAATTAGCTTTTGAAGCGATGGTTGCAAGCGGTATTTATGAAGAATCAGCTTACTACGAATCACTTCACGAATTACCATTAATTGCGAACACCATCGCACGTAAACGCTTATACGAAATGAACGTGGTAATTTCTGATACTGCAGAATATGGTAACTACTTATTCTCTAACGTAGCGACTCCAATTCTTGCAAAAGAAATTATCCCTAACCTTCAAAAAGGTGACTTGGGCGAGCCTACTCCAGTAGCGGAAATCGATAACATCACCTTGCGCGATGTAAACGATGCAATTCGTAACCACCCTGTTGAATTAATCGGTCAAGAATTACGTGGTTATATGACAGATATGAAACGTATCGCTGTTGCGGGTTAGTACTGAATTAAACCCAATAGCAATCCGCACGTAAAAAGTGCGGATTGTTATTTTTAGAAGCAATTAGCAATCTTGTTTGCCATAAGCATCTTGGCGAAGAATGTGACGAACACCTTCATCAAATTCTGCTAATACGCGATCTGCATCTTTTGGATCTTTACCGCGCGCATCTAAGTAGAATTTAATTTTTGGTTCAGTACCTGAAGGACGAGCAATTAAGCGTCCGCCATTTTCCAAGTTAAATACAAGGATATCGCTTTGACGATCTGTTTTAGTATGGTCGATAAATTGTGCCACTTTCACGCCAGCGATTTCCGCTGGTGGATTGTTACGAAGTGCGGTCATTAATTTTCCAATTTCTGAAAGATCGCTTACTCGAATAGAGATTTGTCCACTCACATAAGCACCAAATTCTTTGGTAAATTCATCAGCATAATCCGCTAAAGTTTTGCCTTGTTTTTTCAAGTTACGCACAAGATCTAAGAACACGATTGCTGCAGAAATACCGTCTTTATCGCGTACTTTGTCTGGATCTACTAAATAGCCCAATGCTTCTTCAAAACCAAACAATAAGCCAGATACTTTACCGATATATTTGAAACCAGTTAAGGTTTCTTCTGATTGGAAACCATATTTTTTCGCAATTTCAGCGAGCGCAGGAGAAGAAACAAGTGAGCAAGCCAATGTGCCTTGTTTACCTTGATATTGTTTTGCTAAGTACCAACCTAAGAAACAGCCTACCACATTGCCATGTAGTGATTTCCAGTTGCCTTGTGCATCAGGCACAGCAACGGCTAAACGGTCTGCATCTGGGTCATTAGCAATGATAAATTCAGCATTCTTTTCTTTTGCCACTTTAATTGCTAAATCCAACGCGCCTTTTTCTTCTGGATTTGGGAAATTCACCGTTGGGAATGTGCCATCTGGCCAAACTTGATCTGCGACTACGTGAGGTTGTGGTAAGCCTGCTTTTGCTAGCGTTTTACTTAAAACTTCATAGCCAACACCGTGCATAGCGGTATAAACATAGTTAATGTCGCAAGTTGGCTCTTTAGCTAATGATGCTGTTTTTGCAATGTACGCATCTACTACTTCATCATTTAACACCACATAATTATCGCTATGTGGTAAATCTTGGATATTGCCAGCCGCAACTTTATCAATTAATGCTGCGATGTCTTTATCTGCCGGTGAAACGATTTGACCGCCACCATTTGCTTTACCTAAATACACTTTATAGCCGTTATCTTCCGGTGGGTTATGGCTTGCTGTTACCATTACACCTGCAGTGGTATCAAAATATTGGATAGCATAAGCTAAAACTGGCGTAGGTAATTTGCGTGGTAATAAATAAGCTTTTACGCCTGCACCCGCCATAATTTCAGCGGTGTCACGGGCAAAAATATCAGAGTTTTTACGGCCGTCGTAACCAATTACGATTGATGGTTCTTTATCGTAATCTTTTAAATATTCCGCTAAACCGACAGCAGCTTGAGAAACTAAAACTCGGTTCATCCCCATTGAGCCAGCTTGTAAACGGCCACGTAAACCTGCTGTACCAAATTGTAAGCGACCATCAAAACGTGCGTGCAATTCTGCTTCTGCCGCTTTATCTCCGCCTTTTGCGGCATCTAAAAGTGCGGTTAATTCTGCACGAGTTTCTGTGTCAGGATCTTGGTTTAACCAATTTTGCGCTACATGAAAAAGAGTTGTCATAGGATCATCCTTATTCTCTTGAAATAAATAAATCGCTGGTAGACTAGCCGAAATCACCCAAAATGGGAACGGATAATTATCAAAATTTTGATCTACTTAACATTTTTTGTTCACGCAATCGGTTATCCGAGCTAATTAGGAAAGCCGTTTGTTGCATAGGCATTTGTTTGAAAAATTCGCTATAATATCGCCTCAATATTTACGGCAAAATTTAACCGCACTTTAAGGATTTTCAATGTCATCCCAGCCTCGTTTCGTCCATCTTCGCACGCACACAGATTTTTCGATGATTGACAGTATCGTCAAAGTGAAACCTCTCGTGAAAGCTTGTGCTGCCAATGAAATGGTTGCGATGGGATTAACGGATTTTACTAATTTTTGCGGTGTGGTACGTTTTTATGGCGAAATGCTTTCTTCGGGGATGAAGCCAATTATCGGTGCAGATGTAAAAGTAAAAAGTGCATTGTGTGGCGATGAATACTTTGATCTTACTTTGCTGGCTAAAAATAATGAAGGCTATAAAAATATTACTTTATTGTTATCAAAGGCTTATCAACGAGGTTATAACGATTTACCTTATATTGATCAAGATTGGTTGATTGAACATCGCGAGGGCGTGATTATTTTATCAGGGGGGACGCAAGGCGATGTGGGTAAAAAATTGTTGAAAGAAAACGCTGCAGAAATTGAAAGTGCGGTTGCTTTTTACCAAGAATTTTTTGCTGATCATTTTTATCTTGCGCTTACTCGTACTGGAAGACCTGATGAAGAACGTTATATCCAAGCAGCTTTGAAATTATCAGAACGTTGTAATTTACCACTAGTCGCAACTAATGATGTGATGTTTTTGAATGCAGAGGATTTTGAAGCCCACGAAATTCGCGTAGCGATTCACGATGGCTATACTTTAGACGATCCTAAACGTCCAAAACGTTATACCCCACAACAATATTTCCGCAGCGAAGACGAAATGTGCAAGTTATTCGCTGACATTCCTTCCGCAATAGAAAATACATTATTAATCGCGCAACGTTGTAGTGTCACCTTGCGCCTTGGTCAATATTTCTTGCCTCAGTTTCCAACTGGCGATTTAAGTACAGAAGATTTCTTGGTGCAAAAAGCTAAAGAAGGTTTGGAAGAGCGTTTAGCTTTTTTATTCCCTGATGAAAAAGTGCGGTTAGAAAAAAGACCAAAATATGATGAACGCTTGCAAGTTGAGCTGGATGTAATTAACCAAATGGGATTCCCTGGTTATTTCTTGATCGTAATGGAGTTTATTCAGTGGTCGAAAGATAACGACATTCCTGTTGGGCCGGGTCGTGGTTCTGGTGCGGGTTCATTAGTGGCTTATGCATTAAAAATCACTGATTTAGATCCGCTAGAGTTTGATTTGCTATTTGAACGTTTCTTAAATCCAGAACGTGTGTCTATGCCCGATTTCGACGTGGATTTCTGTATGGATGGTCGAGACCGAGTGATTGAGCACGTTGCTGAAACTTACGGCCGTGGTGCTGTATCACAAATTATCACCTTTGGAACCATGGCGGCGAAAGCGGTGATTCGTGATGTGGGGCGCGTATTGGGGCATCCGTATGGTTTTGTTGATCGTATTTCGAAATTAATTCCGCCAGATCCTGGTATGACGCTTGCGAAAGCATTTGAGGCTGAGCCACAATTACAGACCGCGTACGATAGCGATGAAGAAGTGCAAGCGTTGATTGACATGGCACGCAAGCTGGAGGGCGTGACGCGTAATGCGGGTAAACATGCTGGTGGCGTGGTCATTTCGCCAACCTTAATTACTGATTTTGCACCGCTCTATTGTGATAATGAAGGTTTACATCCTGTTACTCACTTTGATAAAAATGATGTGGAATATGCAGGGCTTGTGAAATTCGACTTCTTAGGCTTGCGTACTCTCACTATCATTAAATGGGCATTAGATATGATTAATGCTCGTATGGTGCGTGAAGGCAAGCCTCGAGTAGATATTACCGCTATTCCACTTGATGATCCTGAATCTTTTGAATTACTTAAACGTTCCGAAACCACCGCAGTGTTCCAGTTGGAATCGCGCGGAATGAAGGATTTGATTAAGCGTCTGCAGCCTGACTGTTTTGAAGATATTATCGCGTTGGTGGCATTGTTCCGTCCTGGCCCGTTGCAATCAGGCATGGTGGATAACTTTATCGACCGTAAACACGGACGAGAAGAAGTATCTTACCCTGACGCAGAATATCAACATGAAAGCTTGAAACCTATTCTTGAGCCGACTTACGGCATTATTTTGTATCAAGAACAAGTGATGCAAATTGCGCAGGTGTTGGCTGGTTATACGCTGGGTGGAGCTGACTTATTGCGTCGAGCGATGGGTAAAAAGAAACCAGAAGAAATGGCAAAACAGCGCTCTGTATTTAAAGAAGGTGCAGAGAAAAACGGCGTAGATGGCGAGCTATCCATGAAGATTTTCGACTTGGTGGAGAAATTTGCTGGCTATGGTTTTAATAAATCTCACTCCGCTGCTTATGCCTTGGTGTCTTACCAAACCCTTTGGTTAAAAACTCATTTCCCTGCGGAATTCATGGCAGCAGTGATGACATCTGAAATGGATAACACGGATAAAATCGTAGGGTTGTACGACGAATGTTTGCGTATGGGCTTAAAAGTAACGCCGCCAGATATTAATATCGGCAAACACCATTTTAGTGTCAATGAACAAGGTGAGATTGTATATGGGATTGGCGCGATTAGAGGTGTGGGGGAAGGACCGATTGACGCACTTGTGACGGCAAGAAATGAAGGGAGGATTTTCAAAGATTTATTCGATTTATGCGCTCGTGTAGATTTGAAAAAAATTAACCGCCGTACCTTTGAAAGCTTAATTATGTCGGGCGCCTTTGATAAATTAGGCCCACATCGCGCCGCACTTTCTAAGAATTTAGAAGATGCGCTTAGAGCTTCCGATCAGCATGCGAAAGACGAAGCCATGGGACAAACGGATATGTTCGGTGTGCTGACTGAAACCCATGAAGAAGTGGAAAATGCCTATGCTAATACACCACCCTATACCGAAAAACAAATCCTTGATGGTGAACGAGAAACCTTGGGGCTTTATTTAAGCAGCCATCCTGTTAGCCGCTATTTGAAAGAACTTTCTCATTACACATCAACGCAGTTGAAAGATCTTGCACCAAATCGTCGTGGACAAATTAGCACTGTGGCAGGGCTAGTCGTGGCATCGAGAATTGCCATGACGAAAAAAGGCAATCGTCTAGGCATTGCAACATTAGATGATCGTTCAGGTCGCTTAGATTTAACATTATTTGGTGAAAGCCTAGAACAATTTGGTGAGAAATTACAAAAAGATACAGTGATTGTTGCTTCTGGGCAGGTGAGCTTTGATGATTTCTCTGGTGGCTTAAAAATGACGGTGCGAGAATTAATGACTTTAGATGAGGCTCGTTCTCGTTATGTCAAATCTTTAGCTATTAGTCTTTCTGAGCATCAAATTACACCAAGTTTTATTAAACAACTTAAAGCATTACTTGAGCCAGTGAGTGGTGGAACGTTGCCGATTAACGTGTATTATCAAAGTCCGAAAGGTCGTGCGTTGCTACGTTTGGGCGTGCAATGGTCGATTATTCCAACAGATGAAATTCTGACGGAATTAGTGAATTTACTTGGCGAAAGTGCGGTGGAATTAGAGTTTGAATAATATAAAGGCGTGAAAAATATCACGCCTTTTTTATAAGATTAACGTAAGAAATAACGATAAGATTTGCTTTCTGTTACATCTTCAAAAACATAATTGAGTTGAGCAAGTGCCTGTTCAAATTCTGCTTGTTCGCGTTCTTCAATTTGGAAACCAGCAAGGATATTTCCATAGTCCGCGCCGTGGGCACGATAGTGGAATAATGAAATATTCCAACGATTTTGTAACGTTTCCAAGAATTTCAATAACGCACCTTTTTGCTCTGGGAATTCGAACGTATATAAGCGTTCATTATCATTGGCTGCACGACCACCCATTAAATAGCGAACATGCGTTTTCGCAATATCATCATCAGACATATCTTCAACATCAAAACCATTTTTAGTGAGGTCTGCAATAATGTCTGCTTTTTCTTGCTCATTTGTCGTTCTTACCCCAACAAACACGCAAGCACGTTTATCATCTGTATAACGGTAACTGAATTCGGTTACAGCTCGGTTACCTAATACATAAGCAAATTTTAAGAAACTACCAGGTTGTTCAGACATGGTAACGGCTAATAAAGCTTCTCGGTTTTCACCAATTTCACAACGTTCAGATACATAACGTAATGTGTGGAAATTCAAGTTCGCGCCAGACAAAATTGCCGCCATATTTTGGCCTTCAATATGGTTTTGTTTTGCATATTTTTTCAAACCAGCTAAACCTAATGCACCTGATGGCTCCGCAACAGCACGAACGTTTTCAAACAAATCTTTCATTGCTGCGCACACTTCATCACTATCAACCAATAGCATATCATCAAGATATTGTTGGCATAGGCGGAATGTTTCGTCGCCAATGCGTTTTACGGCAACACCATCCGCAAATAATCCAACATGGGTTAAATCTGTTGGTTCGCCTTTGTCGAGAGCGGCTTTTAAGCATGCAGAATCCTTTGATTCTACACCGATGATTTTAATTTCTGGCATAAATTGCTTAAGCAAAATTGCTACACCTGCAGCTAAACCACCGCCACCGACTTGTACAAACACATAATCCAAATCTGCCACTTGTTGTAGCATTTCCATCGCTAACGTGCCTTGCCCTGCGATTACCAATGGATGATCGAATGGTGGAATAAATGTCATGTGTTTTTCTTTTGAAAGCTCAATCGCTTTTGCTTTGGCTTCATCGAAATTAGCACCGTGCAACAACACCTCGCCACCAAAACCATGCACAGCATCCACTTTAATGCTTGGGGTGTTTTGTGGCATGACGATCAATGCTTTTAAGCCTAATTGTTTCGCTGATAATGCCACACCTTGCGCATGGTTACCCGCAGAAGCGGCTATTACACCAGCTGCTTTTTGTTCTGCTGAAAGGCTAGAAATCATTGCGTAAGCGCCGCGTAGTTTAAAGCTATTTACTGGTTGGCGATCTTCGCGCTTGATCCAGATATTATTGTGCAGTCGTTCAGAAAGTTTTCCCATTTTTTGTAAAGGGGTTACTTGCGCGGCTTCATATACGCGTGAACCAAGTTTAACAATAGCGTTGATGTAATCTGATTGAGAGGGTTGAGGATTGGTGAGTAGGTTTTTCATAGTGTTTGTTTTGATGATGAAGTGCGGTTAGTTTTTCCTTTGTTTTATCCCCCTCTTATGAAGGAGGGGAAACCATTAAATTATTTTAATAATGTTTTATCGCGTACCGCACCTTTGTTCGCTGAGGTCGCAAAGTGACCGAATACTTTTAAAGCGAAAGATACTTCACGTTCACGGTGAGCTGGTTGCCAACCTTTTTGATCTTGTTCAGCTCTGCGTGCTGCGAGTTCATCATTACTGATTTCTAAGTTAATTGCGCGGTTTGGAATATCAATGTTGATAATATCGCCATCGCGAACTAAGCCGATTGCACCGCCTGAAGCGGCTTCTGGTGAAGCATGTCCAATAGACAAGCCTGATGTACCACCAGAGAAACGACCATCCGTTAATAAAGCACATTTTTTGCCCAAGCCCATCGATTTTAAGTAACTGGTTGGGTATAACATTTCTTGCATACCCGGTCCGCCTTTAGGTCCTTCGTAACGGATAACAACGACATGACCTTCTTTGACTTTGCCACCTAAAATGCCTGCAACAGCATCTTCTTGGCTTTCAAATACGATTGCGGTGCCAGTGAATTTCCAAATAGATTCATCTACGCCCGCGGTTTTAACGATACATCCATCTTCAGCGAGATTACCGAATAATACGGCTAAGCCACCTTCTTGTGAAATCGCATTTTCTTTATTGCGAATACAACCGTTTACACGATCATTATCGACGGTATCCCAGCGACAATCTTGTGAGAATGCTTGAGTCGTGCGGATACCTGCAGGGCCTGCACGGAAGAATTTATGTAATTCTTCATCTTGATTGCGAATAATATCGTATTGGTCTAGTTGTTCTCCCATGCTCATTCCAAGCACGGTGTGTGTATTTTTATGAATTAATCCAGCGCGATCTAATTCACCCAACAATCCCATAATACCGCCTGCACGGTGTACGTCTTCCATATGGTATTTATTGGTGTTTGGTGCAATTTTGCTTAAACAAGGTACTTTGCGCGATAAACGGTCAATATCTTCCATTTTAAAATCTACGCCTGCTTCTTGTGCTGCCGCTAATAAGTGTAAAACCGTGTTGCTTGAACCACCCATTGCGATATCGAGGCTCATTGCATTTTCAAAGGCATCAAAGGTACCGATTGAACGAGGCAATACGCTTGCATCATCTTGTTCGTAATAACGTTTGCAAAGCTCAACAATTTGACGACCTGCTTTTAAGAATAATTCTTTGCGGTCTGCGTGAGTGGCTAACATCGAACCATTGCCCGGTAAAGATAAACCTAAAGCTTCGGTTAAGCAGTTCATGGAGTTAGCGGTGAACATGCCCGAGCAAGAACCACAGGTTGGACACGCACTACGTTCAATGACATCAATTCGTTCATCTGACACATTCGGATCGGCTGCTTCAATCATCGCATCAACCAAATCTAAGCGGATTAATTGATCCGAAAGTTTAGTTTTGCCTGCTTCCATTGGGCCGCCTGAGACAAAAATTGTCGGAATATTTAAGCGCATTGCCGCCATTAACATTCCCGGGGTGATTTTGTCACAGTTGGAAATACACACCATCGCATCAGTACAGTGAGCATTAACCATATATTCTACGCTATCAGCGATCAAATCACGGCTTGGTAAAGAATAAAGCATTCCACCGTGACCCATTGCGATACCATCATCCACTGCGATAGTGTTAAATTCTTTTGCTACGCCGCCCGCTTTTTCAATTTCTGCGGCAACAAGCTGCCCCATATCTTTTAAATGCACATGCCCTGGTACGAATTGGGTGAAAGAGTTCACCACCGCAATAATCGGTTTACCAAAGTCATTTTCTTTCATTCCTGTCGCACGCCATAAGGCACGTGCGCCTGCCATATTACGACCTTGTGTGCTGGTCGCTGAACGTAGTTTTGGCATAAATAATCTCTCCGAGTAAAATTTAGGGTTAAATTTAAATATGTTTTTTTATTTCTTCTGCAATTGCTTTAATTACAGGCACACATACAGTATTACCAAACTGCTTATATGCTTGAGTATCCGAGACAGGAATTTTGAATTCTTCAGGGAATCCTTGTAACCTAGATGCTTCCTTCGGGGTAAGTTTTCTTGGGTTTTTCCCTGTTTGCTGAATAAGAATTTCACTACCATCTTTATAATATCTTGCTGATATGGTATTGGTGTAAATTGAATCAGCACTAAATAAACCATACCCAAAGCCTTTTCCATTTCTTTTATTGTTTTCTTTGCGACGCTGATGCCCAGCCCATAATTTATCGGAGATAGTATACCTGTCATCAACTTTCTCCTCTAATATATCGCCTACTTTTGTTTGTATATTTAGTGGCTTGGGAAACTCAAAATTTACCTTACCATCTAAAAAACCAACAATATAAATCCTTTCTCTATTTTGTGGAATCCCAAAATCTTTAGCTCTTAAAACATCATAAAAAACTTTATATCCTGCTTTTTCTAAATGCTCTAAAATTACTTTCAGCGTATTTCCTTTATCATGACCTTTTAATTGTTTAACATTTTCTAACAAAAAGGCTTTTGGTTTTTTTTCAAGTAAAATCCTCTCAATATCAAAAAATAACGTACCTCTTGTGTCACTAAAACCTTTTTTTAGTCCAGCTTGAGAAAAAGGTTGGCAAGGAAAACCTGCTAATAAAATATCATGATCTGGTACAAGTTTTTCATCAATTTGAGTAATATCGCCAAAAACAAATTCATCTTTAAAATTAGTTTTATAAGTTTGAATAGCATATTTATCTATTTCAGAACTAAAAACACAATCTACATTATTAAATGCTTGTTCAAAACCTAATCTTATACCACCAATACCTGCAAATAGATCTACTATTTTTATCATCATTTTTTCCAATATTTCATTATGTTAGGAATTTCATCAAGAAAATAACTTTCAAAATCAATGACACTACGTTTGTCTTTTAAATGTTTTTGATTTTTAACTTCATTCAATACAACTAACACAATATTGTGCGTTCCCATCTGTACAGCTTTATTATCTGAAATATCATTATCAACTGTAAGTAAGTAAATATTTGGTATATTTGAACGACTAACTTCTTCTACGACCTCTTGCCAACGCTCTCTTAATGTTGTTTTCATCGTTCCAATAATGGTTTTATCTCTCCTTGAATTAAATTCTGCAATCCCTGGTAAAACAGAATCTACTAATTTTCCTAAACCAAGATCAGTGAAAGTTTTTT
Organism: Haemophilus quentini; assembly: GCA_001752465.1. GTDB lineage: Bacteria > Pseudomonadota > Gammaproteobacteria > Enterobacterales > Pasteurellaceae > Haemophilus > Haemophilus quentini. The sequence goes on from MDJB01000059.1 coordinate 35,408, forward strand.
TACCTACTTGAGCCTGTGAGTCAAAACTAAATGCTAGGTATTCATAAAGATAATAAATGATTCCTTCAAAAATTTTTCCAGCCCTTGAACGTCTAGATTGTGTATTGCTTAAGCATAGTTGATAAATATAGGGACTAATTGATCCCGTATATTCCCCAAGAGTATTAATCAGCTGTTCTTGAAATTTTGTCTTCTCTTGAATATTAAGCTGAAAAAAATGATTACTTAATTTCTCAATAAGGTTATGGGGTGTTTTAAATTTTTTACTTAATTCTTTAAGAATGACCCCATTAAATGCCGCCTCTTCTTTTAAAAATTCTTGATAAGAATATTCTCTTAACAAAATAATTGCTTTTGAAAATTGTTTCTTATTTAAGAGAGTAGAAATTTCCTTTTGATTAACTTCTGTTGCTTTCTTTGCCGTATCTTTAGGTGATGAAATTAATTCATCTCTTTTTTGCTTGATGAATGCCGAAAAGGTTTCAATTTCATTATCAGGGATCTTAATTAAAACATCTGTCAGATTCATTTATCTAATCTCCACAACATCTGGCAATTTCGCCAACTGATTCACTAATAGATCTAAAGCGCGGTCAGATTTTACGGTGATTTTTAACCGCACTTGGGTTTCAATTAGTGTCATGTCCATTGTTGTAACGGTAAATCCGCGGTGGCGTGCTACGCGTAAAATGCGTTCTAGTACTTCAGGACGATGGCGAGCGACGAGTTCAAGTTTATATTCATTCATTAGTTCATCTCCTCTACCATATCCGCGTTACATGCACCCGGTGGCACAAGTGGCCATACACATTCATCAGGTGGAATACATACTTGTAATAAATAGGCTGTTTTGCTGTTTAATAATCGGTTGAGTGCTGCATCCACATCATCGGCTGACTCAATACGTTCTGCAGGAATACCGAACGCATTAGCAAGCATCACAAAATCTGGGTTGTCGTCTAAAATAGTTTCACTGCGACGTTTATTCCAGAATAAATCCTGCCATTGACGAACCATACCTAAGCGTTGGTTATCCAGTAGCAAAATTTTTACAGGTAAATTGCCACGTTTGATTGAACCCAATTCTTGGATATTCATCATGAGTGAGCCATCACCCGTAACCAAAATGACTTCATCTTGAGGGCGTGCCTTTTTTGCACCCACAGCGGCGGGTAAGCCAAAGCCCATTGTGCCGAAACCTGCCGATGTAATGTAGTTCTCTGGAGCAAAATGCTTCATATGTTGCGCTGACCACATTTGATGCTGACCTACATCAGTACAAATTACCGCATTATTTGGTTTACGATTAGATAGGGTGTTGAGTAATGCCCAAGGATCAATCAGGCGATGACCTTGATTTTTAATATAAGTGAAATCTAATTTTGCTTTGAAATTTCTGATTTGTTCACGCCAAGGTTCAATATCAAGATCTTGTTTGAGTGCATTTAGTGCTTGGATTAAATCCCCTTGTAGGGCGACATCTGCACGGCGTAATTTATGAATTTCCGCTGCATCAATATCACAATGAATCACTTTGGCATGAGGCGCAAAAGTATCAAGTTTACCTGTTACACGATCGTCAAAACGCGCACCGCATACGAGTAATAAATCGCTTTCTTGCACGGCAATATTAGCAGCTTTTGTGCCATGCATACCAATCATTCCCATATACACATCATCATTTGGATCAATTACACCTAAACCTTTTAAAGTGGAGACTGATGGCATTTGGGTCTGGGCTAAAAATGCACGTAAGGCAGGAACAGCCTTCGCCATACCAACGCCGCCACCCACATAAAGCACTGGTTTTTTAGCATTTTTTAATAATTCTTTCGCTTCAGCAAGTTTATCTGCCGAAAGTGCGGTCGGTTTTTCGAGTGTTTTAACGTAGGTTTTTACATTCGCAGGAACTTCACCAATTTGAATATCGCGAGGCACATCAATAAGAACTGGGCCTGGGCGTCCGCTTTGGGCAATTTCAAAGGCTTCTGCAAAAACATCGGCTAATTCATCCGCACTTTGAACGATAAAGCTGTGTTTAGTACAAGCAAGGGAAAGTCCTAGAACATCCGCTTCTTGGAATGCATCCGTGCCGATTAATGGAGAGGAAACTTGACCGGTAATGGCGACAACTGGAATGGAGTCCATCATGGCATCACCTAATCCAGTAACTAAATTGGTGGCACCAGGGCCTGATGTTGCAATACAGACGCCCACTTTTCCCGTGGAGCGAGCATAACCAATCGCTGCGATGGCAGCCCCTTGTTCATTACGACAAAGTAAGTGATCTAAGCCTGCGTCATAAAGGGCATCGTAGGTTGGCATGATTGCGCCACCGGGATAGCCGAAAAGAGTCGTGACATGGTGTGCTTTCAGGCACTCCATGATGAGTTGTGCACCTGTCATTGTGTTTGTTTCCTGTTGTTTTTATTTTGGGATAAGTTCAGCATTGTAGCGAAATTTCGAGTCATTGGTAGGGCTTGGTGCGAAAAAAAAACGAAAAAATTGTGGCGAAAATTGGCTTGTTTTGAATGTTTATGTTCTTTTTATTAAAAAATTCGTGAATTTTTACCGCTCTTTTGGCTTATTTATTGACTGATGATTAGATTTCATTATATTGAAACTCTTTTCATTTTTACTACATAGGATAATTTATGGCGCACTCAGTCCAAAAAGCGCAAAAGCGTGAGACTTTTTCTGGTCGTCGTGCATTTATTATGGCCGCGATTGGTTCGGCCGTCGGTCTTGGTAATATTTGGCGTTTCCCTTATACCACTTATGAAAATGGTGGTGGGGCATTTATCATTCCTTACCTTATCGCGTTGTTAACCGCAGGGATTCCCCTTTTATTTTTAGATTATGCCATTGGTCACCGCAATCGTGGTGGCGCACCACTTTCTTACCGCCGTGTTAGCCCGCACTTTGAAGTGTTTGGCTGGTGGCAAATGATGGTGAATGTCATCATCGGATTATATTACGCTGTGGTATTAGGCTGGGCGGCAAGCTACACCTATTTTTCTTTCACTGGCGCATGGGGCGATAAACCAATTGATTTTTTCATCGGTGAATTCTTAAAAATGGGCGACATTAAAAACGGCGTTAGTTTTGAATTTGTCGGTATGGTAACTGGCCCATTGATTGCGATGTGGATTGTTGCGTTAGGCGTGCTGTCTATGGGCGTTCAAAAAGGGATTGCTAAAGCATCTTCTGTATTAATGCCAGTGCTCGTTGTAATGTTTATGGCCCTTGTGATTTATTCCTTATTCTTACCAGGTGCGGCAAAAGGTTTAGATGCATTATTTACGCCAGATTGGTCGAAACTTTCTAATCCAAGTGTGTGGATTGCGGCCTATGGGCAAATCTTCTTCTCTCTTTCTATCGGCTTTGGGATTATGGTGACTTACGCCTCTTATCTTAAAAAAGAATCCGATTTGACTGGTAGCGGCTTGGTTGTAGGTTTTGCTAACAGTAGCTTTGAAGTGTTAGCGGGTATCGGCGTATTTGCAGCATTAGGTTTTATTGCTACTGCGCAAGGTCAAGAAGTTAGCGAAGTGGCAAAAGGCGGAATTGGTTTAGCATTTTTTGCGTTCCCAACCATCATCAACAAAGCACCATTTGGTGAAGTATTAGGCGTATTGTTCTTCGGTTCACTAACCTTTGCTGCATTGACTTCATTCATCTCAGTAATTGAGGTAATTATTTCCGCAATTCAAGATAAAATTCGTATTAGTCGTGGGAAAGTAACGTTTATCGTGGGAGTACCAATGATGTTCGTTTCTGTCATTTTATTTGGTACGACAACTGGCTTACCAATGTTAGATGTGTTTGATAAATTCGTAAACTATTTCGGTATTGTTGCCGTAGCATTTGCTTCTTTAATTGCGATTGTGGCAAATGAAAAACTCGGTTTATTGGGTAATCACTTAAACGAAACGTCATCTTTCAAAGTTGGTTTCTTATGGCGTTTATGTATTGTATTAACGAGTGGTGTTTTAGCCTTCATGCTTTTCAGCGAAGGGGCAAAAGTCTTCTCTGAAGGTTATGAAGGTTATCCAAACTGGTTTGTAAACACCTTTGGTTGGGGGATGTCCATTAGCTTACTTGTCGTGGCATTCTTCCTTTCTCGCTTAAAATGGAAAAGCGAAACCAAGTTAACCATTGATGAAACTAAAGGAGAATAAAATGAGTACTGGTGCAATTATTATGATGATCGTGTCTCTCGCTTTGGTATGGGGTGGATTGGTTTACGCCCTGATTCGATTACCAAAAGAAGAATAATCATAAATCTGACCGCACTTTGATCTGTCTCCAAAATTTGGACTAAATAATCAATTGATTAAGGTGTAGGTTATTAACAAACATTATTCGATATTATTTAAGGGGCTGAATCAGATTAACATAATTGCTAATCTACTTCAGCCTCTGATATTTTTAATGTTTATGTAATGTTAATTTTATGTAAAAAAACTTTGTAAGCTTATATAAAATATGGTAGATGAGAATAAAAAAGCGACCTACTTTCACATAAGTCGCTTTGGGGGATAACCTAACTAAGAATATTTAGGTCTGAAGAAAATCATCGTAAAGATTTGCCAGAAGAAGGCTAGTGCACCGAAGATGAATACCACATCACCACCTAAACGAACCCAACGTAAGGTATCGAATAATGGTTGTTGCATAAATTCTTCACTACGTGCATACCATAAGCCTTCAGAGATACTTGCATATCCTTGGATAACACCGATAGGTAATAAGCTGGATACGATCATCAGCACTAAACCACCGTTTAATAACCAGAAGCCCCATTTCATTAACTTATCGTTAAATGGTGTATCCGGACGTAAATAACGCGCGATTAAGAATACGAAGCCTAATGCTAAGAAGCCATACACACCGAATAATGCAGCGTGCGCGTGAACGGCAGTCGTGTTTAAGCCTTGAACATAGTAGAGTGAAATTGGTGGATTTATTAAGAAACCAAATACACCTGCACCTAACATATTCCAGAATGCGACAGCTACGAAGCAGTAAAGAGGCCATTTTAAACGGTCCATCCAAGGTGTTTTTTGTTGCATTGCCCAGTGTTCCCAAGCTTCATGACCTAATAACACTAATGGAACCACTTCTAGTGCTGAGAATGACGCACCTACTGCGATAATTGGGGTGGTTGCACCTGCGAAGTATAGGTGGTGGAACGTACCAGGAATACCGCCGATTAAGAACAATGCCGCTTCAGTAATGGTTGCTACGGTCGCAGTACGACGTGAAACTAAACCTAAACTTACAAAAATGAATGAGAGTGCCGCTACAGAGAATACTTCGAAGAAGCCTTCTACCCATAGGTGAACTACCCACCAACGCCAGTATTCCATCACAGAAATGTGAGTGTGCTCGCCGTAGAATAATGCTGGACCATAGAATAGACCGATCGCAATCACAGAAGCGAAGAATAACGCTAATAAGTTTTTATCACCCGGTTGTTTGAATGCGTTCACTGTACCGCGAAGCATTAAGACTAACCAGAATAAGATACCTGCAAATTTCACCGCTTGCCAGAAACGACCTAAGTCAATGAATTCGTAACCTTGATGACCGAACATGAAGCTCCATTCTTCAGGAAGAATATGCGCAATCGCTAAGTAGCTACCAGTGAATGAACCTATTACTAATACTACTAATGCCCAGTATAGAATATCTACGCCTAATTTCTGGAATTTTGGATCTTTACCGCCATTGATGATCGGTGCCAGGAATAAACCACCGGCTAAGAATGCCATCGCAATCCAGAATAATGCAGCTTGAATATGCCATGTACGCACTAATGAATAAGGTAAGTATTGAGAAATATCAATACCATAGAATTCTTGACCTTCAACGGTATAGTGAGCAACAATCGCCCCTAAGTTTACTTGCAGTAAGAATAATGCAAGCACCGTAAAGAGATATTTGCCTAATGCGCGTTGAGAAGGGGTTAACTGTAGTTTTGTGAGGGGATCAACTTCCGGAATCGGTGGATCTTGTTCATCTTCACGTTTTTTAAATGACCAAATCCAAACAACGAAACCAATACCCGCAATCAGGAATACCACACTCGCAATAGACCAAACTACGTTTTCTGGTGTTGGCACGTTATTGATTAATGGCTCATGTGGCCAGTTGTTGGTGTAGCTTGCATTTGTATTTGGACGTTCTGCAGAGGCAGTCCATGCAGTCCAGAAGAAGAATTTTGTTAAGTCTTTACGCGCTTGTAAGTCAGGAAGGGTATTATCCTTCATGGCGAAGTGTTCACGCGTGACTTTAGTAGCAGGATCATCGCCGTATAAAGAAATGTAGTATTGTGCTGTTTTTTCCATTGCCGCTAAACGAGTATTTGAAAGCACAACGGTGTCATTTTCAACTTTGCTGCTACGGTATTCTTTAGTTAAACGTGCTTTTAATAAAGCTTGTTGTTCTTCATTAAGATCTGCAAAGTTTTTACCAAATTCTTTATTTGCGGTGATATCTAACCAGTTGGTTAATTCACGATGTAGCCAATCTGCAGTCCAGTCAGGCGCTTGGTATGCACCATGACCCCAAACAGAACCTACTTGCATACCACCAGTGGTTTGCCAAGCAGTTTGACCATGTAAAATTTCATCGTGAGTAATCACTTTTTCACCTGATTCTGAAACATATTGTTGCGGAATTGGTGGTGCTTCACGATAAACTTCAAACCCATAGTAACCGAGAATGGAGAATGCTCCAATCAATACGGCGACTAATAGGTACCAGAACTTTTTATACTGCCCCATTTTATCACTCCTAGGTTATTGAAAAATTAACTTCCTATTTAAAATTATAGGTAAATATTTTACATAAAGCAAAATACCCAACTAATTATATCGGGTATTATGACGTTAAAGTAATACCTATAACAAAGTAATTGACTAAAACAGTAGGTTATTTTGATTAAGATCATCAAAAAAGCTCAGCTAAAAAATGTTTTAACAGTTCTTCAATTCCCAAAAGCATTGCTTTTCTACTATTAAGTTTAAGTATGTAAGAAAAGGTTTAAAAATTTGAGTTTGGTGTAAGATATCAATGTTTAAGTTAATTTATGCGCAGTCTAAATTTATAATAGTAAATTTACTTTGACTAAGTGCAGTTATTTTTTATGCTCATGGAGTTAGAATGAAAAAATATTTCTTGTCATTATTTGCCTTACCTATTTTTTGTTTTGCTCAAGAAGAACCCATAAATCCCGCATTGCTTGGATTGGGTCAGGCTTTCTTTTTTGATAAATCACTTTCTTACAACAAAACGCAGAGTTGCTCCACTTGCCATATGCCTGCAGCAGCTTTTGCGGATTTACGTGAAAATGATATAGATAAAATGGTTTCGCAAGGTGATGATCCGACAAAGTTTGGTAATCGCAACACACCAACAGCCATTTATGCAAAATATTCCCCTGATTTTCATTTCGATGAAAAAATTAAGGATTATGTTGGCGGCCAATTTTGGGATGGTCGAGCAAAACATTTAGCTGAGCAGGCGGGGGGGCCTCCACTCAATCCTGTTGAAATGGGCATGAAAGACAAAGCCAGCGTGGTAAAACGTATTACCGAAAATCAGGCAGTGAAAGATTACATTACCAAGCATTGGGGCGAGGAAATTTGGCAAGATGATGAGAAAATTTATGCCATTATGGAACAGGCACTTGCTGCATTTCAGCAATTAGATTTGTTTGCTCAGTTCAGTTCTAAATATGACCGCACTTTGGCAGGGCAAGATAAATTTACTGAGCAAGAAGCATTAGGCAAGGCGTTATTTTTTGATAAAGAAAAAACAACTTGCAGTAATTGTCATCAGCTGAATGATAAAGATCATCGTGAAGAAACTTTTACAAATTATCGTTATTTCAATCTCGGTGTGCCGAAAAATGAGGCGTTGATTGCTCATAATAAATTAGGCGAAGATTGGGTGGATAATGGATTGTTAGATAATCCAATGGTGAAAGGTGATATTGCTCAAAAAGGCAAATTTAAAGTGCCGACATTGCGTAATGTCGCCGTTACTGCGCCTTATATGCATAACGGCGTATTTAAAGAATTGCGCACCGTATTATTATTTTTAGATAGCCATAATAACCCTGAGCGTAAGATAAATCCTGAAATGGGTAAACCTTGGTCGGCAGCAGAATATGCGCCAACGATAAGCCATAGCGATCTTAAAGGTAAACCGCTTACCGATGCAGAAATTGATGCGTTGGAAGCGTTTTTGAAAACATTGACTGATGCAGCCTATGATAAGGGCGGTGAGTAAGATAATTTCACCGCACTTAAAGCTAAAATTTAACTCATATTTCTATGTTACAATTTACGGCATCATTTTAAGGGGGATATATGTCAGAGAATTTGTGGCTTTTTAGCTTGTTAGTAATAGTTATTCTATTGATTTTATTGCTTATTCTACGCCAGCAAAAATATACACATCTTCATCAAGAATTATCGAAAACGACTCAAGATTATAATCAACTTGCTAGTAAATTCGATGAACTTAGCAGCATCAAAAATCAGCTAGAGCAGCAAACCATCAAAGCTCAAACAGAAAGCCAAGGCTTGTTAGTTCGACTCAATGAACGTGATGAAAAAATTCATTATCTCACTCAAGAACTGGATGAAGAACAATCTCGCCATTCCGCCATCGCAGAGCAAATTACCGCATTAAAAGAACGCTTCGGGATCGCTTCTGCGCAAGCTGAAAGTTTGAATGCCCAGTTGCAACATAGCCAAAGCCAGTTATCTCGTAAAGAACAGGAACAACAACATTTAACTGAAAAATTGACCGCACTTTCTCAAGAATTAACAGGATTAAAAACAACGTTAGCAGAAAAAGAAAAACATTTTTCAGAGCAACAACAGAACTTTGAACAATCTAAGCAGCAGTTAGGCGTGGAATTTCAAAATCTAGCCAATCGGATTTTGGATGAAAAAAGTCGATCATTTAGTCAATCAAATCAAACTGCCTTGGAAACGTTGCTCAAGCCTTTCCGAGAGCAAATTGAAGGTTTCCAAAAACGCGTCAATGAAATTCACTCCGAATCTGTGAAAGGTAATGCTGGCTTGGAAGCTGAAATTAAAAAAGTGCTGGAAATCGGTCTGAATATGTCGCAAGAGGCGAGTAATTTAACTTCTGCACTGAAAGGTGAAAAGAAAACTTTAGGCAACTGGGGCGAAGTGCAATTAGAACGAGCGTTGCAACTGGCTGGGCTTGAAGAAAATGTGCATTACCGTGCTCAAGCACATTTTAAAGATGAACAAGGCGGACGCAATTACCCTGATTTTGTGTTGAATTTACCTGATGAAAAACACTTAATTATCGATAGCAAAATGTCGTTGGTGGCTTACGAAAGTGCGGTGAATTCTGAGGATGATTTTGAACGTGAGCGTTTACTAAAAGAACATATATCCGCATTGAAAAGCCATATTAATGATCTGCATAAAAAAGATTACAGTAATCTTATTGGTATGCGTAGCCCGAATTTTGTTCTCATGTTTATTGCGGTGGAACCCGCATATATTGAGGCTTTAAAATCTGATCCCGCCTTATTTAATTATGGTTATGAACGTAATGTCATTATGGTTTCTCACACCACCTTAATGCCGATTTTACGTACCGTAGCAAATTTGTGGCGCATCGAACGCGGTAATGCAGAGGCAAAAGAAATCGCTGAAAAAGCGGGTGAAATTTATAACCAAATTTGCTTGGTTGCAGAACGTTTAAGTAAGCTTGGCAATACGCTTTCCACTGTCAGCAATCAATACAACAGCACAGTCACCGCTCTTGTTGGCCAACAAGGTTTAGTTGGCAAAGTAGAACGATTTAAAACCCTTTCCGCAAAAGCCAATAAAACAATGCCCGATGTGGAGTTGTTAAATAATCAGGTGGATTTGGCGAGGTTGAATGTCTTAAATCAAGAAAATCTTCAATAATTTATTCTCCGATTGAATGCAAATTTGGTTGGAGAATTTTTTGTCCTATCTAGAAATTTTGTGATCAATATCCCAAATTTGAAATTTCTTAGTTGTTTTTCTATTTTTGTTATCTATATTTGTCTTATCGAAACGTTTCGATAACAAAAAAGGAGCTTTTAGATGAAAAAAACAGCTTTATTGAATGCGCAACTTTCGCATTGCATTGCTACACTTGGTCATACGGAAAGTTTGACGATTTGCGATGCTGGACTTCCAATTCCGTTAAGTGTGGAACGTATCGATCTCGCATTAACTGCAGGTGTACCAAGTTTTCTACAAACGTTGAATGTAGTAACGAATGAAATGTATGTTGAACGCGTTGTTATTGCAGAAGAAATTAAAGAAAAAAATCCAGAAATATTGACCGCACTTTTAACACAACTTCAACAACTTGAAAGTCATCAGGGTAATCAAATACAAGTGGAATTTGTATCGCACGAAACTTTTAAAAAATTTACCCTTGAAAGTAAAGCTATTGTTCGTACTGGCGAATGTTCACCTTATGCCAATGTAATTTTATATTCTGGTGTGCCATTTTAATCAGGGTGAAATTATGGAAACTTTACTCAAAATTAGTGGTGTTGATAAGTCATTTCCGGGTGTGAAAGCCTTGAATAATGCCTGTTTATCTGTTTACGCTGGACGTGTAATGGCATTGATGGGGGAAAATGGGGCGGGTAAATCAACGTTGATGAAAGTGCTTACTGGTATTTATTCCAAAGATGCAGGCACAATTGAGTATCTTAATCGATCGGTTAATTTCAATGGACCTAAAGCCTCACAGGAAGCTGGTATTAGTATCATTCACCAAGAACTTAATTTAGTTGGCAATCTCACTATTGCGGAAAATATTTTTCTTGGTCGTGAATTTAAAACCCCTTGGGGAGCGATTAACTGGCAGAAAATGCACCAAGAAGCAGACAAGCTGCTTGCGCGTTTGGGGGTAACTCACAGCAGTAAACAGCTTTGCGCTGAACTTTCTATTGGTGAGCAACAAATGGTGGAGATAGCCAAAGCCTTAAGTTTTGAATCCAAAGTTATCATTATGGATGAACCAACCGATGCACTCACAGATACGGAAACCGAAGCCCTATTCAATGTGATTCGTGAACTCAAAGCAGAAAATCGCGGCATTGTTTATATCTCTCATCGTTTAAAAGAAATTTTCCAAATTTGTGATGATGTGACGGTTTTACGCGATGGTCAATTTATCGGTGAACGCATTGTGGCAGAGATTACAGAAGATGATTTAATTGAAATGATGGTTGGTCGTCGTCTTGATGAACAATATCCGCATTTATCACAAGAAAAAGGCGAATGTGTATTGGATGTGAAACATGTGAGCGGAAACGGCATTGATGATGTTTCCTTCAAATTGCATGCCGGTGAAATTGTCGGCGTATCAGGCTTAATGGGCGCGGGTAGAACGGAACTCGGCAAGCTACTTTACGGTGCTTTGCCAAAAACAGCGGGGAAAGTGCGGTTAAAAAATCAAGAGATTGAGAATCGTAGTCCGCAAGATGGTTTGGATAATGGCATTGTATATATTTCTGAAGATCGTAAAAGTGATGGCTTGGTTTTAGGCATGTCGGTGAAAGAAAATATGTCGCTCACATCGCTCGATCATTTTTCACAAAAAGGCAGTATTCGCCATCAAGCGGAAAAAATGGCAGTAGATGACTTTATTTTGATGTTTAACATTAAAACGCCTAACCGTGATCAACAAGTAGGTTTGCTATCTGGTGGAAATCAACAAAAAGTGGCAATTGCTCGTGGATTAATGACTCGTCCAAATGTGTTGATTTTAGATGAACCAACTCGTGGCGTAGATGTCGGCGCGAAGAAAGAAATTTATCAGTTGATTAACGAATTTAAGAAAGAGGGGTTGAGTATTTTAATGATCTCATCTGATATGCCAGAAGTGCTTGGTATGAGTGATCGCATTTTGGTTATGCGAGAAGGCAGAATCAGTGCAGAATTTTCTCGTGAAGAGGCAACTCAAGAAAAATTATTAGCAGCAGCTATCGGTAAATAAGCGTAGGTAAATATGATGAAAACTGAAACATCTTCTATCCAAATAGGCAAATTTTTGATTGAACAACGATCTTTTATTGCATTGATTATTCTTATTGCGATTGTATCAATGATTAATCCCGATTTTTTCAGTGTAGATAATATTTTGAATATTTTACGTCAAACTTCGGTTAATGCGATTATTGCAGTGGGGATGACCTTTGTTATTTTAATTGCAGGTATAGATCTTTCTGTGGGGTCTGTATTGGCATTGACTGGCGCTATTGCAGCCTCAATGGTAAGTCTTGAATTGCCTATTTTTTTAGTAATTCCTGTGGTTTTATTGATTGGAACACTTCTTGGTAGCATAAGTGGCGTAATTGTTGCAAAGGGAAAAGTTCAGGCGTTTATTGCTACCTTGGTTACCATGACCTTACTACGTGGTATAACAATGGTTTATACAGATGGTCGTCCTATTACGACAGGTTTTTCGGATAATGCTGATCTATTTGCTAGCATTGGTACAGGCTATTTTTTAGGTATCCCAGTACCAATTTGGATTATGAGTATCGTGTTTGCTGTCGCTTGGTATATTTTAAAACACACGCCTATTGGTCGTTATATCTACGCGCTCGGTGGTAATGAATCAGCAACTCAACTTTCTGGTATTAATGTCAATAAAATCAAAGTATTTGTTTTTGCTGCCAGTGGATTTCTTTCTGCATTAGCAGGTTTAATTGTTACTTCACGTTTATCTTCTGCTCAACCCACTGCTGGCGTATCTTATGAATTAGATGCAATTGCTGCCGTGGTAGTCGGTGGAACCAGTTTGATGGGAGGAAAAGGTCGTGTAATGGGAACTCTCATCGGTGCATTAATCATCGGATTTTTAAACAATGCATTAAATCTATTAGATATTTCATCTTACTATCAAATGATAGCAAAAGCGTTGGTTATTTTGGTTGCTGTTTTAGCCGATAACTATCTTGGTACAAAAAAACTGTAACTCACTTTAAGGAGAAACTATGAAAAAACTAACCGCACTTACTTCTGCTGTATTATTAGGTTTGGCTGTTTCTGGCTCTGCTTCTGCACAAGACACAATCGCTTTGGCAGTATCTACATTAGATAACCCATTTTTTGTAACGTTAAAAGATGGCGCACAGAAAAAAGCGGATGAATTAGGTTATAAGTTAGTGGTGCTTGATTCACAAAATGACCCTGCTAAAGAATTAGCTAATGTCGAAGATTTAACTGTGCGTGGTGCAAAAATATTATTGATCAATCCAACTGATTCTGAAGCAGTTGGCAACGCAGTGGCGATTGCAAACCGTAAGCATATTCCAGTAATTACATTAGATCGTGGCGCAGCTAAAGGAAACGTAGTGAGCCATATTGCATCTGACAATATCGCAGGTGGTAAAATGGCAGGTGATTTTATCGCACAGAAATTAGGCGATAATGCCAAGGTGATTCAACTTGAAGGTATTGCGGGAACATCTGCAGCACGCGAACGAGGCGAGGGTTTCAAACAAGCTATTGATGCTCATAAATTCAATGTGCTTGCCAGTCAGCCAGCAGATTTTGATCGAACAAAAGGTTTGAATGTAACGGAAAATTTGTTGGCATCTAAAGGTGATGTTCAAGCAATTTTTGCGCAAAATGATGAAATGGCATTAGGTGCATTGCGTGCGGTGAAAGCAGCAAATAAAAAAGTCCTTATCGTAGGTTTTGATGGTACCGATGATGGAGTAAAAGCTGTAAAAAGTGGCAAAATGGCGGCAACTATCGCACAACAACCCGAGCTTATTGGTTCATTAGGTGTTGTTACCGCTGATAAAATCTTAAAGGGCGAAAAAGTTGAAGCGAAAATTCCAGTAGATTTGAAAGTAATAAGCGAATAATCTATCTACTGAATAAGCTCGTTATATCACATTATGGGGCAAATTATATTTGTCCCATTGTGTAGAAAGAAAAAATATAACAATACAGGATAAAATAATGAGAAAAACCCTCACGGTTCTCGGTAGTATCAATGCTGATCACGTTATTTCTGTGCCTTACTTTGCTAAACCCGGTGAAACGCTAACAGGTCAAAATTATCAAATTGCCTATGGTGGCAAAGGTGCCAATCAAGCAGTAGCCGCCGCTCGTTTAGGGGCAAAAGTAGCTTTCATTAGTTGCATTGGATCAGATAGCATTGGCGAAACAATGAAAAATGCGTTTGCCAAGGAAAGGATTGATACAACCCATATTAGTACCGTTTCACAGGAAATGACAGGAATGGCATTTATTCAAGTTGCCCAATCGGGCGAGAACAGTATTGTGCTGGCTAGCGGTGCAAATGCACATTTGGGTGAGATAGTTGTTCGTCAAAGTGAGGTGCAAATTGCACAATCGGATTGCTTGTTAATGCAATTAGAAACCCCACTTTCTGGTGTGGAGCTGGCTGCTCAAATCGCTAAGAAAAATGGTGTTAAGGTTATGCTAAATCCTGCTCCAGCGCAGATTTTATCGGACAAATTATTGAGTTTGATTGATATTATTACACCAAATGAAACAGAAGCTGAAATCTTGACGGGGGTAACGGTAACCGACGAGCAAAGTGCGGTGAAAGCTGCAAGTGTTTTTCACGATAAAGGCATTGAAACCGTAATGATTACCCTTGGCGCGAAAGGTGTGTTTGTCAGTCGAAAAGGTAAAAGCCGCATCATTAAGGGCTTTTGCGTGCAAGCAATAGATACTACTGCAGCTGGTGATACATTTAATGGCGGTTTTGTTACAGCTTTATTGGAAGAAAAATCCTTTGATGAAGCCATTCGTTTTGGTCAAGCTGCCGCTGCGATTAGTGTGACGAAAAAAGGGGCTCAATCCTCTATTCCAACGCGTCAAGAAACTTTAGATTTTCTTGAATACGCTTAAAGTGCGGTGAATTTTTAGGGTGTTTTTATGGCGACAATGAAAGATATTGCACGACTGGCGCAAGTTTCGACTTCCACAGTATCTCACGTCATTAATGGATCTCGTTTTGTTAGCGATGAAATTCATGAGAAAGTGATGCGTATTGTCGCTGAACTGAATTACACCCCCTCAGCTGTTGCACGAAGTCTTAAGGTGCGCGAAACCAAAACTATCGGGCTACTTGTCACCGCAACAAATAATCCATTCTTTGCGGAAGTGATGGCAGGCGTGGAACAATATTGTCAGCAGCATCAATATAATCTTATTATTGCCACCACTGGTGGCGATGCCAAACGCCTACAACAAAATCTGCAAACTCTAATGCACAAACAAGTGGATGGTTTGCTTTTGATGTGTGGTGATAGCCGTTTTCAGGCTGATATAGAGTTAGCCATTTCGCTGCCACTCGTTGTGATGGACTGGTGGTTTACTGAGTTAAATGCAGATAAAATACTCGAAAATTCAGCACTTGGCGGCTATTTGGCGACAAAAGCATTAATCGATGCAGGACATCGTAAAATTGGCATTATTACGGGAAATCTCAAAAAATCTGTCGCACAAAATCGTTTGCAAGGTTATAAAAATGCGCTGTCGGAAGCAAAAATTGCGTTAAATCCTCATTGGATTGTCGAAAGTCATTTTGACTTTGAAGGCGGTGTACTTGGCATACAATCTTTACTTACTCAATCCTCACGTCCAACAGCAGTTTTTTGTTGTAGTGATACTATTGCTGTTGGTGCATACCAAGCTATTCAGCAACAAGGCTTACGTATTCCGCAAGATCTTTCAATTATGGGCTATGATGACATTGAATTGGCTCGTTATCTCTCGCCTCCTCTCTCCACCATTTGCCAACCGAAAGCTGAACTTGGCAAACTTGCTGTAGAAGCACTATTGCAACGAATTAAAAATCCTAATGAAAATTACCGCACTTTAGTGTTAGAGCCGACCTGTATTTTGAGAGGATCAATTTCTACCCCTTCAAACATATAAATAAAATAAGAATAACTCAATTTCCTTATTGCTATTTTCAAAAAAACTGCTATTTTCTTGCGGTTTTTTTGTTTATTTAACCCACTGTTTAATTTAGGAATAAAATCTTATGGAAGAAAACAAACCTGTTGATCCTTATGCGAAATATAACGAACAATCGAATATTATCGCGAAAATAATTTTTGCGAGTCGCTGGTTGCAAGTGCCGATTTATTTGGGCTTGATTGTAACCCTTGCAATCTACTCTTATAAGTTTATTAAAGGCTTATGGGAGTTAGTGATTAATGTAAATGATATGGATTCCAACACAATTATGTTAGGCGTGTTGAATTTAATTGATGTTGTGATGATCGCAAACTTGCTGGTGATGGTGACTATCGGTGGCTATGAAATTTTCGTTTCTAAATTGCGTACGCGTAATCACCCCGATCAACCTGAATGGATGAGCCATGTAAATGCAACTGTGTTGAAAGTTAAACTTTCTATGTCTATTATCGGCATTTCATCTATCCATATGCTGCAAACCTTTGTGAATGCAAGCAATATGCCAGAAAAAACGATGATGTGGCAGTTATTGTTGCACTTGGGCTTTTTAGTATCGGCGATTGCTTTAGCTTATACGGACAAAATTTTGTATAGCACGAGCCATAAAACGCATTAAAAATTTACCGCACTTTAACGTCATGATTAAATATAAAACGCCGTTCATTATTGAACGGCGTTTTGCTTTATGGAGATCAAGAAGTGCGGTGGATTTTCACTTTGTTTTTTAACCCACAACAAATGGCAAGTAACCCGTACGAATCGCAAATGGAATAGATGTAATGATTACGCCTAATACCAATACGATAATTAAAGTCAGATTTCCTCCCCATACTTTGTATGGCAAATTGGTGTAAGCTCGACGAGCTTTCCAAACGAGGCTAACTGGCAATACTACGGCATAGAATGCAAACATTTGGCCTGCGTAGCCTAGTGCTAAAATAAAACCTTCAGGATAGAAAAGCGCAAAGACGAGTGGTGGAATGAACGTCATTAAGCCAAGTGAGATACGCCCTGCAGAAATATTAAAAGATCGTTTTAATAAATCTTCGATACATTCCAACAAGCCAAGCCCTACGCCTAAGAAAGAAGTAACCAGCGCCAAAGTTGAGAATAATTTTACTGCCCCAGCAATGACATTACTACCAGTGATAGCTAGTGTTGCTTTTACTAAGCCATTTAAGGTCGCATCTTCTTTTAAGATTTGTAAAAACTCATTTTGTGTGAGTAAGCCGTGCGTCGACATTTGCCACAAAATATAAGCGCAAAGGGTAATTGCTGAACCTGCCAAAATAGAAATGCGTAATGCTTTTACGTTGCCGTCTAAGTATTTATTTAAACTTGGAATCGAGCCGTGGAAACCAAATGCTGTGAAAAATACAGGGCTTGCAGAGATAATTAAAGCGTTATCAATTGGTGTCGCCATTAAGTTATCAAATTTGATTTCTGGCAACATTAAGCTTAACACCACGGCAAAGGCCGCAAGCATTACAAAAAATAACACGCGATTAATTTTATCTACGCTATGTGTACCGATGACGATAAATGAACCGAAAATTACGGTAAATAATAAGATGCTAACTTTATCGCCAAAACTTTCTGGTAATAAATCTTTTAGTAGTGAACCGCCACCGCTGACATAGGCGGCAATTAATGCGTATAAGAAAATAATTAGCACTGCCGTGGCAATAATGCGTCCTGTTTTACCAAAATATTGTTCAGCGAGTGTACCGATACCCGCATCACTTTCCGCAGTTTGATAGAGTTCAACGAATAAAAGTGCGCTAAAAGTTAATAATGCCCAAAGCCCTAATAATAAGACTAAAGTAAAGCCGAATCCGATGCCGGCGGAAGTGAGTGGCATAGCCAACATTCCCGCTCCAATCATCGTACCAGCAACAAGAAGTGTGCTGCCTACAGTTTTGTTCATGTTTGCTTCCTTATTGTGTAATAATAAATTTACGGCGATTGTATTTTAAAATTTACACCGTGTAAACAACAGAATACAAAATATCTTTATTATTTACCGCACTTTTCTTTTCCCTTTCTGTGTTCATCTCGTTACAATACTTGGCGAATCAACTAAGATAAAACTAAAAATAGGAGAGCTTATGATTTACAGTATGACCGCCTTTGCACGCCTTGAAGTGAAAAAAGATTGGGGCAATGCAGTATGGGAAATTCGTTCCGTTAATCAACGTTATTTAGAAAACTTTTTCCGTTTGCCCGAGCAATTTCGCGGATTAGAAAACACGTTGCGTGAGAAACTTCGTCAAAGTCTTACTCGCGGTAAAATTGAATGTTCTTTGCGCATTGAAACTAAAAAACAAACAAATGCCGAATTGAATTTAAATAAAGAGCTTGCGAATCAAGTGATTCAGTCTTTGCAATGGATTAAAACTCAAGCTGGAGAAGGTGAAATTAATTTGACAGACGTGTTGCGTTACCCTGGTGTGGTGGAAGCGCAAGAGCAAGACTTAGATGCGATTAGTCAAGATTTGTTGACAGCCTTTGATGATTTACTGACAGATTTTATTGCAATGCGTGGTCGTGAAGGCGAAAAACTGAACGATATTATTCAACAACGCTTAGATGCTATTGCCGTGGAAGCGGATAAAGTGCGGTCACAAATGCCGACAGTTTTGCAATGGCAACGTGAACGTTTATTGCAACGTTTTGAAGATGCTCAAATCAATCTTGATCCGCAACGTGTGGAACAAGAAATGATTTTACTCGCTCAACGCGTTGATGTGGCGGAAGAGCTCGATCGTTTACAAATGCACGTGAAAGAAACCACGAATATTTTGAAAAAAGGCGGCGCAGTTGGTCGTAAATTAGATTTTATGATGCAAGAATTGAATCGTGAATCGAATACCCTTGCGTCCAAATCCATTAATGCAGATATCACGGCTTCTGCGGTTGAGCTAAAAGTGCTTATAGAACAAATGCGTGAGCAAATCCAGAATTTAGAATAGGAAAGTAGAATGTCTCAATTTATTTCTCTTACTCAATATCAACTGATTGAGGCGCATGGTGCGGATGCAGAAAAATATTTGCAAGGGCAGTTAACGACGGATGTTGTGCGATTAGCAAGTGGAGCAACAACACTTACGGCTCACTGCGATCCAAAAGGTAAAATGAATGCAATTTACCGTTTGTTTAAAGTAAGTAGTGAACAATTCTTTTTGCTGATTAAGAAAGATCTATTGCCAAGTGGGCTAGATGCCTTGAAAAAATATGCGGTATTTTCCAAAGTGAGTTTTGATTTACGTGATTGGCAAATCATCGGCTTAATAGGTGAAAAATGTGGAAAAATCACACCGCATTTTTCATTGGAAATTGATGGGATACGTTCAATTTTATTGAATGAAACTGAATTACCTGTGAATTTTAATGGCGATGAAAAAATTTGGGATATAGCCGATATTCAAGCGGGATTGCCAAATTTAAGTCCGCAAACGCAAAATGAATTTATCCCACAGGTTCTAAATTTACAAGTTATTGAGCAAGCCATTTCTTTTACCAAAGGTTGCTATATTGGACAAGAAACGGTAGCTCGTGCGAAATATCGTGGTGCGAATAAACGCGCAATGTTTATCTTTAAAACGCAAACCCAGCAGGAAGCGGAAATTGGCAGTGAAATCGAAATGCAGATTGAATCCAATTGGCGAAAAACAGGCACGATTACAAGTGCGGTCAATTTAGACGGTGTTTTATGGTTGCAAGTTGTGATGAATAATGACATTGATTCAGAACAACAATTTAGATTGCTGAATAGTGAAATATTGTTAGAGCGAGTGCAGTTACCTTATTCGATTACTGAATAATAACAATCCGCAGGTTTTACCTGTGGATTGTTATTTCTTACGTTTCGCTCTTGGATGAGCTTGATCGTACACTTCCGCCAGATGTTGAAAATTTAAGTGAGTATAAATTTGAGTGGTGGACAGGTTGCTATGCCCAAGCAATTCTTGCACGGCGCGTAAATCTGAACTGGCTTCCAACATATGCGTCGCAAAAGAATGACGTAATTTGTGCGGATTAAGATGGCTATTTAAGCCTTGACGAATGCCCCAAGTTTCCAAACGTTTTTGAATCGCTCGATGAGAAATACGATTTCCAAGCTGGCTAACAAATAATGCCTCATCTTTTGGGTTAAATAATGTCCGCACTTTTAACCATTCTTGAATGGCATGCGAAGCGTAACGCCCAAACGGCACCACACGCTCTTTGTTGCCTTTCCCAATAACACGCACTTCCCGCACTCGGGTATTAATGCTGTTTAAATCTAAGCCTTGTAATTCAGATAAACGTAAACCTGAACTATACATTAATTCCAAAATAGCACGATCACGAATATCAATTGGCTCCTTGCTATCGTTGGCAAGCAACTGTTGAACTTGCTCGCCATCCATATTTTTCGGTAAATGCTTGCCTTGTTTCGGTGCAGAAATGCCGGTGGCGGAATTCACTTTCAATTCGCCTTGTTGCACCAAAAAACTGAGAAATCGACGCAATGCCGATAAACGCAAAGCCAAGCTTTTTTCTTTTAAGCCTTGTTTTTTGCTTTCCGCCAAAATAAACCGCACCACGCTGGGTGTTACTTGTGCCCAAGCATGAATATCTTGTTGTGCTAAGATTTTGATGATGGCATCAAGTTGATGTTGATAATTGGTAAGCGTGTGAGGGCTCATTTGGCGTTCAATCCGCAAATAATCCCAATAACGATTTAACGCTGTTAGCATTACAGACTCAATTCAAATAAACGTTCTTTCGGGTTCAATTTAAACCCTTCCGATTCCAACATTGAATATTGATTTTGCGCTAATTCTGCAACTAAACGATTTGATTGCGTGAAATGCACAAAGTCTTTTGCTTTAGAAATCAACGCCTCATAAATTTCTGTTTGTTGAGCATGTTCCAACACAAAAATATCGGTGATTTGCCAATAGCGTTGTAATTGTAAAGAAGAAAGGCGAGGGAAAAGCTGCACAAAGCCGATAGCCTTTTCATTTTCGTCCACCGCAATAAAAAACAGGCTTTCATTAAAACGCATGCGATTAGTTAAAAAAGCCAAGGTGCGTTCTGGATTCTCTGCTTGTCCATAGGCTTGGCGATAGGCTTCAAAAAGAGGAAGAAGCACGTCAATATTCCATTGTTCAGCTTTGAAAAGTTTCATAATTGGTTATTTTTTATTGGTTCCATACAGGTAATTGTAGCTTTTTAGCACAAGATAATCATCTTTCTATGAGAATTTTTTTAATTTTATGATCTTCTGCAAAGAATCGTGGCGAAATTTTGGTATAGTAGGCGAGTTAATTTTATCAACTATGGAGAAACAAAAATGGCACGTCGTCCTTTAGTTATGGGTAACTGGAAATTAAACGGTTCCAAAGCGTTCACCAAAGAATTAATCGAAGGATTAAAAGCAGAATTACATGATGTAACAGGTTGTGATGTAGCAATTGCCCCCCCCGTTATGTATTTAGGTACGGCTGAAGAAGCACTTTCTGGTTGTGGTTGCAGCTGTGGCGGTAAAAGTGTGGTTCAATTAGGTGCACAAAACGTAGATGTGAACGTAAAAGGCGCATTTACTGGTGATATTTCTAGCGAAATGTTAAAAGATTTCGGCGCAAAATATATCATTATTGGTCACTCTGAACGCCGCACTTATCATAAAGAAAGCGACGAATTCGTAGCGAAAAAATTCGCCGCACTTAAAGAAGCAGGCTTAGTGCCAGTATTATGTATCGGTGAATCTGAAGCAGAAAACGAAGCAGGCAAAACAGAAGAAGTGTGTGCGCGTCAAATTGATGCGGTAATCAATGCATTAGGTGTTGAAGCATTCAACGGTGCAGTGATCGCATACGAACCAATCTGGGCGATCGGTACTGGTAAATCTGCGACTCCAGCACAAGCGCAAGCTGTTCACGCATTTATCCGCGGTCACATCGCTGCGAAATCACAAGCTGTGGCAGACCAAGTGATTATTCAATACGGCGGTTCTGTAAATGATGCAAATGCAGCTGAATTATTTACTCAGCCAGACATCGACGGCGCATTAGTGGGTGGCGCATCATTAAAAGCCCCAGCATTTGCAGTAATTGTAAAAGCAGCGGCAGCAGCAAAAAATTAATTTTCAGTTAATTAAAAGTGCGGTAAAAATCAGCCGCGCCTAAAAACCTAGATTATTTACTTAAGGACTGACGAGCATATTGTATTAGACTCAGTCCTTTTAATTTCAGTTGAATTCATCGACAATTCCCCCACCAAATAATCCCTTACTATATCAACTATCTTCTCTCTACGGTTAAATAGCCAGCCATAAAACATCCCGTTTTAATCGTTCAAAGAAACTTTCCATTGCTTCATTAGCGAATATTTTTATAGCTACATTATCTGACTATAATAAAATCTGCACCTCAATTATTGGTAATTTAGTCCAACTTTTGAGGTGCAGATTATTTTCTCCGCACTTTTATGCTTTTAGATACAATTAGAATTCAAACTGAACTGACATTCTATAGTTTCTGCCTGGAGCATAGAAACGGTTGATACCTAATCCCGTATCTTGATTAATCATATTACTTGTACCAAATGGTCTAATTGATCTAGCTGAATCCCAAGTAATGTATTTTCTATTAGTTAAGTTATACACACCAGCTCTTAAAGTAAGATTTTTAATTGGTTTGATATATCCTAACAAATCAATGGTTGTATAAGATTCACTTCTCCATTTAATTGTGCGGTCTATTTTACCTTCTTCTTTATAGAACATATTATAAGTATCTTCTGCATTTTTAGCTGATGCATGAGAAACATAAAGATCCACACCATATTTATCATCAGGGTGAATATAACTTACTCCATAAACAGCTGTTCTAGGCTGAATTGCATTCATTGGTATATTGCCATTTATTCTGCCTTTTTGATAGGTGTATTTATAGCTTAAACTGAAACCATTGAATAATTTAGTAATATTTCCTAAGGATATTTGTGAAGCAATTTCAAAACCAGTTACTTTAGCATTTGGTCTATTTACATTTTGATAAAAATGAAATGGTATTAGTTTTGAGTGTCCATGAACATCATGACGCCCTTGATAGGATAAATCAATAAAGTTTTGATATCGGGTATCAAAAACAGAAGTTGTAATATATCCCATATCATTATGCACAGTTAAAGATAACTCTTTGGTTTTTGCTGTTTCTGGTTGAAGATCTCTATTTGGTCGAATAGAAAAATCTGGGTGTTTGAATGTAAAGTAGATTTCATCACTTGTTGGTGCTCGGAATCCCTTACTATATTTTGCTTGTAAACGTAACCAATTTAACGGATCAAGTGTTGTACCAAAAGAGTAGGAACTTGCAGAAAATTTTTTCGGTTGTGCAATTTCTTTAATATTTGCTGCAGCATTGGCTTCTTTTTTCAATGATTCATTAGGATCTGAATCAGCTTGACTTGCATTAAATTCTGGTGTGGTGATATAAAGATTTGTCACCATATCATCAGGAATTTTTGGTGTTTTACCTGGGGTATATTCTGGTTTATATTTGACTCTGTCATATCGGTAACCTAGATTAAAGGCAAGATAGTCATTAATTCTAAAATCGTCAATAAAATATAAAGCACCTGTTTTAGTTTTTACAGGTATTAAAAATGAGAAAGTATTTTTATTATCACATAATGTATGTGTACGATCTAAATTAAGTTTGCCATTGACATAAGTATCGCAAGTTTCAGGTAGATCAACAAACCATGTTTGATCAAGAGGTTGATCTCCGGAAATATTTACCATTGATTTTTTCATTTGTGACCATAATCCACCATAAGAAAAATCATGCTCTGTATTAAATAAGACTTTATGTTTAGTTAAGTCTATATTGAGTTGTTTAGTTTGACTTATAAGATCACGTTGTGACCATAAGTTAGGTCGGTAACCTATAGATCCTGGCATAATAAGATAGTTTGCTTTTTCTGGAGTTTTTTGACATCCATTTTTCAGCCAGCAATCATTTTCAAATTGTTTATTCAACTGCTTATCTATATAAGCAACATTTTTTCCTTTAAATTTCTTAATTGTGAATGGAATATCAATTGGTTCACCATTAATTTTATATCCAGAAATCATTTTTTTATTACAATTGATTCCATCACAAGAAATAATATGTCGTTCATGATCACGCCATTTATTAATAAGTTTACTATTTTTAGGATCCGTTAGATCATAAGTTATTCCATTAGCTTTTAGTGTTTCAACATTTAATGATGAGTTTACGGCAATTTCACATTTATCAGGGTTACCATCTCCTTTCTGGAATTTCTTATTACAAGCATAACCATTTAACGAAGGATCTAGCACATAGTCGCCCCACATAGGTTTAATTCCCATTGAATCCGCATCTTCTTTAGGTACGCCAAAATCATAATACTGACGATATTTTTCTTCAGTAACATAGTAATAATTTCTCTTTGGAATATCTTTTTTATTATATACAACAGGATTATTATTTTTATCTACCAGTTTATTCTCATTATTGTAATGTAACCCAAGTTTATTATTGACCAAATCGCATTTTTCATTTCCATCGCAATAATCGTCCGTTCTTGCTGTTGTAGTAATTTTTTGGTGGGAATAGGTGATTTTTAACGTATCCCAAAATGGTGTTTCAGTAAAATTCTCATAAACAAAAGCGATATTTTTACGCTCTACTTTATCGTTAGTATGACGTAATTCTTTTTCATCATATGTCATGTACTGTGTATTTGGTTTTAGAGTATAAGAAAAGTCATGACCTTTAGAAGTTTGTTTATATAAATCTGCAATAATTGAGAAACGGTGATTTTCTGTTGGTTGGAAACCAACTTTTAAAAGCGCACTATCTTGGGTTCTTCTATAAGGGTCTGCTTTTTCTCTAGTTTTTCCTTGAATTTTATCGTTATAATTTTTATAACCATAGTTTTCTAATTCATGGCCTTTACGTGATGTAATTACAGCAATTGTATCAAAGTACTTATAACGCCCAGCAAGAGTGAGCGTTTGAAGATTTTGGTTATCTGCTGTGTTATAGCCTCTTTTATAGGAAGCGTAGTAATTTTTGTTAAGTAAATAATCTCTTGCATCTTTTGTATCAAAACTAACAGAACCACCTAATGCGCCACTACCTGATTTTAAAGAATCAGCTCCTTTTCGAATCGTAACTTGTTTTAGCGTTTCTATTTCTGCGCTATTACGCGTATTATTAAAATTTCCATATCCTTCAAATAATTCTTTAAACCCTTGTGAAGAGATAGTTTCAGCTTGATGCAGTCCATCAATTTGAACGGCTACACGGTTTTCTTCCACTCCTCGAACTGCAAAGCCATTATTTCCAAAACGTCCTGCTTCTACGACAGTAATCCCTGTTTCGTAACGTACAAGATCTTTAACATCTTGCGCTTGTTCTTTTTCTAATTTTTTCGCTGTTTTTACAGTTTCGGCAATTTTTGGAGGTGTTTTCAGATCACTATGTTCGGTAGAACCAGATACATTAATTTCCTCAAGCTGCGGTTGAGTTGGTTTGTCAGCATAAGCAACACTTGTCGTCAGCCCAAGCATAACGGAATATGTCAGCAGGTTTAATTTAAAATTGGTCATTTTTCTCTCTCGTTAAAGATAATATGTAAATTAAATTATGAATTTAAATTAACCGCACATTTACTATCACTACTATTATTATGTGCGGTTAGATAAGAGTACACCTAAAATTCTAATTGAATAGATGCCCTATAATTTCTACCTGGTGCGTAAAAACGATTTAAGCCTATACCTGTTTCAGTATCTATTCGGTTGATTGTACCGATAGTTCGAATAGATCGGGCTGATTCCCAAGTAAGATATTTTCGATTTGTTAAATTATAAACACCAGCTGTAAATGTAAGGTTTTTAATTGGTTTCCAGTAAGCAATGGCGTCTATCACAGTGTAATGCTTATTGCGCCATAATGCTCTTCTATCAATAACTTTTTCGTTACCATTTACTGTTTTTGCTGGCACTGTTTCAATTGCACCAGTATTAATATTTTCTGCTTGACGTTCAATCATGCTATGCCATTGAGGGTTAAAGCTGTCTTTTGCCTTTTTGGCTGAGACGTCGGTAATATAAAAATCTAATCCCCATATTTTATTAGGTGAATCATAACCTAAATTGTATACGGATGTGGTCGGTTGCAAAGCATTCATTGGCTGGTCTTGCAAGACCATATTCATATATTTAGGGTTATGTTCTAATAATTTTTTATATCCCTCTAATGGCTTACTATCTTTTATTCGACCTTTTTGATAAGTCAACTTATAACCCAAATGGAATCCTTCTAATTTTTCAGTAAGGTCTCCTATTTCTAGGTGAGTAGAAATTTCAATTCCGTTTACTTTTGCCTTATCACGATTCAAACTCTGATAGAATGGATAATAAGACGATTTACTTTGATCAATTGGACGTTCACCTAAATATGCCAAATCAATAAAATTCTTATAATTGGTTTGGAATAAATTAGTAGTGAAATAGCTACGCTCTCTATAAAAAGTAAAGGCGATTTCTTTTGTTTTAGCTTTTTCTTCTTTTAAATTAGTATTTGGCAAAATTGAAAATTGAGGATGTTTAAATGTCATATACATTTCATCAGGCGTTGGCGCTCTAAAACCATTAGAATATTTAAACTGTATTCTTAACCAATCTGTTGGATCCAAGTTTAATCCTAAATTATAGGAATGGTGCTTAAATGCTGTTGATTTTTGAATTGCATTTAAATTGTCTTGTACATTTTTTATATAATCGGGATGATTATAATTATACCAGCCACTGCCTCCAGTTAATGCACTATCTGGAATAGGGATCATTGTACCAGCTAATAATCCACGTGGAATTTCAGGATCTTGCCCTAAGCGATAATGTGGCAAATGTCTAACATTGTCATATCTATAATTTAAATCAAAACCAAGCCAATTCGTTACTGTAAAATTATCACCTAAATAAAATGCATGGTTTTTAGTTTTAACTGGGACTAAGTAACTCGTTTTACCTAAATTACTTTCCTTTAAAGCTCCCGTACAGTCACTGGTAGGATAATATTGAGGAGAGGGTATTCTCATTCCATTCTCTAATTTATTACAAATAAAGTCATCAGCCCACCATTGAACATTCCCACCTTTGTAACCCTGAAGATTAACCATGCTTTTTTCTGTTTCGGAGTATAACCCACCATATCGTAAAGCATGATCTGTTTTTATTACAGAAAAAGATTTATCAAAGTCAAAGTTAAATTGTTTTGTATTTGTGTTTAAATCACGATCATTGTATTCATTTCTACTATATCCACTAGATTTAGGAAGTAAATAAAAGGCTTCTTCATATTGTTTTAGGGTTGAATCAAAAGGGTTAGGTCTTTCAGCTAATTCAAGTTGACCATATTTTTTACCATTAGGTAGAGTTTTAATATTAATTTTTCTATCTTCAAATTTATAATTTTTGGTATAATCATACTCTCCATCTAATTTATTTGCAGAGAAAACTCTAAATTTCTTATTGCAATCTAACTTATCACAATCTATTGATAAAGACTCTACAGAGCGCTCAAAAATATTATTAGTAACATCTTCATTTCTAGAATTTTTATAGATTGTGCCCCAATCATATTTCCCTGTGAGTTCTTTGTTATCTTTATCTAAAATTTTATATACACCATTTGAATCATCTAGATGTAATCCTTGTGGATTAATAACGCCAGCACAATTAGCTGAGGCACAATATTCATCACTACGAGCTTTATTTTTAATTTTTTGAGATGAATAAGTTAGTTTAAAGTGATCCCAAAATGGAGTTTGTGTAAAGTTTTCATAAGAAAATTGGATATTTTCTCGTTTAGATTTATCGTGAATAAATCGTTCTCCTTGACGGATTTCAGTATTAACATAAGAACTAGGGCGTAATGAATAAGATAAATCTTGTCCATCAGTTTTTAATGTTGATTTATCAACAGCTACACTAAATCGATGATTTTCTGTTGGTTCAAACCCTAATTTCACTAAAGTACTATTACGGGAAATGGAATAAGGATCTGTTTTTTCTCTTTTAATTCCGACAACCTTATCATCATAACTTTCATAACCATAATTCTTCATTTCATTGCTATTACGTTCAGTATGAACAATTAATGCATCAAACCCTTTATATCGGCCAGCTGCAGTAAGAGATACCGAATCTTGACTATTCATACTTTGAGTAGCACGTTTAATACTGAAGTAATGATCTTTTCCTATTAGATAATCTCTAGCATCTTTTGTATCAAAGATAACCGAACCACCCAATGCCCCACTACCTGATTTTAAAGAGTCAGCACCTTTGGTAAGGGTCGCTGTTTTAACATTCTCTATTTCTACATCATTACGAGTATTATTAAAATTTCCATAGCCTTCAAATAGCTCTTTAAATGCTTATGAACTTAAAGTTTCAGATTGACGAAGTCCATCAACCATAATACCTACACGGTTTTCATCAACTCCTCGAACAGCATAACCACTTGCTCCTGTTCTTCCTGTTTCAACAACACTAATACCCGTTTCATAACGTACTAAATCTCGAGAATCGGAAGCCTGTTGTTTAGATAGTTTTTTAGCCGTGATTTGGGTTTCACCAACTTTTTTTTCTTTCACATTTATTGTTTCTGTATTCCCTGAAACATTAATTTCCTGCAGTTGTTCAAGTTCGTTGGCGTAAACAGCTTCTGCTGTCAGTCCAAGCATAACGGAACATGCAAGCAGATTTAATCTAAAGTTGGGCATGTTTAAGTCCATGATAAAGAAAATGATAATAATTATTAAATATAGTACAGGGGAAAACATTTTCTCACAATCAGAAAATCTTGTTTTTGATTAAAATCAAACAATAAAAATTATTCTCATTATGCTCTATATTTAAGTCCACTTGTTCTCTATAATGCAAGCCATCGATTGTTCATGTTAGAAAGCATGTGCAATCGTTTTAAATTTCACTATTAAATGAAAAGTGCGCATTGATTGCGTACTTCTTTTTTAGGAGCAATCATTATGATGATAGATAAACGCCTAATTAACACGGTGGTCGATAGTAAAAAATGGATTGGTGTCACGGTGTTGTGGAATTGGGTGGCGTTAGTTGGCGGGATTATTAGTGCCGTCGTGTTTTCTTATATTTTACAGGCCGCTTATTTTAAAGAGTTGACGATGTCAAGTGCGGTGGGTTTAGGTGTGATTTTAATTGTGGCATTGGCACTACGTGCTTTTGCGGGTAAAAAATCAGTGCAGGCGTCTTATTTTGCCAGCACAAAAGTGAAGCATGAATTGCGTAGCCTTATTTATCGTAAATTGGCTTCTATGCCGCTTAATCAAGTGAATCAACAATCTACTTCAAGCATTATCCAAGTGGCATCAGAAGGTGTAGAACAGCTTGAAATCTACTTTGGGCGTTATTTGCCACAGCTTTTTTATAGCTTGCTTGCACCGCTTACACTCTTTGCTTTCCTGATCTTTTTCAGTTTTAAAACAGCTATTATTTTATTAATTTGCGTGCCGCTTATCCCTATGTCGATTATTGCGGTGAATAAAATTGCGAAAAAACTCTTGGCAAAATATTGGTCGATTTATGTGGGATTAGGCAGCAGCTTTTTAGATAACTTACAGGGTTTAATTACGCTAAAAATCTATCAAGATGATGCTTATAAAGCGAAAGCGATGGATAAAGAGGCTGAGCATTTCCGCAAAATTACCATGAAAGTGCTTACTATGCAGCTTAACTCGGTTTCACTGATGGATTTACTCGCTTATGGCGGCGCGACAATCGGGATTTTAACTGCATTATTGCAATTCCAAGATGCACAACTCAGCGTGTTAGGCGTGATTTTATTTATTCTACTTTCCTCCGAGTTCTTTATTCCGCTTCGTTTGCTTGGTTCATTCTTCCATGTTGCGATGAATGGTAAAGCGGCTTCAGATAAGATCTTCACATTGCTTGATACACCAGTGGAAACACAACAAAGTGCGGTAAATTTTGAAGCCAAAAATAACGTTCAAGTGGAAATTAAAGATCTACATTTTGCGTATTCTGCAGAAAAACTGGCAATTCAAGGTTTAACTTTAACTATTCAACCAAACCAACTTTCTGTGTTTGTGGGTAAAAGTGGTTGCGGTAAATCAACCTTAGTTTCGTTGTTGATGGGCTTTAATCAAGTGCAACAAGGTGAGATTTTGTTTAATGGACAAAATGCCTCTGAAATAGACCGCACTTCTTTCTATCAAAAAGTATCGTTGGTGAGCCATAGCAGCTACGTGTTTAAAGGCTCGCTGCGTGAAAATATGACGATGGCGAAAATTGATGCCACAGATGAACAAATTTATGCGTGTTTAGAACAAGTGAATCTTGCCCAATTTGTACGCGAAAATGGCGGCTTAGATATGCAATTATTAAGCCGTGGCGCAAATTTATCGGGTGGTCAGATTCAACGTTTAGCCTTAGCGCGTGCTTTATTACACAATGCCGAACTTTATATTTTTGATGAAGCGACCAGTAACATTGATGTGGAAAGCGAAGAGATTATTTTGCAGTTCATTCAACAATTTAAACAACAAAAAACCATTGTGATGATTTCTCACCGCTTGGCAAATGCGGTAAATGCGGACTGTATTAACGTACTTGACCAAGGCAAATTGATTGAGCAAGGCACACACGAAACCTTAATGGCAAAACAAGGTGCGTATGCTGAAATGTTCCAACAACAAAAAGATTTAGAACAAATTAGAGAGGTGGCAAATGCGTAAAAATGGTTTTGTTGTAATGGGGCATTTGTTGAAATTAGTGACTCCTCTGGCGCACATTATGGCGTTTACCATCACGATGGGAACGCTCGGTTTTCTGGCTGCCATCTTTATTATGGTGCTGGGTGCGATGGGGTTAGTAAATCTTCTTAACTTTGACACTCATTTAAGTTTCTCTGGAATTTTGACCGCACTTATCGTATTGGCGGTGGCTCGTGGCGCATTGCGTTATTTAGAGCAAATGTCAGGGCATTATATTGCTTTTAAATTATTGGCATTATTGCGCGACAAAGTGTTTTCTTCTTTGCGTCGCCTAGCTTTTGTGAAGTTGCAAGATAAACAAGCAGGGCAATTAGTGTCATTAGTCACCAACGATATCGAATTACTTGAAGTATTCTATGCACACACCATTGCACCAATTATGATTGCATTCTTTACCTCTGCGATTTTATTGTTGGTCTTTGCGCATCTTTCTGGTTGGTTTGTAGTTGTCGCGTTAGCCGCTTATTTAACGGTGGGAGTGATTCTACCGATTATTACCACCAAATTGGCGCGTGAAGATGGCAGACGCTATCGTGAATTAGTAGGCGAAATGAATGACTTCTTCCTCGATAGCGTGCGTGGTATGAAAGAAATTCAGCTTTTTGGTTATGCAAAACAACGCTTAGCAGAAATCCAACAACGCAGCCAAAAAATCGATACGGCTTTTGAGCGCATCAAAGATCAAGAAGCGAAAGTACGCGTTTACACTGAAGTGGCAGTATCTGTTTTCAACATTATTATGCTATTTATTGGCTTAATTTTATTTAGCTTAGATAAAATTAATTTCTCTGCCTTTTTAATTGGCGTGATTTTATTAATGTCGAGCTACGGTCCAGTTATTGCGTTAAGTAACCTTTCAAGCAACTTGTTACAAACCTTGGCTTCTGGTGAGCGTGTATTGAGCTTGCTAGCAGAAGAGCCCGAATTAAAAGATGTAGAAAGTGCGGTCGATTTGAAAGAGGTTTCTCGTATTGATGTTGAGAATGTAAGTTTTGCCTATGGTGAAGAACAAATTTTATCGGATGTCAGCTTGTCAGTAAAAAAAGGTGAAATCTTAGGTATTCACGGCAGAAGTGGCAGTGGTAAAAGTACACTGTTAAAACTACTAATGCGTTTTTACGATCCTAAATTAGGTAGCATTAAAATTAACGGTGAAACCTTACCGAACATCAACACCCGTAGTTTGCGTGACAATATGGCGTACATTACCCAGCAAACCTACATTTTCAACGAAACTATAGAGGAAAATATTCGCCTTGCACGCCGTGATGCAACATTAGAAGAAATTATGGAAGCCGCGAAGAAAGCGTCAATTCATGATTTCATTTTAAGCTTGCCACAAGGTTATCAAACAAAAATGACGGAATTGGGTGGTAATCTCTCTGATGGTGAAAAACAACGTATTGGAATTGCTCGTGCATTCTTGCACAATGCACCGATTATTTTACTTGATGAACCGACCAGTAATTTGGATAGCTTAAACGAAGCGATGATTTTGAAATCATTGTTGAACGTGAAAGCAGAAAAATTGATTATTCTCGTGAGTCATCGCCAATCCACTATGGCTATTTGTGATCAGGTGATTGGCATTGAGAATGGTAGAATGTCCTAAACTAAGACAACAAAAAATCGCACTGTTACAGGTGCGATTTTTTGTTAGAAGAGGCTGATATTTTAAATAGCTGAATATTGCTATTGATATTAACTTTTTGGGGAATTATGTTTGAACTATTGTTAGGTAACAAAAAAGAACAAAACATAAATCCCGTGGGAACATTTTACATTTAGTCTAAGATAGCTAGCTTATCGTCGAATCCTTGCTGAATCAAAGTATGTCTAAGAAGGAAACTGTTTGGATAATGCAGCAATGGTACGTTTCCTTGGACAATAAAAATATAGGCTGGAATTTAACTAATATTAAAAGGACTGTCTTCAAAACAATATTGTCATCCGTCCTTTAGTAAATAGTGTAGACTTTTTATTTTTACCGCACTTTTAATCTATTTTCTCAACTTAACTAACTCTACCTGATGGTTTTCACCTTTTGTTAGAATTAAATTTGCTCGCTCACGGGTTGGAAGAATGTTTTGATTGAGATTTAACCCGTTAATTTCATCCCAAATTTTACTTGCCGTCGCAATTGCCTCTTCTTTTGATAAACTTGCGTAATGTTTAAAGTAAGAATTAGGATCATTAAATGCACTTTCTCGGAATTTTAAAAAGCGTTTGATGTACCATTCTTTCAATAATTTTTCTTCTGCATCGACATAAATAGAGAAATCAACAAAATCCGATACAAAGGTTTGATTGGTTTTGTTATTGCCTGTTTGAAGAACATTTAATCCTTCTAAAATGAGAATATCGGGTTTATCTACCACATCAAATTCATCGGGAATAATATCGTATGTTAAATGAGAGTAGATTGGTGCTGTAACATTGCTTTTACCTGATTTTACATCTGCTAAAAAGCGAATGAGTTTAGGTGTGTCATAAGAAACGGGAAAACCTTTCTTTTGTAAAAGATTATCTTGTTTAAGCTTGTCTAATGGATAAAGAAACCCATCTGTTGTGATGAGATCAACCTTTCTTTCAGTTGGCCAATGAGAAAGTAGAGATTGTAGAATACGTGCAGAAGTGCTTTTCCCCACGGCAACACTGCCAGCAATACTAATTATGTAAGGTGTTTTGGCATTATTTCTGCCTAAAAAACGATGTAGTACCGTTTGGCGATGTAAATTTTCATCAATGTAATAGTTAATAAGACGAGTTAACGGTAGGTAAATCGTACTTACTTCATCTAATGAAAGGTCTTCATTAAAACCCAAAAGTGGTTTGAGATCCTGTTCTGTCAATTTTAATGGAACGGATTTACGTAATTCCGCCCATTGTTCACGATTAAAGCTTAAAAAAGGTGTTTGCTGAGTTGAAAATTCCACAATAATTTTATTTGATAGCTAAATAAACGAAGAAAAATATACTCTATAACCGCCATGTTCGCATTTATTTTTCAGTAAATTTAATAAAATTTGGTTAAAAATTCACATTTTTGCTTGTGATTTAAACGAACACGCAAAAAAAATAATTTTTTTAGAAAAAAAACTTGTCACGAAAAGTTTTTTCCATATAATACGCCTCACTTGCTTACGACACGCCGACTTAGCTCAGTAGGTAGAGCAACTGACTTGTAATCAGTAGGTCATCAGTTCGATTCCGATAGTCGGCACCATTCTTTCGTACACAAGTATTCATTTAGCGTGGAGGGGTTCCCGAGCGGCCAAAGGGGGCAGACTGTAAATCTGTTGGCTCAGCCTTCGAAGGTTCGAATCCTTCTCCCTCCACCATCTTTTAGATGAATCCTGATGGGACAGACGAATTTAGGACTTGCGGGCATCGTATAATGGCTATTACCTTAGCCTTCCAAGCTAATGATGCGGGTTCGATTCCCGCTGCCCGCTCCAAACGCTGATATAGCTCAGTTGGTAGAGCGCACCCTTGGTAAGGGTGAGGTCGGCGGTTCAAATCCGCCTATCAGCACCATCCTTCAATTCTCTTTCCTTCATTTAGAATAAACAATTTTATTGGTTAATGTGGTTTTATTTACCCATCGATAACCGTGTCTATTTAGAGGGACTCTTTAAATGTCTAAAGAAAAATTT